>NZ_JBIVMF010000005.1:0-309948 GCF_044752945.1 Streptomyces sp. NPDC088554 | reverse complement strand
CTCTATCAGACTCTTTCGTGTCCGATTCCCCGTCGGAGCGGGGCTTGCTTTCCAGTTCTTCGCTTTCGCGCTTTCCCTTTCCAGCGGTTCCGACTCTACCAGACTCACTCGGCGTGTTCTGCCTCAAGAATTCCGATGGCCTTTGGATTGGCCTTTTGCCTTTCGGCTGGAATCGACTTTACCAGAAGCATTAGGGCCGATCGAATCGGTCCTGGCTGTCTGAATGTCGAATCGAATGGGCTCCGCAGGAAATTGGCTTCCATTGGGAACCCCGTAGATGTTAACTACCGCACTCGAATCTTGTCCAGTTTCGAGGCAACTGTCTAAATCTACCTCCCCACGCCAACCGTGTCAACGGTCTTTGTGGGGCGAAGAGGAGACTAACAGGTCGGGGACGCCAAGCGCACATCAGGCTGCGACGGGAAGTTCGGCGCTGCGGTCCGTGGCTTCGAGGTCTCCCGTCTGGCCGGCGCGGGCGGCTCGGCCGCCGAGGATGTAGACGTACGTGAGGAAGGTCAGCTCGGCGCCGACCCCTATGCCGATACGGGCCCATGTGGGCAGGCCGGACGGGGTGACGAAGCCTTCGATCAGCCCTGAGACGAAGAGGACCAGCGCCAGGCCGAGCGCCATTCCGAGCGCGGCGCGGCCCTGTTGGGCCAGGGCTGCGCGGCGGCTGTACGGACCCGGGTCGATGACGGTCCAGCCCAGGCGCAGTCCCGTACCCGCGACGACGAAGACCGCGGTCAGTTCGAGCAGGCCGTGGGGAAGGATCAGGACGAGGAAGGTGTCGAGGCGGCCGGCCGATGACATCAGTCCGATGCCGACTCCCAGGTTGAGCACGTTGACGAAGAGGATCCAGATCACCGGGAGGCAGAGAAAGGCCCCCAGAACCAGGCACATGGCGGCGGCCTGGGCGTTGTTCGTCCAGACCTGGGCCGCGAAGGACGCCGCCGGGTGGCTTGAGTAGTACGTCTCGTACGCGCCGCCGGGTCGCGTCATCCGGCGCAGGTCCTCGGGGGCGGCGATCGCGGACTGGATCTCGGGGTGGGCGCCTATCCACCAGCCGATGACGGCGGCGAGAAGCGTGGAGAGCAGCGCGGTCGGGATCCACCAGCGCCTGGAGCGGTAGACGGCCGAGGGGAATCCCGCCGTCAGGAAGCTCGCGGCGTCGCGCCAGCCGGCGCGGCGGGCGCCGGTGACCGTGGCGCGGGCACGGGCACGGGCCACCAGCTGGGTGAGGCGCGTGGTGAGCATGGGGTCGGGAGCGCTCGACTGGATCAGGGAGAGATGCGTGGCCGTGCGTTGGTAGAGGGTGACGAGCTCGTCGGCCTCGGCGCCGCTGAGGCGACGGCCTCGGCTCAGGAGATGTCCAGGCGGTCCCACTCTGCACGGTGGGCTGTCACGAAGACATCGAGATCCATGACCGGCTGCTGCTCCAGGCACTGGGTGCGTACGGTCCGTATTACTGCGGCGCGCTGGGCCAGCTTGGCAGACCGAGGTTTTCCCGGGGCGTGGAAGATCGGCGAAAGGTGGGCACCGGTGGACGAGCTTGTGACGGGCGACGCGGTCGTGCTGGGGCTGCGCCCGGCGCGGCTGCCGAGTCGGGCGCTCGCGCTGGCGATCGATCTCGTGATGGTCTGGTCGGTCTATCTGCTGGTGTCGGTCGGTCTGGCCGTGGCGACTGACTCGCTGGACGACGCGGCTTCCATGGCGCTGTCCGTCGCGACGTTCCTGCTGGTGCTGGTGGGTGGCCCGATCGTGGTGGAGACCCTCAGCCACGGGCGTTCGCTGGGGAAACTGGCGTGTGGGCTGCGAGTCGTACGGGACGACGGCGGGCCCATCCGGTTCCGGCACGCGCTCGTACGCGGGGCGCTCTCGGTGGTGGAGATCATGATGTCCCTCGGGGTCGCCTGTATCGCGTCGCTGGTGTCGGCGCGGGGGCGGCGGATCGGGGACGTCTTCGCGGGAACTCTGGTGGTACGGGAACGGATTCCGGCGCCGAACATGGCCACGGTCCCGGCGCCGCCGCCCTGGCTCGTCGGGCGGTTCGCGGAGCTGGACCTGTCCGCAGTGCCGGACGGCCTGTGGCTCGCGATACGTCAATACCTGACGCGCATGGGACAGCTGGACTCGGCCGTGAGCCAGGCGATGGCGGAACAGCTCGCTGGTGATCTGACGGCCCGTACGGGGGCTCCCGTGCCGCAGGGGTGCCTGCGGGCGCCTATCTGGCGGCGGTGATGAACGAGCGGCAGACCAGGGACGCGCGGCGGACCCTCACGGCTCCCGCGGCCCCGGTCGCCGTTCCCTCCCCGGTCGCCGGTTCCGTATCGGTCGCCGGTTCCGTAACCGCCGCGAGCCCGGCGGATGTTCCGGCGGCCGGCTCCCCGGTGGCTCCGGTGACCGCGCCGGATGCCGGATCGCCGCCGCCCGCCACGGGGTTCGCGCCGCCCGCGTAGGCGGCGCTCCGTCAGGACAGGGCCGACGGCGGGGATTCGAGGTCTTCGAGTTCGATGCCGGGGGCCGAGAGCACCACGTCACCGGCGAGGTGGATCGTGTGCCGCTCCCCCGTGTCCAGGGCGTTGACCTGGTACTCGTCCACGATCAGGGGCCCGTTGTCAGTGGCATGCGCTTCACTGTTCATCAGCGCCCAGGACTGATCCACGGTCCGGGGTGCCAGTACGGGGTGCGTGAAAGCCACGAGGCGTACCCGTGTCGCGGGGGAACCGGAGGTGAGACGCAGAAGCCGTGCGGTCGCTACGAGAAACGCGGGAGAGGTGCCGGTGAAGGCGTGGGCGCGGACATTGCCTTCCGTGGCATGGGTTCCGGTCGGGTCGGTACGGACCCAGGTGACGCCGTCGAGAGCGGCGCCACGGATCTCCCAGCTCGCGGCGTGCAGTTGGAGACGGATGGGGCGGCCGAGTTCGTCGAGGGCCAGATCGACGGAGCCCGCGTGGTCGCCGGAGGGAGTGGTGGTCTGGGAGACATAGCGCCAGCCGGACGGACCTGGCGCGCAGTGGAAGTGCTCGTCACCGAGAGGGGTGTGATCGTGCGGATCATGGAGCGAATAACGGCCGCGGGGCATGGGGGCTTCCGGGTCCTTCGGGTCCTCGGCGGCTGACACCTTCCCGCCACCCCCACGCGTACGGAACAAGCCCCCGACACGGGGGTGCGGGGGCCTGTTCTGTACCGCGGGTGAGGACGGGGACCGCCCCTGGGTGGGGCGGGGAGTGATCAGTAGCGGTAGTGGTCGGGCTTGTACGGGCCCTCGACCTCGACACCGATGTACGCGGCCTGCTCCGGGCGGAGCGTCGTGAGCCTCACACCGAGCGCGTCGAGGTGGAGGCGGGCGACCTTCTCGTCCAGGTGCTTGGGGAGCACGTAGACATCGGTCGGGTACTCCTCCTGCTTGGTGAACAGCTCGATCTGGGCCAGGGTCTGGTCCGCGAACGAGTTGGACATCACGAAGGACGGGTGGCCGGTCGCGTTGCCCAGGTTCAGCAGGCGGCCCTCGGAGAGGACGATGAGCACCTTCCCGTCGGGGAAGGTCCAGGTGTGGACCTGCGGCTTGACCTCGTCCTTGACGACGCCGTCGATCTTCGCCAGGCCGGCCATGTCGATCTCGTTGTCGAAGTGACCGATGTTGCCGACGATCGCCTGGTGCTTCATCTTGGCCATGTCCGAGGCCATGATGATGTCCTTGTTGCCCGTCGTGGTGACGAAGATGTCGGCGATACCGACGACATCGTCGAGCGTCGCGACCTGGTAGCCGTCCATCGCCGCCTGGAGCGCGCAGATCGGGTCGATCTCCGTGATGATCACGCGGGCGCCCTGGCCGCGGAGGGACTCCGCACAACCCTTGCCGACATCCCCGTAACCGAAGACGACCGCGACCTTTCCGCCGATGAGGACGTCGGTGGCGCGGTTGATGCCGTCGATCAGGGAGTGGCGGCAGCCGTACTTGTTGTCGAACTTGGACTTGGTGACGGCGTCATTGACATTGATCGCCGGGAAGAGGAGGGCACCATCACGCTGCATCTCGTACAGACGGTGGACACCGGTCGTGGTCTCCTCCGTGACACCGCGGATCTCGGACGCCAGGCGGGTCCACTTCTGCGGGTTCTCGGAGAGGGTGCGGTTCAGCAGGCGGAGGATGTAGCCGTACTCCTCGCTGTCCGCGGTGGCCGGGTCGGGGGCCGCGCCGGCCTTCTCGAACTCGACGCCCTTGTGGACCAGGAGGGTGGCGTCGCCACCGTCGTCCAGAATCATGTTCGGGCCGCCGGTGGGGGTGTTGGGCCAGGTCAGAGCCTGTTCCGTGCACCACCAGTACTCCTCCAGCGTCTCGCCCTTCCAGGCGAAGACCGGGACGCCCTGCGGGTTGTCCGGGGTGCCGGTGGGGCCGACCGCGATGGCGGCGGCGGCGTGGTCCTGGGTGGAGAAGATGTTGCAGGACGCCCAGCGGACCTCGGCGCCGAGGGCCACCAGCGTCTCGATGAGGACCGCGGTCTGCACGGTCATGTGCAGCGAGCCGGTGACGCGGGCACCGGCCAGCGGCTGGGTCTCGGCGTATTCCTTGCGGATCGACATCAGACCGGGCATCTCGTGCTCGGCGAGAGTGATCTCCTTGCGGCCGAACTCGGCGAGCGAGAGATCGGCGACCTTGAAGTCCTGTCGGTTGGTGACAGTCGTCATAGCGAGCTGCTCCTCGTAAACGGGGTCGAGGGTGGATACGTACTGACACTGCGGCAACGGGCATACGAATGCCCGGGGACTCGCGGCGCAGCCCGTCGGAGGCCCTCTCTCCCTCGGCCGGTCCGTACCCGGACCGCCCGACCGCCATCAGCAGCGACGTCTGGCTCTGGCCACGAATCTACACCGGTACGACCGGCGGCCCACAGTCAAATCCGTAAGCGGTCAGTCCTTGGCCGGGTTTGTACCTGTCGCCGCCGCGGACGCGCTGTAGATATCCGGCTCCAGGTAGATCACGCGGGCGATCGGCACGGCCTCGCGGATCCGGGACTCGGCTGCGTTGATCGCCTGGGCGACCTCACCGGCCGTGTCGTCGTGTTCCACCGCGATCTTGGCGGCGACCAGCAGTTCCTCGGGGCCGAGGTGAAGCGTGCGCATGTGGATGATGCCGGTCACGACATCGCCGTCGACGATCGCGGTCTTGATCTTCTCGACGTCCTCCGCGCCCGCGGACTCGCCGAGGAGCAGGGACTTCGTCTCGGCCGCGAGCACCAGCGCGATGACGATGAGGAGGATGCCGATGCAGAGCGTGCCGATGCCGTCCCAGATCCCGTTGCCGGTGGCCAGCGCCGCACCCACGCCGCCGAGCGCGAGTACGAGACCGACCAGCGCGCCGAAGTCCTCCAGGAGCACGACGGGCAGCTCGGGGGCCTTGGCCCGGCGGATGAACTCCTTCCAGGACTGCGTGCCGCGCGTGGCGTTGGACTCCTTGATGGCCGTACGGAAGGAGAGGGACTCCGCGATGATCGCGAAGACGAGCACCCCGACCGGCCAGTACCAGGCCTCGATCTCGTGCGGGTGCTTGATCTTCTCGTAGCCCTCGTAGATCGCGAACATGCCGCCGACCGAGAAGAGCACGATCGAGACGAGGAAGGCGTAGATGTAGCGCTCGCGGCCGTAGCCGAAGGGGTGTTGCGGGGTCGCCTCGCGCTTCGCCTTCTTCCCGCCGAGGAGCAGCAGCCCCTGGTTGCCCGAGTCGGCGAGGGAGTGCACCCCTTCCGCGAGCATCGACGACGATCCGCTGAATGCGAACGCCACGAACTTGGCTACCGCGATGGCGAGGTTGGCGCCGAGCGCCGCCACGATCGCCTTGGTTCCGCCGGACGCGCTCATGGGTGCGTGGGTGTCCCTTCCTTGGTCTGCGGCCCTGGCGCCGCGGTACGGCGGGACATTGTTGCAGCCGCCTTCGCGACCGCCGGCTCAGGCCACCACTGTGGCGCGGAAGACCGTACCCGTACCGGACAGTTCGGCCTTCTCGCCCGCCGGGACGAAGACCGAACCGCCGGGGGCGAGGTCCATTTGGTTGGCCCGGGGCGTGCCCGCCGTGCAGAGCAGGATCTGCGGTGTGGCGAGGGTGAGGTCGCGGGGCTCTGCGCCCGGGGCGAGCGTGTAGCGCGACAGCCGGAACTCGTCGATGGGGGTGTCGTACAACTCCTCGCCGGAGGCGGACGCCTCCGGCCGCAGGACGCCCGGCTCCGTCGCCTCGAAGCGGACGATGCGCAGCAGTTCGGGTACGTCCACGTGCTTGGGGGTGAGACCGCAGCGGAGGACGTTGTCCGAGTTGGCCATGATCTCGACGCCGAGCCCGCTGAGATAGGCGTGCGGGACGCCCGCGCCGAGGAAGAGCGCCTCGCCGGGCTGGAGTTGTACGTAGTTGAGCAGCATGGCCGCGATGACACCGGGGTCACCGGGGTAGTGCCGGGCGATCGACGCGTACGGCGCGTAGGCGCCGCCGAGCCGTTCCGCCGCGGCGGCGGCCTCGGTGACCGTGGCGGTCA
The DNA here is from genome assembly GCF_044752945.1 of Streptomyces sp. NPDC088554. Classification (NCBI taxonomy): domain Bacteria; kingdom Bacillati; phylum Actinomycetota; class Actinomycetes; order Kitasatosporales; family Streptomycetaceae; genus Streptomyces; species Streptomyces sp. NPDC088554. Next base: position 303,424 of record NZ_JBIVMF010000005.1, on the reverse strand, counting down.
TCCCGTCCGGGTCCGCGCCGAGCACCGCCGTCAGGACCTCGCGCAGCGCGGCCTCCTCCGGGTGGGCGCGCAGGAGGTCGACGTAGGGCTTGAGCGAGTCGACGCCCAGCCCGGCGAGGAGCCCGGCGGCCTCCTCCGGGGCGCGGAAGCCGCACAGCCCGTCGAAGGGGGTGAGCGCGCAGATGAGCTCGGGCTTGTGGTTGGCGTCCTTGTAGTTGCGGTGCGGGGCGTCCACCGGGACGCCTCGGCGCTCCTCGTCCTCGTATCCCTGTTTCGCCTGTGCGAGGTCGGGGTGGACCTGGAGGGAGAGCGGGGAGCCGGCCGCGAGGATCTTGAGGAGGAACGGCAGCCGGGGGCCGAACTTGGCCATGGCCGCCGCGCCGAGTTCCGCCTCGGGGCCGGCGGCGATGACCTCGGAGAGCGGCTGCTCGCCGGCGCCCCGGTCGAGGCGGGACGGTGCCCCGGGGTGGGCGCCCATCCACATCTCGGCCTGGGGCTCGCCCGTGGGCGTGGCGCCGAGCAGTTCCGGGATGGCGGTCGTGGAGCCCCACGCGTAGGGGCGCACGGCGTTGGAGAGGCGGTCCATGGATGAGCTTCCTTGTACGGGGCGGGGCGGCGCTGGTGCGGGCCGGGGGCGCGGTGGGGAGCCGGGTGTTCTTCGTGTGCAGGGGGTTCTTCGTGTGCCAGGAGGTCTTCCGCTGCTGGGTGTTCCTCGTGTGCCTCGGGGTCTTGCGCCGGGGGCGTGTTGTCCGCTTCAGCGGTGGCGGGTCATGCGGGGGTGGCTCCGGCGAGCGTCAGATAGACCGTGGCGAAGTCGGTGACCGCGATCAGTTCCGCGAGCGCTTCGAGTTCGCTGCCCTCTTCGGGCTCCAGTTCGCTGATCGGCGTGTCGTGGCCGATCGCGAGTTCACGGGCGGCGGGCGCGGCGGTCAGTCCGCCCGCCGGGCGGTCCCTGAGCAGGACGATCCGGGCGCGCAGCGCCTGGCCGTCCTCCGTCCGGTCGCGGAAGAAATCGTCCGGGTCGCTCTCGCCGCCCGCGAGGTCACCGGCGAGCAGCGCGCCGTGGGCCGGGAGCGCCTCCGGGAGTTCGGCGGCGAGCGCGGGGCGGCCGGTCAGCTCGGCCAGGACGGCCGCGAAACGGCGCCCGGCCGGGGCGGCGGCCGTGCCCTCGGTCCAGATCAGCGGGAGGCTGTCGGCGAGTTCCGCGGCGAGCGTCTTGGCCGGGTTGCTGTAGGTCGCGATGGCCGGGCCGCAGCGTTCGGCGGTGCGGTCCAGCCGGTCGGCGACACGCTGGAGCGTCTCGGCCGGGGCGGTGAGCAGTCCCGCGCGGTCGAGGAGCACGAGCAGCGGGACGAGCAGCGCCCACAGCGCGCCGGAGCCGGCCACGAGGGTCCCCTCGCCCTCCGGGCCCTCCGTGTTCGGGGCGCGCTCGCCGGTCGGGGTCTGCGGGCCGTTCGGGGCGTACTGGCCGCTCGGGGCCGTTGCCATGGGGACGAGCAGGCCCCGCGCGGCGCCCACCGCCTCGCTCAGCGGGGAGCGTCCCGGGGCGACGGCGACGACCGTACAGCCACGGCGGTACGCCTGTTCGGCGAGGAGCGCGAGGCCGGGTTCGCTGCCCTCGGTCGTCGCGATCAGCAGCAGGTCCACGGGGCCCGCCCAGCCCGGCAGCGTCCAGCGCAGCGCGCCCGCGGCGGGGGCAACGCCGGTGGGCGTGAGCCGGACGACCGGGGCGGCGGCGCCCGCGAGCGCGCCGATCAGGTCGGCGGTGCCGGTCGCCGCCGCGCCGGACCCCGCGATCAGTACGGCGCGGGGGCGGCCCTCCGGGCTCAGCTCGGTGACCCCCGCCTCCGTGGCGTGCCGCAGCGCGGTGCGCACCCGGGCTCCGGCCTCGGCGGCGCCGCGCAGCAGACCGTGGCGGTCGGCACGGGCGAGCGCGTCGGGAAGGTCGAGCAGCGAGTCGTCGAGCATGGGGAGGAGCCTCCGAATCGCCGGGGCGCGGGTGCGGGGCGCGTGCGGGTGGGCGGTGGTGCGGGGCGGCGTCGCTCAGCCGGGGCGGCGGGCTTCGTCCACGAGGAGGACCGGGATGTCGTCCCGTACCGGATAGGCCAGACCGCAGTCCTTACCGGTGCAGATCAGCTCGGGAGTTTCGGCTGCGGTGCGGTCGCTGAGCGGCGCGTGGCAGGCCGGGCAGGCGAGGATCTCCAGAAGGCCGGCTTCGAGCGGCATGGGGGCGGTGTCCCTTCGAGCAGGTGGATAGAGCCACGTCAGCGTACCGCCGTCGGGCCGGGGGTGCGGGGACGCCTGCGCGGTGGGGGTACGGGAGCGCGCGGGCCGCGTCGGTACGTACCCCCGCGCGGGTCAGCCGCGGATCAGGGCCAGGGCGGTGTCCCTGATCTCGCGCATCGTCGCTTCGTCGCGCGCTTCGACGTTCAGGCGCAGCAGCGGTTCGGTGTTGGAGGGGCGGAGGTTGAACCACCAGTCGGCGGAGATCACGGTCAGGCCGTCGAGTTCGTCGAAGGTGACGCCGGCCTGGGTCGCGTATGCCGCGCGGACGGCGGCGGTGCGGGCCTTCTGGTCGTCGACGGTGGAGTTGATCTCGCCGGAGGCGGCATAGCGGTCGTACGAGGAGACCAGTGCGGAGAGGGTGCCTTCCTGTCCGCCGAGCGCGGAGAGGACGTGGAGCGCGGCGAGCATGCCGGTGTCGGCGTTCCAGAAGTCGCGGAAGTAGTAGTGGGCGGAGTGCTCGCCGCCGAAGACGGCGCCGGTGGTGGCCATTTCCTGCTTGATGAAGGAGTGGCCGACCCGGGTGCGGACGGGGATGCCGCCGTGTTCCCTGACGACTTCGGGGACCGACCAGGAGGTGATCAGGTTGTGGATGACCGTGGCGCCCGGGTGTTTGGCGAGTTCGCGCGCGGCGACCAGCGCGGTGATCGCCGACGGGGAGACGCCCTCGCCGCGTTCGTCCACGACGAAGCAGCGGTCGGCGTCGCCGTCGAAGGCCAGGCCGAGGTCGGCGCCCTCGGCCAGGACGCGGGCCTGGAGGTCGACGAGGTTCTTCGGGTCGAGGGGGTTGGCCTCGTGGTTGGGGAAGGTGCCGTCCAGCTCGAAGTACATCGGTACGACGTCGAGCGGGAGTCCGGCGAGGACGGTCGGAACGGTGTGGCCGCCCATGCCGTTGCCCGCGTCCACGACAACCTTGAGCGGGCGGATCCCGGAGAGACCGACCAGGGAGAGGAGATACGCGGCGTAGTCGTCGAGGGTGTCGCGGCGGGCGAGGGTGCCGGGGCGGGCGGCGGGCGGCGGGGTGCCGTGGGCCAGCCACTGTTCGACCAGGGCGCGGATGTCGGCCAGGCCGGTGTCCTGGCCGACCGGGGCGGCGCCGGCCCGGCACATCTTGATGCCGTTGTACTGGGCCGGGTTGTGGGACGCGGTGAACATCGCGCCGGGGACGTCCAGCGCCCCCGACGCGTAGTACAGCTGGTCGGTGGAGCAGAGTCCGATGATCGTGGTGTCGGTCCCGCGCGAGACGGCGCCCCGGGCGAAGGCCGCCGTCAGCCCCGGCGAGGAGGGGCGCATGTCGTGGCCGACGACGATCGCGTCCGCCGCGGTGACCTCGGCGAAGGCCGCGCCGAACAGCTCCGCGAGCCGGTCGTCCAGTTGGTCGGGGTAGACCCCGCGCACGTCGTACGCCTTTACGATCTGCGACAAATCCGTCACGGCCGACCCTCCAGAGCGGTTTCCCCACGGACCCGTCAAAGTACCCGTGGACGCCTCGATGATCCCGTACGGGACCGGGCGGGGTCCACGGGAACCCGGCCGGGGTCGTCGGCGGTACGCGCGAACTGGGCCGCCGTTCCCGGGAAACGGCGGCCGGGCCCGTACTCGCGGACTGCGCGTCGGGGGTCGGCACCGGCCGGTCGTCGAAGCAGAAAGAAGCTTCCGAGCAGAAGGAGCTTCCGAGCAGAGCAGAGTGGCGGTTCAGGACTCCGGGGAGCGCAGGACCCGCAGATGGCCCCGGCGCCCGACCTCCACCGGATCCGCCCCCCGCGCGCCCTTGCCGCCGGCCCCTGCGGCGCGCTCCTGTGGGCGGGCCGCTTCCCGTACGGCGTTGGCGAGAGCCTCAAGATCATCACTGCTCGGGCGCGCGGGGGCCGAGCCGTCCGTCAGACGGACGACCTCCCAGCCGCGCGGAGCGGTCAGCCGCTCGCTGTGTTCCGCACACAGGTCGTAGCAGTGGGGCTCGGCGTAGGTGGCGAGCGGGCCGAGGACCGCGGTCGAGTCGGCATAGACGTACGTCAGTGTCGCGACAGCAGGGCGGCCGCACGCGGTGCGCGAACAGCGACGTACAGGGCTCACGATGTTGGACGGTACCGCACTCTTGAGCGGGCCGCGACGACTCACCACCAGGTCACCCGCCCGTGTCGCGGCGTGATATCCCGCACAACTTGGCCGGAATCAACTGACCCGACCTGCGCGGGGAGAGGTGCGACGGGGAGACGACACCCCGTTACATGGTTACCACTTGGGGCAAACCCATAAATTATGTCATGCCCGATGATCAGGCAGATGTACGGAATCGAGCCCAAGCTTGGCCGGAATGCTCAATACGCGACATGCCGCCCGAGGGGAGACCGGAGCCGCCATGACGGAATCACGGGGAGGGCTACCCTGCGTCAGTGATGGACAGTCCTGTACCGCCCCGCCCGACCGGCCCGGGACCGCGCCGCCGTGACCGCCACGGGCGCGGTATGCGCGGGCCCGTGGCCCCGCCCCAGGTGCCTCTCGCGACCAGCCGCTCGGAGTCCTTCCGCGATCTCGTACGGGATTCCGTGGACCGGCTGGAGCGGCGCTGGCCGCAGCTGGCCGAGGTCGACTTCCTGGTCCTGGACGTGCCCGCCACGCTCGACGACACCGTGCCGCTCGGCAGCTCCGCCCCCGCGACCAAGGGCCACCCCGCGCGGATCCTCGTCTACCGGCGCCCGGTGGAGATCCGCAGCAAGAACCGCGACGAGCGGGCGCTGCTGGTGCACGAGGTCGTGGTCGAGCAGGTCGCCGAGCTGCTCGGGCTGTCACCCGAGTCGGTCGACCCCCGGTACGGGCAGGACTGAGCCCGGACCGGGGGCAGGCCGGCCGGGGCTACTTCCCGTCGACCAGGATCGTCAGGTCCTCCTTGGCCTCCGGTACGGAGACCGTCCCCCGGTCGTCCGGGAACGTCTGGACCGTGAACATCTGGACGCCGTCCTCGGGCAGGGCCAGCATGCGGGCCGCGTGGACCGGGCCGCCCGACTGCGGCTCCACCGTCAGCGCGTACGAACCTTTCAGGCCGTTCGGTACGGGCGGGGTCTCCGTCAGGGTCGTACCGCCCTTGACGGTGTAGACCTTCTCCGTCGCCTCGCCGCCCCCGCTGCCCGCCGAGGCCGTGACCTTGACCTTCGCGGTCGCGCCCGGCGCCGTCAGATAGAGCGTCGACCCCTTGGCGCGGTTGTCGGCGACGGTCGCCCTGGACTCGATCGCGCCGGTCGCCGGGATGAAGGCGATCTCCCGGTTCTCCCCCTTGCCCCGGACGACCCGCAGCGCGGCGACCACCGGGGCCCCGCGGCTTCCGTCGGAGGGGCTCAGGATCAGCGAGCCGCCCTCGCCCTTGGTGATGTCGCCCAGTTCGAGGGCGCCGGTCATCTCCGACTTGACGTGCAGGCTCTCGGCCCCGGCCGGGGTGAAGGTGCCGTCGGCGCCCGCCAGCTGCACCTTGAGGTCCGCGTCGTTGCCGCCGGTCGCGAACACCACCAGCCGGGCGTCGGTCGCGTCCGCCGGGATGCCGGGCAGCACCAGCCTGCTCGCCGGGTCGGCCGCGGCGGGCAGCCAGTCGCTGCCGCCCGCGTTGTCCGCGGCGCCGACCACGGCGCCGACCCGGCCCGCGCGGGTGCTGACGTGGACGGTCACATTGGGGGTGTCCTCGGTGGTCAGCGTGGACAGCAGGACGGGAACGCTCGACCGGGCCGGGACCGGAATGCCCTCGCCCGCGTCGGACTTGATCGCGCCGTCCTTGCCGTACAGCTCGATGTCCACGACGGCGACGGTGTCGTCGGGGTTGGTGAGGTGGACGTAGTCCTGGCGCGATCTCTCGGTGCTGGCGCCGGGGAACCAGAAGTCGGTGTCGGGTGCGGTGCAGGTCATCCCGAGCAGTCCCCGGGCGTCGCCGACGCTCACCGTGGTGGTCTGCTGGGTCGTCCAGCCGGGGGCGAGCCGGCCGGTGGCGGTGCCGACGAGCGCGGGCGACTCGGCGCCGCTCACCTCGGCGGTCACGGGCCTGCCCGGCTCCGCCGTGGAGAGGAACGGCTTGCCCTGCGCGGAGTCCTTCCCCGTCCCGCCGTTCTTCCCGTCGCCGCCCGCCTCGCTGTCGTCGGCGGCCAGCGTGACGGTGGAGGTCTTCAGCTCCGCCGAGCCCGGCTCGTCGGCCCCGGCCTCACGGTCCGCGCCGCCCTTCCCCTTGGGCGTGATGGAGGTGTACGTCGTCTCCGCGATCTCCGAGACGCTCGGCGCCGGGCAGAGCGTGCTGGTACGTTCCACGGGCAGCCGCGCGGGGGTGCGCGCCGCTGCCTCGTCGCCGGAGGCCGGCGCGGTCAGCGAGGCGAATCCGGTGACGGCGGCGAGGGCGGTGGCGGCCGCGAGGAGGGAGAGGGTGGGGCGGTTCACTGGTTACTGCTCCCGTCGGGGCGCTGACGCGGGTCGTTCTGGGTACCGTCGGTGTAGGGCTGCCGCCGGCCGTAGTACGGGTCGTACCCCGCCTGGTCGTAGCCGCTGTACGGGGTGTACGGGCCGTTCTCGTACCCGGCGTCCCGGTACGGGCCGTCCTGGTACGGGCCGTCCGGCTGGTACGGCTGCTGGTACTGGCCGTCGCCGTACTGCTGAGGCTGCCGCGACGGCTGCTGCGGCTCGTTCCCGTACGAAGGCTGGGGGGACTGCCGCGGCTCGTTCCCGTACGGAGGCTGGGACTGCGCGTAGGCGGCGCCGTCCCACTCGCCGTACGCGGCCTGCTCCGGTACGGCGGCCTGCTGCGGTACGGGTTCGGGTGCGGCCGCGGGCTCCGGTACCGCCGGAGCCTCCGGTACGGCCGCGGGCTCCGTCGCCGCGCGCAGCCTGCGCGCCCTGCGGCCCTCGCCCGACGCGGACTGCTCCGGGAGCGCGGCCACCTCGGCGGGCAGGTCGTCGTCGATCTCCCGGCGGCGCCCCGGCAGGGCGAGCACCAGCAGGACGACGGCGAGCGCGCTCTTGGTCCAGATCCACGCGGTGTGCGTGAACGGGTCCTCGTACGCGAGGTCGAGCCGGCCGCCCTCGGCGGGCAGTTCGAAGCCCTGGGCCCAGCCGTCGACGGTCTTCTTCGTCAGCTCCTCGCCGTCGAGCGTGGCCCGCCAGCCCTCGGCGGCCCGGTCCGCGATCCGCAGCACCCGTCCGGCGGCGCCCGACGGGATCGTGGTGTGCGCCTCGACCGGTTCGGACGCGACGGCCAGCGGCTCGCCGTCGCCCTTGCCGTCGACGATGATGGCCCGCGAGATCTGCCGGTCCACACGCCACAGCGCGCTGCCGTCGAGCTGGCTCAGCCGGGTCAGCCCCGGGGTCGCGTCGAGGACGCGGCCGGTCTGGCGCGGCACCCCGTCCCGTACCAGGACGTAACGGATCGCGAAGCCGCTGAGCTGGTCGGTCTGGTCGGCGCCGGAGCCCGCGACCAGGTTGGCGACGACCTTGTCGAGCCGGGCGTCACCGCCGCCCGACGCGGTCAGCTCGGCGTCACCGAGCCGCGCGCCCGAGCCCCTGACCAGGGAGTACGAGACCTCGGCCGACGAGGTGCCGCCGAGGACCAGGGTGCGCGGCTGGTCGCGGGTGATGCTCTCCTCGGCGACGAACGCCGGGACCTGCACCGGGTCGCGGCGCTCCAGCGGGCCCGCCGCGCCGCCGATCATCCAGCCGATCGCGGCGAGCGCCGGGCCGAGTCCCGCGGCGGCGGCGATGAGTACGGCGACGGGCTGGCGCCAGCCGAAGCTCCGGGTCGCGACCCGGATCCGCGCGCCGTCCGCGCCGAGGACGGCGGCGGCGATCAGCGCGAGCCCGTAGAGCAGCGTGGCGGGTCCGGCCCAGCCGGAGTTGTTGGAGAGTACGGCGAAGACCAGCGCGACGACCGCGACGGTCCAGGCCGTACGGATCGCGAACTGCCGCTCGGCGCGGAGCGTGCCCGCCAGCGCGGCCAGCACGATGCCAAGCATCAGGACGCCACCGGCCGCCTTGGGCCCGCCGGGGCTGATGCCGAGCAGGTCGAGGGCGGTCGCCGATCCCGTACCGAACTCCAGTCCCGCTTCGCGGAAGAAGGCGGCGGGGCTGGTCAGCAGCGAGAGCGACCAGGGGGCCAGCAGCAGGAGCGGGGTGCCGAGCGCGGCGAGGAAGCGCGGTCCGTACGCCGTGAGGTCGTGTCGGCGCAGGGCCAGGGCGCCGAGGCCGAGCAGCAGCGCCAGCGGCCAGACGATCGGTGTGAAGGCCATCGCGAAGGTCAGCAGGAAGGCGTAGGCCCAGGTGGCGCGCCAGCTGCCGCGCGGCTCGCCGCGCGATCCGCCGCGCAGCCCGTACGCGAGGACGGCTGCGCGGGCCATCAACGGCAGCAGGACGGCGAGGACGGCCGTGCCGAGCCGCCCGGTGGCCAGCGCGCCGGTCGCGGCGGGCAGGAAGGCGTACGCGACGCTCGCCCAGGCCCGCAGCAGCCGGGAGGGGACCAGGTCGCGCGAGGCGAAATAGGCGGTGACCCCGGCGAGCGGCACCGAGCAGACGAGCAGCACGGTGAGCGCGAGGCCGGTGGAGCCGAGGAGGAGCCCGGAGAGGGCCGCCAGCAGGGCGAGATAGGGGGGCGCGGTCACGGTGAGGCCCGTGCCGACCGGCTGCCAGCCGTCGGCGTACCGGGACCAGAGGCCGGAGACGTCGGCGGGCGCGGGGAGCAGGGCGCCACCCGCGAGCGCGCCGCCGCCGAAGAGCCCCCGGCAGGCGACGAGCGAGACGAGCAGCAGGAGGGCGAAGAGGACGGGGCCCGGCTTGCGCGCGAGCTTCTTCAGCCGGGCGAACTGCTCGACCTCCATGTAGTCCGCGTCGTCGCCGCCCGGTCCCGACTCGACGGCGCCGTGCCGTGAGCCGCCCGCGTCGGCGGTGTCGGAGTCGCCGCCGATACTGGCGGCGATCTGCTCGACGGTGACCCGGATCGTCGCGCCGGGCGGCGGGAAGAGCGGGCGCAGTTCGGCGGCCTCGACGACGCCCTTGCCGCGCTGTTTGCGGGCGGCGAGGATCCGGCCCGGTCTGAGCAGGGTGCCGAAGAGCCCCATGACCTCGTCGATGGCCTGGACGGGCGCCTTGCCGACCAGATAGGCGAGGGTGCGCAGCAGGGTGCCGACGACGATCCGGAACAGTACGTACGGGATGACGGCGGCCCGCGCGTTGGCGAGCATCGTGTAGACGGCGCCCGCCTTGTCGACCCGGTGCGGGTTGACGACGGAGCGGCCCGCGCAGTCGACCGTACGGCGTTCGCGGGCGGACGCCTCGGCGTGCCGCAGGACGGCGTCGGGGGCGACGAGCACCCGGTGGCCCGCGGCATGGACCCGCCAGCAGAAATCGACGTCGTCGCGCATCAGGGGGAGGTCGCGGTCGAAGCCGCCGAGTTCGTCCCAGACGTCGCGGCGGATGAGCATGCCGGCGCTGGAGACGGAGAGGACGGTACGGACCTGGTCGTGCTGGCCCTGGTCCTGTTCGCGCCGGTCGAGGCCGGTCCAGCGGCGTCCGCTGTTGGCGATGGAGACGCCGACTTCGAGGAGCTGCTTACGGTCGTACCAGCTGCGGAGTTTGGGGCCGATGACGACGGCGTACGTGTCGGAGTCGGCGACGCGCAGCAGTTCGGCGAGGGCGTCGGGTTCCGGCGCGCAGTCGTCGTGGAGGAGCCAGAGCCACTGCACCGGTTCGCCGTGGGGCAGTTCCGGCAGGTCGTAGTTCTCGTCCTGCCAGGTCCGGGTCACCGGGTCCCAGCCACCGGGCCGCTTGAGGTATGGCAGGTCGTCGGGGGTGGGCGCGCCGGCGAGCCGGGCCGCCTCATCGACCGCCGCGCCGAAGCCGGAGCGGCGCGCGAGATGCAGGACGCGTTCGTCGCCGAGCGACTCGGCGAGCAGCTGGGCCGAGTCGTCCGCGCTGCCGGTGTCGGCGGCCATGACGTTCTGTACGGGGCGTTCCTGGCCCAGCAGTCCGGCGAGGACGTCGGGCAGCCAGCGCGCGCCGTCGTGGGAGACGAGTACCGCGGTCACGACGTGCCGGGGGAACTCGGGGGCGGTGGTGGTGGCGGGAACGAACGCGGCTGTGGTGGGGGACATTGGGGTGGCGGGCCCTCCGGCCGGGGGGTCGCCCCGAAGGGGCGTTGGGCGTCTCGGACGGGGCCCCACACTAACGGCTGGGAATAAGAGCCGGGCGCCGTGCGCCCGATGATCCCGGACACGCCCCGGCCCGGCACGGGAGGGCGGCCGGGAAAGCGGTGGGGAAGCGGTGGGGAAGCCGCCGGAAAGCCGTACGGGAAACAGAACGGCCCGCCGTCCGCGGTGAGGTGCGGACTGCGGGCCGTGGGACCGGGACGGTCACCGTACGTCGGGAAACCGGTCATCGGCGTTCACGGGCGGATGGCGAGCAATCAGATCGCGGCCTTCTTCAGCCGCCGCCGCTCACGCTCGGACAAACCGCCCCAGATACCGAATCTCTCGTCGTTGGCGAGGGCATACTCAAGGCATTCGGAACGGACTTCGCAGGCGAGGCAGACCTTCTTGGCCTCGCGGGTGGAGCCGCCCTTCTCGGGGAAGAAGGACTCGGGGTCGGTCTGGGCGCACAACGCGCGCTCCTGCCAGCCGAGTTCTTCGTCCGCGTCCTCGACCAGCAGTTGTTGGAACAGCTCGGTCATGTGCGCCCCTCGTCTGTCTCTATTGCATCCCCGTGGGTATGGCCGTTGTCGAGTCGGCCGAACGACACGAGTGAAATTACAAGTCCGTGCTCTGGGTCGGTCAAGCCGAGATCTGCTATTGGGCCCGGTATTCACTCTCTGGAACCAAGGCTATGCGAATAGTGTTCAAATCACCAAAAACCTGACACATGCCACTGGCCTGACCGCATCCCCCTTCCTCACGACATGAGAGACGTCGCGAAACGCGAGCATGTCGCGGATCCGACCGGAGAAGCGATCCGGATCACAGTCGCTGCCCCATGTGTCCGCACCCTCCGGCATGCAAACCTCCAGCTCAGAGGATTAACCGGATGCGGTGAAACATTGGGGCCAAATCGGTCATCGAGTTGACAACCGGGAATGGATTCGCAACCTTGGTTCCATGCCAGCGAACCCCTCGCAGACCGCGACCCACGCCCGTGGGTTCCGCAGCGCTGTCCAGGCCCGCTGTTGCTGTTCCAGCTGTTGATGCCCCCGGCCTAGCCGCCACGGGCACCAGCTGCGGTCGTTCCCGGCCGCCGGTTCTCCCTCCCCGCGCTTCGCGTACGCCTTCCGGGCGCCTCCCGCTCGTACGCGCTCCGTGACACCCCCCTCACTTCGTTTCTGCCGAGGAACACCGCACCCCATGAACAGCGACAGCGACATCCAGATCGCCGGCGACCTCCTCGAGGTCCCGCACCTGCTCCGGCCCGCCCGGGAGCACCCCGTCACCGTGGCCGAATACGTGGGCCTCGCCCGCGCCCTCGCCGCCGACCGCGCGCTGTGGGCCCCGCTCGTCCAGTACGACGCCACCAGCCGCTGGTACCACCGGCTGCGCACCGGCCCCGGCTACGAGGTGTGGCTGCTCTCCTGGGTGCCGGGACAGGGCACCCACGCCCACGACCACGGCCGCTCCTCGGGCGTCCTGACCGTGCTCGAAGGAGAGCTGACGGAGCGTTCGCGCACCGGCGTCCGTACGCTCGCAGCGGGCGCCCAGCGTGTCCTCGCGCCCGGTTATGCCCACGAAGTGGTCAACGACACGTTGGAACCGGCCGTGAGTCTGCACATCTACTACCCGGGTCTGACCGAGATGCCCATGCACTCCGCCCCGGCCACCCGGAATGTCGTACCCGCCTGACGCCCACCCCTCAAGGATCACCCTGCGGCTGACAGACTGTTCCTATGCGCATTGTGGTTCTGGCCGGCGGTATCGGCGGCGCCCGTTTCCTCCGTGGCCTCCAGCGGGCCGCGCCGGACGCGGACGTCACGGTGATCGGCAACACCGGTGACGACATCCATCTGTTCGGGCTGAAGGTATGTCCCGACCTCGACACCGTGATGTACACCCTCGGGGGCGGCATCAACGAAGAGCAGGGCTGGGGGCGTCTCGACGAGACGTTCCAGGTCAAGGAGGAACTGGCGGCCTACGGCGTGGGCCCCGAGTGGTTCGGCCTCGGCGACCGCGACTTCGCCACCCATATCGTCCGTACGCAGATGCTCGGCGCCGGCTACGCGCTGAGCGCCGTCACCGAAGCGCTCTGCGCCCGCTGGAAGCCGGGCGTGCGGCTGCTGCCGATGACCGACGACCGGGTCGAGACGCATGTCGCCATCGATGTGGACGGCGAGCGCAGGGCCGTGCACTTCCAGGAGTACTGGGTGAAGATGCGGGCCTCGGTCGACGCGCACGCGGTCGTCCCGGTCGGCGCCGACCGGGCCAAGCCCGCGCCGGGGGTGCTGGAGGCCCTCGCCGCCGCCGACGTCATCCTCTTCCCGCCGTCCAACCCGGTGGTCAGCATCGGGACGATCCTGGCCGTGCCCGGTATCCGGGAGGCCATCGCCGAGGCGGGCGTCCCGGTCGTCGGTCTCTCCCCCATCGTCGGCGACGCGCCCGTGCGCGGCATGGCCGACAAGGTGCTCTCCGCGATCGGTGTCGAGTCGACGGCCTCGGCGGTCGCCCTGCACTACGGCTCGGGGCTGCTCGACGGCTGGCTGGTCGACACCGTGGACGCCGGGGCGGTGGCCACGATCGAGGAGGCGGGCATCCGCAGCCGCGCGGTCCCGCTGATGATGACGGATCTGGACGCCACCGCCGCGATGGCCCGCGAGGCGCTGGCCCTCGCCGAGGAGGTACGGGCATGACGGCGCCGTCCCCCGTGTCGTACCGGGTGCGCGCGCTGGCCGGACTGCCCGAGGTCCAGCCCGGTGACGACCTGGTGAAGCTGATCGTGACCGCCGGTCCCGGGCTGGCCGACGGGGACATCCTGCTGGTCACCTCGAAGATCGTCTCCAAGGCCGAGGGCCGGATCGTCGAGGCGGCGGACCGCGAGGCCGCCATCGACGCCGAGACGGTACGGGTCGTGGCCCGGCGCGGCACCCTCCGTATCGTCGAGAACCGGCAGGGCCTGGTCATGGCCGCCGCCGGGGTCGACGCCTCCAACACCGCCGCCGGGACGGTCCTGCTGCTGCCCGAGGAGCCGGACGCCTCCGCGCGCGCCCTGCGGGAGGGGCTGCGGGACGCGCTCGGGGTGAATGTCGGCGTGATCGTCACGGACACCTTCGGGCGGCCCTGGCGCAGCGGCCTCACCGATGTCGCGATCGGCGCCGCCGGGGTCCGCGCCCTGGACGATCTGCGCGGCGGCACGGACTCCCACGGCAACCCGCTGAACGTGACGGTCGTCGCCGTCGCCGACGAGCTGGCCGCCGCGGGCGATCTGGTCAAGGGCAAGGCCGAGGGCCTGCCGGTGGCCGTGGTGAGCGGGCTGGCGCACCTCGTGGCCGAGCCGGGCGCGGCCGAGGACGGCACCCGCGCGCTGGTGCGGGGCGCGGCGGACGACATGTTCCGCCTCGGCACCTCCGAGGCCGTACGGGAAGCGGTGACCCAGCGGCGTACCGTCCGTGAGTTCGCCGACGAGCCGGTCGACCCCGGCGCGGTCCGGCGCGCGGTCGCGGCGGCGATCACGGCGCCCGCGCCGCACCACACCACCCCGTGGCGGTTCGTCCTGCTGGAGTCCGAGCGCTCCAGGACCGCCCTGCTGGACGCCATGCGGGACGCCTGGATCGCCGATCTGCGCCGGGACGGCAGGTCGGAGGAGTCCATCGCCAAGCGGGTGCGGCGCGGTGACATCCTGCGCCGGGCCCCTTATCTGGTGGTGCCGTGTCTGGTCATGGACGGCTCGCACACCTACGGCGACGCGCGCCGGGACGCCGCCGAGCGCGAGATGTTCGTCGTCGCCTCGGGCGCCGGGGTGCAGAACTTCCTGGTGGCGCTGGCCGGTGAGCGGCTCGGCTCCGCCTGGGTCTCCTCCACGATGTTCTGCCGCGATGTCGTACGGGACGTGCTGGACCTGCCGGGCCACTGGGACCCGATGGGCGCGGTCGCGGTCGGCCGTGCGGCGGCCCCGCCCGAGGACCGGCCCGCGCGCTCCCCGGAGGCGTTCTTCGAGGTGCGCTGAGGGCCCCGGCAGGGGCTCAGAGCCGGGCGATGTCCCCCGCCCGCATCCTCGGCGCGCGGCGCGGCGGGGTGGCGCCGCTCAGCAGGATCAGCCGGACGGCGCGGTGGCGCTGGCCCTCGTACGGGGCGAGGAGGTCCAGCATCGCCGCGTCGCCCGTGTCGCGGTCACCGGCCAGCGCGTGGCCGACGATGCCGGGCAGGTGGAGATCGCCCACGGTCACGGCGTCGGGGGCGCCGTTCGCGCGCTGGACGGTCTCCGCCGAGGTCCACGGGCCGACGCCCGGGACCAACTCCAGCCGGGCGGCTGCCTGTTCGGGCTCCATCGTCGCGGCCTCCTCCAGTCTGCGGGCGACCCGGGCCGCCCGCAGGACCGTCGAGGCGCGCCGGGCGTCGACCCCGGCCCGGTGCCACTCCCAGGACGGGATCAGCGTCCAGGTCCGCGCGTCGGGCATGACGTACAGCCCCTCCCCCGGGCCCTTCGCCGCCGGTCCCGGCGCGGGCTCCCCGTACTTCCGTACCAGCAGCCGCCAGGCGCGGTACGCCTCGACCGTGGTGACCTTCTGCTCCAGGATCGACGGGATCAGGGATTCCAGTACGAGTCCGGTACGGCAGAGCCGCAGCCCCGGGCGGCGGCGCGCGGTCTCGGCGAGCAGCCGGTGGCGCGGGGTGAACCCGTCCGGGGCGTCGGCGGCGCCGAGCAGTTCGGGGAGCTGTTCGAGCAGCCAGTCCGCGCCCGGCCCCCACGCCTCGGCCGCCACCGCACCGTCCCGGCACACGACCCGCAGCGTGCCGGGCCCCTCGGGCGTCCGGCTGGCCCGCCGTACCGCCCCGTCCGCGTCCGCGCGGAACGTCGGGTCGCCCGGCCCCCTGCGCAGCGGCCCGAGCACCAGCCCGAGGTCGTACGGCTTCGGGGGCGTCCAGCGCCGCGGCTTCCCGGCCGGGGACGGGCCCGCGGGACGGGGCGCCGGGAGCGCGGGTCGGGGAGCGAAGCGGCCTGCCACAGGGGGGTCCTCGGGGGTGTCGGGGTCACCCCCGAGCCTAACCGCCCCGAACCAGCCACCAGCAGGCCCGCCACAGGCCGCTACAGGCCGCTACAGGTCCGAGGAGAACCGCACCGCCCCCGCCGGCAGCACCGCCCCGCACCACACCCGGACCCCCGACCGCAGTTCGTTGTCCGCGCCGACCACCGCGCCGTCCCCCACGACCGCGCCCGAGACCACCGTGCGGGCGCCGATCCGGGCGCCCGCGCCGATCAGGGAGTCGCTGACGACCGCGCCCGCCTCGACGACCGCGCCGTCCAGCACCGCGCTGCCCGAGATCCGGGCGCCCGCGCCGATCACCGCCGAGGCGCCGATCACCGTACCGCTGGTGAGTTTGGCGTCGGCGGCGACGGAGGCGGTCGGCAGGATCAGCCGGTCTCCGCAGCGGCCGGGGACCGCCGGGGAGGGGGCGCGGCCGAGGACCAGATCGGCGGAGCCGCGTACGAACGCCTGCGGGGTGCCCAGATCCAGCCAGTACGTGGAGTCGACCATCCCCTGGAGGTGCGCGCCCGCCGCCAGCAGCCCGGGGAAGGTCTCACGCTCGACGGAGACCGGACGCCCCAGCGGTATCGCGTCGATCACCGAGCGCCGGAACACATAGGCGCCCGCGTTGATCTGGTCGGTGACGATCTCCTCCGGGGTCTGCGGCTTCTCCAGGAACGCCGTCACCCGCCCGTCCGCGTCGGTCGGCACCAGCCCGAAGGCGCGCGGGTCCTCGACCCGGGTCAGATGCAGCGAGACGTCCGCGCCGGACGAGGTGTGCGTCGCGACGAGCGCGCGGATGTCGAGGCCGGTGAGGATGTCGCCGTTGAAGACGAGCACCGGGTCGTCCGGCCCGGAGCGCAGTCGGGAGGCGACGTTCCCGAGGGCGCCGCCCGTCCCGAGCGGGTCGCGCTCGGTCACGTACTCCAGGCTCAGACCGAGGGACGAACCGTCCCCGAAGTACGGCTCGAAGACCTCGGCGAGGTACGACGTGGCGAGGACGACGCGCTCGACGCCCGCCGCCTTCGCCCGCGCCAACTGGTGCGTGAGGAACGGGACGCCCGCCGCGGGCACCATCGGCTTGGGCGTGTGCACCGTGAGCGGCCGTAGCCGGGTGCCCTTTCCACCGACCAGGAGGATCGCTTCTGTCACCGTGTCGTCTCCGCTTCTGCAAGGGGCCGGGCTTGTCGTACGTACATGCATACATGCGTACGTACCCGGAAACCGACCAGTGTTCGCGGCGGGAAGCGAATCCGAACCTACCCGTCCCGGCCGGTCAGCGGCCCTGGTAGTCGGCGGCCGAGGTCCGTGCCGCGCCGAGCTTCTCGTAGAGCCGGATCCCCGGGCACTCGGTGGAGAATCCGTCCCGGTGGCCGGAGATCCGGTTGAGACTGACCCGGGTGCCCTTGGCGTACTTCCCGCTCCCGCCGGACGTCAGCGTGACCTTGGAGCGCGGGTCGTGCCCGTACAGCCCGAGCTTCCACGCGGTGAGCTTGGCGATGGCGGTCACGGCGGCGGCCGGTGGATTCGTACCGCTGTACGTTCCGAGGACGGCGATGCCCGTGCTGTTGGTGTTGAAGCCGAGGGTGTGCGCGCCGAGTACGGGCTTGGCCACTCCACCGGCCCGCCCTTCGTAGATGTTTCCGCACTTGTCGATGGCGAAGTTGTAGCCGAAATCGCGCCAGCCACTGCTCTTGACGTGGTAGCGGTAGATACTGCGCAGGACTGAGGGCGCCTCGGCACAGGTGTAGTTGTTCCCGGTGGCGCTGTGGTGCACGAAGGCCGCCTTGACGGTGCTGGTGTAGCCGAACCGGCTCTCGCGCAGCGACTCGTCGGCGCCCCAGCCGCGGCGGGTGATGATGGCGGGGCGCGGCCCCTCGTAGCGCTGGGCGTCCACCGAGCCGGTCGGCCCCGCGGCCCCGGTCGACTCGGCTGCCTCTGCCGCCTCCGTCGACTGCGCTGCCTCTGTCGACTGCGCTGCTTCTGTCGACTGCGCTGTCTCTGTCGACTGCGCTGCGGACAGCTCGGGGATGACGGCCGCGCCGAGCGGTGCCAGGCCCGCGTTCGCCTCCGAACTGGCCCGGTCCGCCTCGGACATGGCGGCGGCGACGTCCGACGGGCCGCCGGGCGCGGCACCGGACGCGCCCTCCTCCTGGCCCTTGGCGGGCACCCCGGCCCTGGTCGGTTCCTCGCCCGGATCGATCAGTTCCAGCCGCATACCGTACGGCAGCAGCGTACGGATCGGGCGGGTCGTCCCGCCCTCGCCTCCCTCGCCCGCGCCTCCCCCTCCGGCTCCTTCTGCTCCTTCTGCGCCTTCTGCGCCTGCGGCTCCTTCGGCTTCCTCCACGGCCCGTACGCGCAGCTCCACGCCGTCCGAATCGCCGACCCAGAGCGGCGCGGTGGAGCCATGGACCGTCCCCGAGTCGCGCTCCTCTGTACCGAGGTCGGCACCGTGTTCCTGGTTGTGCGTCTCGACGTCCTGCCAGTCGGACCAGACCTGGGTGCCGGTCGCGCGGGTACGGACCTGGACCGTGCCGTGGAGTTCGGCGTCGGCGTCGTCCCAGACGACACCGACCAGCGAGAAGGGGCGGACATCGCGCCGGGTCACGCCCTGTTCCATGGCCGCGCCGGGCGCCCGCGCCGACCGGAGGGGGGTGAGCGGGAGGGACTGGGTGGAGCCCGGCACGGAGCGGACGGCGGTGGTGCCGGTCGTGGTGGCGGTTGCCGTGGTGGTGGCGGAGGTGGCCGGTTCGGCCGCCGCGCCCGAGGACAGTGACAGGGGGAGGACCAGGGCGGCGGTACACGCGACGCCGATCGAGGATGCAAGGTTGGCACGCATGTGCCGATCCTCCGGGCGCGAGGACCCGCCCGCCCGTCGGGAAAACTGACGGCACGTCGGTCCAACCGGCGTACGGCGTCACCGGTACGGCGGCGGCGCGCGAGCCCGTCGGCGTACCCTTGCCCGGGTGAAAGCCAGCGACCGCACCCCTGCCGACCTGCTGCGATCCGCTCTCGCCGCGGACCCGGCCCGCCCCTTGGTCACCTTCTACGACGATGCCACCGGTGAGCGCGTCGAATTGTCCGTGGCCACCTTCGCCAATTGGGTGTCCAAGACCGCCAATCTGCTCCAGGGCGAACTGTCCGCCGAGCCGGGCGACCGGCTCGCGCTGCTGCTGCCCGCGCACTGGCAGAGCGCCGTCTGGCTGCTCGCCTGCTCCTCGGTCGGGGTGACCGCCGAGATCGGCGGCGACCCCGCCGGGGCCGATCTCGTCGTCAGCGGCCCCGACACGCTGGACGCGGCCCGCGCGTGCGGCGGCGAGCGGGTGGCGCTCGCGCTGCGCCCGCTCGGCGGCCGTTTCCCGCAGCCCCCGCAGGGCTTCGCCGACTACGCGGTCGAGGTACCGGGACAGGGCGACCGCTTCACGCCGTACGCCCCGGTGGACCCGGACGCGCCCGCGCTCGTCGTCGACGGTACGGAGCTGACCTCGGCCCAACTCGTCGCGCGGGCACGGGAGGACGCCGCAGGGCGCGGTCTCGCGCCCGGTTCCAGGCTGCTGTCGGGGCTCCCGTACGACAGCTGGGAGGGGCTCTCGGCCGGGCTGTTCGCACCGCTCGCGGCGGACGGGTCCGTCGTCCTCTGCCGGCATCTCGGGAAGCTCCCGGCGGACGCCCTCGAACAGCGCGTCACCAGCGAGAGAGTCACCCACCGCACGGGGTGAAACACGGGGTGAAACGCCGGGTGGACCGGGTGCGCGACGCCGTGACCAAACCGAAGTACATGATCGGCGATACACAGGTTCCCGAGCACAACCCAGGGCGGCCCTCGCCCGTCTACGACAGCAACCGGCGGCCCAGTGCGCCGCCGTACGGCTTGAAGGATGGACGAAGACGTGACCGACAGTGCTGGCACGCCGCCCGAACCGGACGAGAAGTCCGCGGAGTCCGGGAAGACCGGGGGGTCCGAGGGGTCCGGGTCGGCGGGGACCTCGGACGCTGCGGACACTGCGGATTCCACGGCCTCCTCCGACACCGCGAACTCCCCCGGCGCCACGAATCCCTCCGGCACCACGGAGGACACCCCCGAGCCCGCCGCTGACACCGTCCCCGCCGACACCGTCCCCGCTGCCTCCGTCCCCGCTGCCTCCGTCCCCGCTGCCTCCGCGCGCCCCAAGCGCAAGCGCCGCTGGCTGCGTTGGGTCGCGGTCGGGACCTCCGTCGCCGTGCTCGCGGCGGGCGGCGCGGGCTGGTGGTTCTACCAGAAGCTCGACGGCAACATCACGACCGACACCAGCACCGCCGCCGAGCTGGAGACCTACGAGAAGGACCGCCCCCAGCCCGTCGCCCTCGACGCGGAGAACATCCTCCTCATCGGCTCGGACAGCCGGGCGGGCAAGGGCAACGGCAAGTACGGCCAGGACGACGGTGGTTCACAGCGCTCGGACACGACGATCCTGCTGCATCTCGCCGCCGACCGGAAGAGCGCGACCGCCGTCTCCTTCCCGCGCGACCTGATGGTGGACACCCCGAGCTGCCGCAGGGCGGACGGCACGCGGGCGAAGGAGCGGTTCGCGCAGTTCAACTGGGCCTTCGAGGCGGGCGGGGCGGCCTGTTCCATCCGTACGATCGAGAAGCTCACCGGCATCCGCGTCGACCACCACATGGTGATCGACTTCAACGGTTTCAAGGACATGGTGGACGCGGTGGACGGCGTCGAGGTCTGTCTCAAGGAGCCGGTCGACGACAGCGACTCCAAGCTCAAGCTCCCGGCGGGCCGGCAGATCCTCGACGGCGAGCAGGCCCTCGGCTACGTACGGGTGCGCAAGAGCCTCGGTGACGGCAGCGACACCCAGCGCATAAGCCGGCAGCAGGGTTTTCTCGGGGCGCTGTTCAAGAAGGTGCAGAGCGACGGCGTACTGCTCGACCCGACGCAGCTCTATCCGGTGCTGAACGCGGCGACGAAGTCCCTCACCACCGATCCGGGTCTCGGTTCACTCAGCGACCTTTACGATCTGACGCGTTCCATGCGGAGCGTTCCGGCCGAAAAGGTGCAGTTTCTGACCGCTCCCCGGCAGCAGTACCGGTACAACGCGAATCGCGACGAACTCGTACAGCCGGACGCGGATCTCCTTTTCGAGCAGTTGCGCGACGACAAGCCCATCTCCGTATCCCTCCGGGAGAAGGCGGACGACAGCGGAACCACGGGCGACGGCGAAACCACGAAGGGCGACGAAACGGCCGGCGGCGAAACGACCCGCGTCGGCGAAACCGCGAGCGGCGCTCCGAACCCGTCGCCGACATTCTCGGGGACAAATGCCTCGGTGGGCGTGTGCGAGTAAAACGATTCCCAAAGACTCACCGGCGGTCCATGAAGATTGGGCGGATTGCCCACTTGTAAGAAGCGTGGAATTTGTCACGCGCGTCACTCGACGCTGAACTGGACGGATAGTGTGGCGCGATCCGGTGCAACCGGCCGTCAGGTCGCGCACTAGCTGGAGCGAAACCGAGCGTCTTCCGGGGAAGACCTCGCGTGGCACCGACGGAGGATTCAAGCAACCGTGGATGCACAGAACCGTGGGCAGGCGGAGGAGATCGACCCCGCCGACCAGTGGGTCCTCAACCCGGAAACGGGTAACTACGAGCTGCGACTGGACCAATCCGCTGGGCAGTCGCCCGCGGTGACTCCACCGCGAAACGCGCGTAGAGCGGCCCCCTCGCCCCGGAAGGCGGAGCCCGAGGCCGGGTCGGAGCCCGGCCCGGAATCAGGGACGGAACCGGGTGCGGGATCCGGTACGAGATCCGGCTCCCGCGGCAGCGGCAAGGCGGCCCAGCCGCGCACCGACGTGCCGGGACAGCGCGGCAGCCGCCGGGCCGGGAAGAGCCAGCCGGAGGCGGCGGCAGCGGTCGTGGGCAGGCGCAAGCGCAAGCCGAGGAAGTCGGGGAAGAAGAAAGCGCTGGGCTGGACCGGCGGGGTGCTGGCGTTCCTCGTCGTCGGCGGCTCCATCGGCGGATACCTCTACTACGAGCACCTCAACGGCAACATCGCCACCATCGATGTCGCGGGCGCGGGCAGCGGCGGCTTCAAGAAGGGCGAGCCCGTCAACATACTGTTGATCGGTACGGACAAACGTACCGGCGCCGGTAACGAGGGATACGGCGACGCGGGCAGCGTCGGCCACGCCGACACCAATTTGCTGTTCCACGTATCGAAAGACCGTACGAACGCCACGGTCCTCTCGATCCCCCGCGACCTGATCACCGATATCCCCGACTGCGAGACCAGGACGGAGAACGGCACGGAGACCATTCCCGGCACTCCGCAGACGCGGTTCAACAACAGCCTCGGCCAGGACGACCGCGACCCCGGCTGCACGATGCGTACCGTCCAGGAAATCACCGGGCTGGAGGTCGACCACTTCATGATGGCCGACTTCAACGCCGTCAAAACGCTGTCCACGGCGGTCGGCGGTGTCACGGTCTGTGTGGCCAAGGACGTCGACGACAAGAAGTCGCGGCTCAAGCTCTCCAAGGGCGAGCACAAGATCTCGGGTGAGGACGCGCTGGCCTTCGTCCGTACCCGGCACGCCTTCGGCAACGAGAGCGACCTCAGCCGGATCGAGACGCAGCAGCAGTTCCTCAGCTCGATGATCCGCGAGATGAAGTCCGGCGACACGCTCACCAGCCCGAGTAAACTGTTCAAGCTGGCGGAGGCGGCGACGAAGGCGCTCACGGTCGACACCGGCATCGGCAGCATCGACAAGCTCAGCGACCTCGCCACGGAGCTGGCCAAGGTCCCGGCCAAGAACATCACCTTCATGACGCTGCCGGTCCTCGACAACCCCGCCGAGGCGGTCAAGGCGACCGTGGTCCTCAACGACGCCGAGGCCAAGCCGCTGTTCGCGATGATGCAGAACGACGTCTCCCTCACCGAGGTGAAGAAGAAGGAGTCGGCGAAGGAGCAGGCCGCCAAGAAGGAGCAGGCGGCGCTCCTCAAGGGCACCAGGGCCGCCCCGGCCGACGTACGGGTCGACGTGTTCAACGGCGGCGGCCCGCAGGGGTCCGCGCAGGAGACGCTGAACTGGCTCCAGATCACCGAGGGCGTCCTGAAGTCCTCCAACAAGGGCAACGCCCCGGAGAACGTGGACAGGACGACGCTGGAGTACGCGCCGAACCAGGCCGACCAGGCGCGCGCGCTCGCCGCGATGATGGGGCTGCCCGCCGCCGGGATGAAGCCGGGCACGGAGGACGCCGTAGGGCTTGAGGCGATGACGCTGACCCTCGGCAAGGACTTCAAGGGCGCGGGTGTGCCGATCACGGGCCCGGCCAAGGTGTCGAAGAACGTACAGAAGGTCGAAGCGGACAAGCAGGTCTGCGCGAAGTGACGACGACGGGACGTCGGCCCGTACCGCACGAGAAGAAGATGGGCTCCTCCAGCGGGAGCGCCTCAGTAAGTACTGTCGCCGCAAACCCTCCTCCCCATGCGGAGAGCACGGCTACGGACACGGCTGCAGCTACGGCGCGGGCGCCCCGGCGCGTACTCCGCTGGTCGGCCGCCGTGCTGTCCCTGCTGATACTCGGGACGGCCGGCGCCGGTTATCTGTACTACGAACACCTCAACGGCAATATCCGCAGCGGCGCGCGCAGCGGCTCCGGGGACGACCCCGACAAAGCAGGCGCGAACGCGGCGGGCCAGACCCCCGTGAACATCCTGCTGCTGGGCTCCGACAGCCGTAACAAACCGGAGAACGTCGCGCTGGGCGGCAGCAGGAACACCATCGGCGATCCGCCGCTCGCGGATGTGCAGATGCTGGTCCACATATCCGCCGACCGGAAGAACGCCTCGGTCGTCTCCATACCCCGGGACACCCGGGTCACCATCCCCGAGTGCGAGGACGCGAAGACCGGCAAGGTCTACCCGCAGACCGAAACGATCATCAACGCCTCGCTGGGGCGCGGCGGGGCGGGCTGCACGCTGTCGACCTGGCAGCGGCTGACCGGTCTCTACATCGACCACTGGATGACGATCGACTTCTCCGGTGTGGTGCGGATGGCCGACGCGATCGGTGGCGTCGATGTCTGCGTGAAGAACAACGTCTGGGACCGGCCCACGGCCTACGCGTCCGGCGGATCGGGTCTCAAGCTGACGGCGGGCACGCACAAGATCCAGGGGGAACAGGCCCTCCAGTGGCTGCGGACCCGGCACGCCTTCTCCAGCGACCTCGGCCGCGCCAAGGCGCAGCACATGTACATGAACTCGATGATCCGCCATCTCAAGGACCAGAACGTCTTCACCGACACGGCCAGGCTCACGGGCCTCGCGGAGGCCGCCACGGAGTCGCTGGAGGTCTCCGAGGAGATCGGCACGGTCAAGAAGCTCTTCGATCTGGCGATGCAGCTGAAGAGCGTGCCGACCGACCGCGTCACCATGGCGACCATGCCGACGGTGGAGGATCCCCAGGACCGGAACCACCTGATCCCCGACCCGGCCGACGCCCCGAAGCTGTGGACGATGCTCCGCGACGACGTGGCGTTCGACAGCAACGGGGACAGCAACGGGGACAGGAGCGACGCCAAGAGCGGTTCCAGGACCGATGCCGAGGCGAAGGCACCGGCCACCCCGTCGGCGCCGGCCACCGCCGAAGCCACCAAGGAACCCGCCTCGGCGCCCGCCGACACCGGTGTGTTCGTACGCAACGGCACCGGTGGGACGTCACAGGCTCCGGTACGGGACCGGGCGGCCGCCGTCGCCGGTCTGCTCCACGCCAAGGGGTACACCCGGGCCACGGCCGACCCCCAGCCCGCTCCGCAGGAGACGACCACGGTCAGCTTCCCCAGCGTGGAGCTGGAGGGCGACGCCCAGGCGGTCGCCGCGTCGCTCGGGATTCCGCCGGCATCGGTGAAGAAGTCCACCGATGTCACGGGGATCACCGTGGTCATCGGCGCGGACTGGCGCAGCGGCTCGGCCTACCCGGGGACTGCCGA
Source organism: Streptomyces sp. NPDC088554 (assembly GCF_044752945.1). Lineage (NCBI taxonomy): Bacteria > Bacillati > Actinomycetota > Actinomycetes > Kitasatosporales > Streptomycetaceae > Streptomyces > Streptomyces sp. NPDC088554. Next base: position 278,991 of record NZ_JBIVMF010000005.1, on the reverse strand, counting down.
GCCCAGCGCGTCCGCGTCCGCGTCCGCCGGTGCCGGCGCTGACGGCGCTGACGGCAAGCCCTCGGCGGGCGGAATACCGGACACGGCGGACGCGATCAACGGCGCGGAGAAGGACGCGTGCATGGACGTGTACGCGCCGTACCGTTTCTGAGCGGTACGGCGCCGGTACGTACGCGAGGGGCCGGTACGTATCACGAGAGGCCGGTACGTACGCGAGGGGCCGCCCGGCGGTTCTCGGGCCGGGCGGCCCCTCGTCCACGTACACGTACCTCTTGTGCTTCTTACGCCTCTTGCGCCTCTTGCGCCTCAACCGGGCGGGCTGTCGGGCGGCGGCTCGCGATGACCTTCTTGGCCAGCGAGCGCGGGCTGGTCAGGAAGCCGTAGCCCCAGGACATGTGCATGGTGGCCAGCGCCACCGGGATCTGGAGGCGCGCTTTGAGGGGCAGGCCCCGGCCCGCCGGGAGCGAGCCCGCGGTGATCGCGGCGAGATAGCCGGCGGGGACGATCAGGCCCCAGGGGGTGAGCGCCACGCCGACGACGACGCCCGCGGCGATGGCGCAGACGGCGGTCGGGGGCGCGAGGTAGCGCAGGTTGATCGAGCCGGCGTGGTAGCGGGCGACGACATGGCGCCAGCGGCCGTAGTCCTTGTACTGCTTGGCGAGCGCCTTCACCGAGGGGCGCGGGCGGTACTGGACGCGCAGCTCGGGGGAGAACCAGATGGCGCCGCCCGCCTCGCGGATGCGGAAGTTCAGCTCCCAGTCCTGGGCGCGGATGAACTCCTCGTTGTAGCCGTTCTGCTGTTCGAGCGCCTCGCGCCGGAAAACACCCAGATACACGGTTTCGGCGGGCCCGGCCTGGCCTCCGGTGTGGAAGGCCGCGTTGCCGACGCCGATCTTCGAGGTCATCGCGGCGGCGACCGCGTGCTCCCAGTCGTTCTCGCCCTCGGCGTGCATGATCCCGCCGACGTTCTGCGCGCCCGTCTCCGCCAGGAGCCGGACGGCGGTCGCGATGTAGTTCGGCGAGAGCATGCCGTGGCCGTCGACCCGTACGACGACGGGGTGCTTGGACGCCTTGATCGCGGCGTTCAGCGCCGCCGGGGTACGGCCGGTGGGGTTCGGAACGGTGTGGACGCGGGCGCGGGCGCTCGACGCGGTCTCCCGCACCAGTTCGGCGGCGATCTCGTCGGTACGGTCCGTGGAGGGGCCGAGCGCGATCACCACCTCCATCTCACCGTCGTACTCCTGCTCCAGGATGTGCCGGACGGAGTTCCTCAGATGACGTTCCTCATTGAGCACCGGCATGATCACGGAGACCGCGGGCGACAGGGCAGGCATGTGGTCCTTCGGGTCCTTCGAGTCCTTCGGGGGGACTGCGCGGAGTGCGCTACGGCCGCCACGTTACCGCGAACGGGGGAACGCGACGCGCGCCGCCCGGTTGCGGCCGGGCGCCGCTGATCGTATGGGCCTACCGTGCGCTGATCCGCCGTTTCCCCCCGCCCCCGGCACGCTCCCCCCTCCCGTCCTCCCGTTCCCCTTCTCCCCCTCCCCCCCATCCCTCTCCCATCCCTCTCCCATCCCTCTCCCCGTCTCGCGGAGGTGCTCCCCCGTGTCCACGCCGCCCCGCACCACCCGCCGTCCCGTTCCGCCGCCCCGCCGCCGGCCCCGGCCGCGCTGGGGGGCGCGGCTGGCGACGGCGTTCTCCGTGCTGGTGCTGGGGGCGGGCGGGATCGGCCACGCGGTGATGACGAGCCTCGACACCGGGATCGGCCGGGTCGACCCGTTCAAGGACATGAAGAACCGGCCGGGCGCGGGACGCGGGCTGAATCTCCTGCTGGTCGGCACCGACGGCCGCGACCGGATCACCGAGGAGGAGCGGCGGAAGTACCGGCTGGGCGGCGCGCCCTGCCACTGCACCGACACGATCATGCTGGTCCACCTCTCGGCGGACGGGAAGCGTGCCAGCGTCGTCAGCGTGCCGCGCGACAGCTACACGGAGCTGCCCGACCACACCGACGCCACCGGCATTCACCACGGGCCGCACGCGGTGAAGCTGAACGCGGTGTACGCGGAGGGCGGGCCGCGGCTGACCGTCGCCACGGTCGAACGTATGACAGGAGTGAAGATCAGCCATTATTTGGAGGTCGACTTCACCAGCTTCATGAAGACGGTCGACGCGCTCGACGGCGTGGACATCTGCACCTCCCGGCCGCTGAAGGACGCGTACACCGGGCTCGATCTGGCGCCGGGCACCCACAGGATGAACGGCGGCGAGGCCCTCCAGTACGTACGCTCCCGGCATATCGACGGCGCGGCCGACCTCGGCAGGATGCAGCGCCAGCAGCGGTTCGTGGCCGCGCTGATCAACCGGGCGACCAGCAGCGGCGTCCTGCTGAACCCGGTGCGGTTCCGGCAGGTCGCCTCGACCATGCTCGGTTCGGTACGGGCCGACGCGGGCTTCGGTACGGAGCAGATGCTCACCGTCAACGAGGCGATGCGGGGCTTCTCGCCGTCCTCGTCGGAGTTCACGTCCGTACCGCTGGCGGGCAACGGCTCCGGGACCCTGGTCAAGGGCGTCGGCTCGACGGTGAAGTGGGACCCGGTGAAGTCGGAGCGGCTCTTCCGGGCGCTGCGCGAGGACAAGCCACTGGCGCCACCGCCCGCCGCCGGGCCTGCGGCGACGGACCGCGCCACCCCGGTCGACGTACGGCCCGAGGAGATCAGGGTGCAGGTCTACAACGGCACCCCCACGGACGGCCTCGGCAAGCGGGTCGACGACGAGTTGCGCGCCACCGGTTTCCGTACGACCGGCGCCCCCCTCACCTCCGACGCGCCCCACACCGCCCGGACGGTCGTGATGTACGACCCGCGCTGGGACCGCTCGGCGAAATCCCTCGCGGCGGCACTGCCCGGCAGCGAGCTGCGGGCGGTCGAGCGGCAGGGGCCGACGCTGAAGGTGGTGGCGGGCACGGACTTCGAGGCGGTCACGCCCGTACGGGCCGAGGAGGCGCCCCGGGGCGAGTTCGGCGCGACCACGGGTGACCAGGCGGTCTGCCCGTAGAAACGCCCCCACAACGCTATCGCGTGGGGCCGTTCCACACGTCACCTTTGTCGTTTATTAGTACGGTCCGCATTGCATCAGCTTGGCAACAGCCCCGGTCCGATTTCCCTACCTCCCTGTATGGACCACGGCAAGGCCCGGCACACTGGTCCGCATGAATGATTGGCCCGAGGGATCGAACGGCGACCGTTACGGGCGCGGCAGCGGAGGCACACAGCCCGAGGGCGCGCGTGCCATGCCGCATGCGCGGCGACGCGGGGTGCCCCAGCAGACGCCGGGATACGTACAGGGCGCCGGCCCCGTCCCCGGGTACGGCAACGGCAACGGCAACGGCAACGGCAACGGCAACGGCAACGGCAACGGGTACGGGTACGGCAACCGCGACGGCTACAACACCGGCCAGGTGTACAGCGGCGGTGGCGGCGGAGTGCCCCGGCAGAACGGTGGCGCGGGCGGCGGGGGCGGTGACTTCGGGTACGGCTACGGGTCCGGCGGGTCGCCGCAGGCCCCCGACTGGCGCAAGCGCATCAAGGTCGGCGCGCTGGCGCTGGTCGTGACGCTCCTCGCGGTCACCATCGGTACGTACTTCTGGGCCGGTTCGCAGCTGAAGCGCGAGGTCGATCTCTCCAAGGTCATCGAGCGCCCGAACCAGGGCGAGGGCACCAACTATCTGATCGTCGGTTCGGACAGCCGCGAGGGCATGTCCGACGAGGAGAAGAAGAAGCTCCACACCGGCTCCGCCGAGGGCAAGCGGACCGACTCGATGATGATCCTGCACACCGGGTCCAACGGCCCGACGCTGATCTCGCTGCCGCGCGACTCCAACGTCACGATCCCCTCGTTCAAGGGCTCCGAGTCCGGCAAGCTCTTCCCGAACACCGGCCGCCAGACCAAGCTGAACGCGGCGTACGCGGAGGACGGCCCCGAGCTGCTCGTCCGTACCGTCGAGTACAACACCGGGCTGCGGATCGACCACTACGTCGAGATCGGCTTCGCGGGCTTCGCCAATGTCGTGGACGCGATCGGCGGCGTGGACCTGGACATCCCCAAGGCGTTCAAGGACGAGAAGTCCGGCGCCGACTTCCAGGCGGGCGAGCAGACCCTCAACGGCGAACAGGCGCTCGCCTTCGTCCGTACCCGCTACGCCTTCGCGGGCAGCGACCTGGACCGTACGAAGAACCAGCAGAAGTTCCTCGCGGCCCTCGCCTCGCAGACCGCCACCCCGAGCACGATCATCAACCCGTTCAAGCTCTACCCGACGATGAGCGCGGGCCTGGACACCCTGATCGTCGACAAGGACATGTCGCTGTGGTCCCTGGGCAGCATGTTCTTCGCGATGAAGGGCGTCACGGGCGGCGACGGCACCTCCATGAACATGCCGATCTCGGGCTCCACCGGCTCCAACCTCGTCTGGGACCGGGCGAAGGTCACCGAACTGGTGAAGCAGCTCAACAACGACGAGAAAGTCACGGTCACCGGCAACTGATGTCCACGCCCACCTCCTCCCCTCCCTCCGTCGACCACGGGCTCGTCGAGGCGGCGACCCAGATCGCCCGTACCCGGGCCCGTGGCGACAACCACACCATGGCGGCCGCCGCCCGCACGGCCGACGGCCGCATCGTCACCGCGCTCAACGCCTACCACTTCACCGGCGGCCCCTGCGCCGAACTCGTCCTCGTCGGCACGGCCGCCGCCCAGGGCGTCTACGACCTCACCACGATCGTCGCCGTGGGCGACCGCGACCGGGGCGTCATGCCCCCGTGCGGCCGCTGCCGCCAGTTCCTGCTGGACTACTTCCCGGGCCTGTACGTCATCGTCGGCACCGGCGAGCAGCTCCGTACCGTACCGATCACGGCCCTGCTCCCGGAGAGCTACACGTGGGCGGACCACCAGGACTGACGGCGGGGCCGACGTAAGGCTGAGGGCCGGGTCCTTGTGGTCGGGCAGCCGGATCACAGTCCTTCCCGCCGCGGCAGCCGTACCGGTCCGTCTACGGGTACAGATCCAGTACCGCCCACAGCCGCCGCCCGTCCTCGGCGGTGTCCGTGCCACAGCTCGTGGCGCCCAGTTCCGCGATGCGGGGCAGGGTCTCCGGGGCGGCCGTGGGCAGACCGGGGCAGGGGGAGAGGACCACGACGAGCAACTGGCCGTCCTGGGGCGCGAGATGGACGCTGATCCGTTTGGCGCCGTCGGCCACCGCCGTGGTCACCAGCAGGGCGGCGACGGCGGAGGCGGCCCGGTCGGCGCCGGTGTGGCCCCACGCGTGCAGCTGCTCGACGACCCGCCGCCGCACCACGCCGGCGGTCCACGGCGAGGCGTCCAGCGTCCAGTTGACGCCACGGCGGTTCGCCATCATCACCGCCGGACGCACCGGCCGCGTCGGCGCCGGCACCGGCCTCGGCGGCTGCGCCGGACGCTTCGGAGGAGGCGGGGTCTTCGGCGGATAGTCCGGCTGCTTCGCGTCCATGGCTGGCAAGGCGACCCCCGAATCGACGGAAGTGACCCACTGTAGAACGGCGTTCAGCTACTACCGGGCAGTAGTAACACTCCCGGGTGACGGTGCGATCGTCATCGCCCCTGTCCGGGGCGAGTCGAGCCACACACTCTGCCCTCCGGCGGTGACCGTCGGACCGAACTCCTCCGCTCCTGGCCCACCGAGGTCGGCGTACTCCCGGTACACCGTCTCGACCTCGCGCCACAGGCTCCGCGCGCCGAACTCCCGTATCTCCTGCCCGGATTGGACGGTCGCGCCCGAGCCCGCCCCGTCCTGGAGCCATACGCGTACGGCGTCGCCGTAACTTTCTGTAAGCACTTGAGCCGGCCCCGGGGTACGGACGAGTTTTGGCCCCACCCTCGAACCGGTGGACGACGGCTCACTCTCGCCCCTGACGGCCGCTTCTCGCAGGCCATGTCTGTGCATCAGCCCATCACCGGCCCGGCGGTCGAACGCCCGTCGGAGCCAAAAGAACTCCGTGCACTGGAGCCCAAACAAGTGCTTACAAACACGATGGAGAAGCGGATCTCGAACTCGCTTCAAGCCCTGTGGGAGGATTCCCTCCGCCCGGTCCCCGGTCGGCAGGTCTACGGAGCCGTTCCGTCTCCCGAGAATACGGATCTGGAAATGATCTCCCAAAAATCTCCCAAATGATCTACGCGCCACAAAATGAAGCCCCTCGCGACCCCCGCGAGGGGCTTCTCCTTTTGAGCCCGTCACCCCATCCACCTGGGATAACATGCCCTTCTGCTTCGCTACGGAAGGTTCCTCGCCATCACGATGCGCTGGACCTGGTTCGTGCCCTCGTAGATCTGCGTGATCTTGGCATCGCGCATCATCCGCTCCACCGGGTAGTCGCGGGTGTAGCCGTAGCCGCCGAGCAGCTGGACCGCGTCGGTGGTGATCTCCATCGCGGCGTCGGAGGCGAAGCATTTCGCCGCCGCGCCGAAGAAGGTCAGCTGCTCCTTGGTGCCGGTCGCGCCCGCGGAGACGCGTTCCGAGCGGGCAGCGGCGGCGTAGGTGAGCTGGCGGGCGGCCTCCAGCTTCATGGCCATGTCGGCGAGCATGAACTGGACGCCCTGGAAGTCCGCGATGGGCTTGCCGAACTGCTTGCGCTCCTGGACGTACCCCTTGGCGTAGTCCAGGGCGCCCTGGGCGATGCCGAGGGCCTGGGCGGCGATGGTGATGCGGGTGTGGTCGAGGGTCTGCATCGCGGTGGCGAAGCCCGTACCCTCGGCGCCGATCAGGCGGTCGGCGGGGATGCGGACGTTGTCGAGGTAGACCTCGCGGGTCGGGGAGCCCTTGATGCCGAGCTTCTTCTCCGGGGCGCCGAAGGAGACGCCCTCGTCGCTCTTCTCGACGACGAACGCGCTGATGCCCTTGGTGCGCTTGTCGGGGTCGGTGACCGCCATGACCGTGTAGTAGTCGGATTCGCCCGCGTTGGTGATCCAGCGCTTCACCCCGTTGAGGACGTAGTGGTCGCCGTCCCTGACCGCCTTGGTCTTCATGCCGCCCGCGTCGGAGCCCGCGTCCGGCTCGGAGAGGCAGTACGAGAACAGCGCGTCGCCCTTGGCCAGCGGCCCCAGGTACTTCCGCTTGAGGTCCTCGCCGCCCGAGAGGATCACCGGCAGCGAGCCGAGCTTGTTGACCGCCGGGATCAGCGAGGACGAGGCGCAGACCCGCGCCACCTCCTCGATCACGATCACGGTGGCGAGGGCGTCCGCCCCGGCGCCGCCGTACTCCTCGGGTACGTGGACGGCGTGCAGGTCGGAGGCGACCAGCGCGTCCAGGGCCTCCTGGGGGAAACGGGCCTCTTCGTCCACGACCGCGGCGTACGGCAGGATCTTCGCCTCGGCGAGCGCGCGGACGGTCTCGCGGAGCATGTCGTGCTCCTCGGACGGGCGGTACAGGTCGAAATCGGCCGATCCGGTCACGGTCTTCCACTCCCAAAGATGCTAACTACCGTTAAGTAACCTGATTTTAGGGGCGAACCCGGCGCAGGCATAGGTGAGCTTCCCGACAGCCGCCCGCCCACCCTCCTCTACCTCGCTCACCACGCGGATATGCTCGGGCCGCGCGACACGTCTCCGGCACGCGGCCTATCCGTACCGCACTCGCCCGTATCCCTTGGAGCACCCATATGGCCCTCAAGATCACCGTGATCGGCACCGGCTACCTCGGCGCCACCCACGCCGCGGCCATGGCGGAGCTGGGCTTCGAGGTGCTCGGGCTCGATGTCGTACCGGAGAAGATCGAGATGCTCGCCGCGGGCCGGGTCCCGATGTACGAACCCGGGCTGGAGGAGCTGCTGCGCCGGCATGTCGCCGGGATCGCGGGATCCACCGGACGGCTGCGGTTCACGCTGGACTGGGCGGAGGCCGCGGACTTCGGCGACGTCCATTTCGTCTGCGTGAACACCCCGCAGAAGCACGGCGAGTACGCCTGCGACATGTCGTACGTCGACTCCGCGATGGAGAGCCTCGCCCGCCATCTGCGCCGGCCCGCGCTCGTCGTCGGCAAGTCCACCGTGCCGGTCGGCAGCGCGGACCGCCTCGCGGCCCGGATCCGCGAGCTGGCGCCCGCGGGCGACGAGGTGGAGCTGGCCTGGAACCCGGAGTTCCTCCGCGAGGGCTTCGCCGTCCAGGACACCCTGCACCCGGACCGGATCGTCATCGGCGTCACGAGCGAGCGCGCCGAGCGGACACTGCGCGAGGTGTACGCGACCCCGGTCGGGGAAGGGTCGCCGTTCGTCGTGACGGACTTCCCCACCGCCGAACTGGTCAAGACCTCCGCCAACTCCTTCCTCGCCACCAAGATCTCCTTCATCAACGCCATGGCCGAGGTCTGCGAGGCCGCGGGCGGTGATGTCGTCAAACTGGCCGAGGCGCTGGGTTACGACGACCGCATCGGCAAGAAATTCCTCCGCGCGGGCATCGGCTTCGGCGGGGGTTGCCTCCCGAAGGACATCCGCGCGTTCATGGCGCGCGCGGGCGAGCTGGGCGCCGACCAGGCGCTGACCTTCCTGCGCGAGGTCGACTCGATCAACATGCGCCGCCGGGGCCACATGGTGGAGCTGGCGCGCGAGGCCGTCGGCGGCGACGGGTCCTTCCTGGGCAAGCGGGTCGCGGTCCTGGGCGCGACGTTCAAGCCGGACTCCGACGACGTACGGGACTCCCCCGCGCTCAATGTCGCCGGGCAGATACACCTCCAGGGCGGCCAGGTCACCGTCTACGACCCCAAGGGCATGGAGAACGCCAAGCGGCTCTTCCCGACCCTCCGGTACGCGGACAGCGCGCTGGACGCGGTACGCGGCGCGGACGCCGTCCTGCACCTGACCGAGTGGCGCGAGTTCCGCGAGCTGGACCCGGAGGTCCTGGGCGAGGCCACGTCCCGCCGGCTGATCCTGGACGGCCGCAACGCCCTGGACCCGGAGGTATGGCGCAAGGCGGGCTGGACGTACCGCGCGATGGGCCGCCCGCGCGCCTGACCGCCTCTTCGCGCCTGACCACCTCTTTAAGAGGCGGCGTTTTTACGGTACGGGCCGCTCTTTACGGGCCGTACCGTTACGGGCCGCTCTTTACGGACAGCTCCGAAGAGGCGGTCCGGGCCTGTCGCCCTCCGCCAGCCTGGCGCGGTACGCGCGCATCTTGGCGCGGGCCCCGCACACCGACATGGCACACCAGCGACCGCGCCCCGCCGGGCTGCGGTCGTAGAAGGCCCACCGGCAGTCCTCCGCCTCGCACGCCTTGAGCCGTACCCACGTACCGTCCGCCACCGCGCCCGCGATGGCCACCGCGATACGGGACAGCAGCGCGTCCGGCTCCACGGCCGGGCGGAGTACGGCCGCGCCCCACGCGTCGACGGCGACCCGGAGCGGAGCGGCGGCCAGCAGCCGGTCCAGTACGGCGGTCGAGCCGTCGCCCGTGCGGTGGCCCGCGTGGGCGAGGCAGGCCGTACGCAGCGCCTCGCGGAGCTCGCGGGCGGCGGGGACGGTCCGTGCGGTGAGCCCGAAGGCGGCGCGGCCCTCCGGCGTGGCAAGTGAGTCGACGCCCGTCTCGATGTCCAGGGTGTTCACGAACCCCTGCACCAGGGCGAGCCCGCCGGGCGCGGGCGGCCTGTCAGTCATGGTTGCGACGGTACCTCCGGTGCGGGACCATGCGGCAACCATTACCTGTTAATGACGCTTACCAGTAACCGAGGAGGATCCCCATGGCCATCGCCACGCTGGGCGCCATCGTCCTGGACTGCCCCGACCCGGTCGCGCTCGCCCGTTTCTACGCGGCGCTGCTCGGCGGCGAGGTGGTCGAGGACGCCCAAGAGGACACCCAGGACGGGGACACCGAGGCCGGGGCCAGCTGGGTCGACCTGACGGGCGTCCCCGGCGCCCCACTCGCCTTCCAGGCCGCGCCCGGGTACGTACCGCCATCCTGGCCCTCGCCCGAGGGCTCCCAGCAGTTCCACCTGGACCTGACCGTCCCCGACCTGGACGCGGCGGAGGAACAGGTCCTGGCACTGGGCGCGACGGCCCTGGAGGCGGCGGACCGGAAGAGGACGTTCCGCGTCTACGCCGACCCTGCGGGGCATCCGTTCTGCCTCTGCTCGGGCTGAGCCCTGCCAGGACGGCGTCAACCAGGGGCTGACGGGGCCCTCATCCTCCCCGGCTCAGCTCGCGCGTCCCGGCGGGGCCGGCCGGAGACTCACCGTCGGCGGCGGGATGTGCTCTCGTCCGATGAGGATGAGGCGTCATTAATGGTGTTGACCTCGGGCGTGGCCCGTCTCGTCCGTCCCGACCGGATGTTGTTCTCGTGTTGGGTACCGCCAACACGTCCCTGCGGGTAGTCCTCCAGGAACTCCGGTGCTTCGTGAGACGGGTCGGCCTGCCGCCGGAGCGCGCTGCGGATGTGCTTGAGCGCTCCCGGCTCGCGAACGGCCTCGGCGCTGGCGATTCCCATGAGCGTCGCCGCCGCTCGGCACTGGTCGTCGCTCAGGCCCTCGATCTCCTCCTTGCTCAGCTGCTTCCCCTTCAGCGCCTCGACGAGGGGCAGGAATTGCTCGGCGTCGAGTTCGGGGACCAGACCGATGAACCGGCTCTCTTCCTCACGGACGTAGCGGCCGTAGGTTTTCTGGGTTCCCGGATACTGATCCATGTTGGTGGTGATGTACGGAGCCCCGCCGCGCCCGGGACGCTCGTTGTACGGACCGAACGGGGTGTCGTGGGTGGTGAAGCTCTCCGCCGCCTGGGTACCGCCGCGTGCGATGTCTCGCTCGGCCCAGCGTTCCCGCCGCTTGTTGGCCTTTTCGCGCTCCTCATCGGTGACCCTCTGCACATACGCGGCGGCGGCAGCGTTCCCCGCCATGCGCTGCACGGCCAGGACAGACGACGGAGTGGCCTGACGGTTCCCCAGGAAGGGCGCCGCATTGACGCTCTGGCTCTGGGTTGCCGAGGTCCGAGGCGGCAGAGCTTTTCCTTCCCGCTCGCCATGCTTCTGCTTGCGGTCGAAACCCATGATGCCGCCACTCCCTGTAGTGGAGTCGGCAGCCGGGCACAGCACCCGGCCCCGAACCGTTCCGCCAGTCGCCCTCGACGCTAGGCGTACCGGAGGCGTCCGTACATGTCCGCGAGGGCAACCCTTCGCCTCCTGCGGGCACACCGGGTTTCAGCGGCACCGGAGCGTCCCCGACCGATGGCGCCACGGTCCACGATGATCGGGTTTCATCCGTTTCCCGGATATCGGCACGCGACCCGCTACAGCCGGGGGTCGGACATGAAATGCTTTCTCGAACTCGGGGCGTAGTACCTCGCCTGTCGCGGCTTCCCCGAACCGCATTTATTGCACGGCAATCGCGCTACTTCGGTGAGACCCGCGCGGGGCGAAAAATGATACAAGTCCCTGACCGTTCCCTCACACTTTCCGACGCTGCACCCCGCCGAGGCCCACGATGTGGAGCGGCCTCCGTTGTCGGAAACCGAGTGATTGCAGAACAGGCAAGGGAAAGGATGCAACCCGTCCTCATTCTCGATGTAGGCAATTGCGTCAGGTTCATTGCAGCCTGGGCAAATCCACGCCATCTCAAGCCTCTCGTAGCGAGCAGGCCCGAATCATGACCCGAACTGCCTTTCTAACGCGGGCGATTGGTGTTGGTTCACCCCTGCGTGTGACGGCTCATCCGGCGAACGCCCCTGCCGGATGCCCGGCGAGTGTGGCCCCTGACGGGATCCGCGCCATTCCGTACCGGGGCCGTCCCCGCCGATCGATTTACGGGTCCGGTACGGAATTGGTTTGCTGCTGTCTTACCCCGGTGAGCGCGCCCACCCGATCGAGCGGCTCGACGGTGTCGATGTCGTCCTGGCCACCCTGGCCACCTTGGCCGCCCTGATCGCTCTGGCCGCCCTGGCCGCCCTGGCCACCCTGGTCGCTCTGGTCGCTCTGGCCGCTCTGGCCGCTCTGGCCGCTCTGGTCGCTCTGGGGACCTGTCCCCATCAGCACCCCGGTCCGGCACCTCACCGGGAGCCTGGTAGTCGGGGCAGACCGGCCGGCCACACCGACACGGTGGCCAACGCAACGCCGCACCAGACAGGTCCACGCCTTCCGCACCTTCCGCGCCACCGTCACCCTGAGGCTCGCCATAGACCTTGGGCACAAACCTTCGATCACCCATCACCCAACACCCCCCGAAGCCCCGACCCAACCCGCGTAAGAACAGGACGAGTCAGAACCGCGAACCGGCCGGGATCAGGCCACCAGCCCGGCACATCCGACGCGAGCTGCCAGAAACCCCCCGACGCACGCAACGCGTGCGACTCGTCAACATCCGCCGCCGGCACTCTTGCCGGCATCCCCTGCATGGCCATGATCGCCGCCCTGATTCGTGGAGTGATCTCCCTTCACTCCAGACAACGCGACGACTACTCACAGCGCTACGCTTGTCGCGGCGGCAGACCTGAGAGCCTTAAGAGCTATCTGCGCGGGGAGTCGGGCCAGTGAAGACACCGGAGCCGAACACAGCACTTGAGCGCCTGTATCGCGAGAGCGGATGGACAATGCGCCAACTCGCCCAAGCAATCAACCGCATCGGAACCGAGCGCGGGACCCCGCTCAAGTACCAGGACCCTTCGGTCCACCAATGGCTGAAAGGCCACATGCCCAAGGAAAGCACTCGGTCACTCATCGTGGAGGCGCTCGCCCGTAGGCTGCTCCGCCCCATCACGCACGCCGAGGCAGGGTTTCCCACAACCCGGAAAGAGCCGAATGGAGGCAGCATGTGCTACATGGAACAACGCATTGGATGACTATCCGCTGGTGCAGTCAGGAAGATTGGATCAGCGGATGCGCACCATGCTGCGACTGATCAAACCTCACCTCAGGAACCGCGCCGCCCGCGATCTCCACGACCGAGCCATCCTGGTTGCTCCGAGTTCCCTCATGATCTGAGCGACAAAGGAATCACTCCACATCCGCCGCCCTCACCCCAAGTCGCCATCATCGCCGCCGGATGATGGCACGGCAGCAGCGATCCGAGGGGGTGGGACTTACGCCCGATCCGAGGGATGGGGGCTTACCCGACACGCGATGTACCTCATTCCCGCATGCCCCGTACCCGAATTCAACAAATTCACCCAATCGGATGAACTCTGTTTCCGCAACACAATTCCTGGGCAGCGTCTCCGCCAGATCCGACCTTCCGAAAGGGACCGACTGAGGTCTTCTCGGCAACGTGACGGTTGCGGTGTGTGACGGGGTGCGGGTGCCCACTCGCGGCCTAGTTCTGCGGTGCCAGGGTGCGCAGGACGCAGAACTCGTTGCCCTCGGGGTCTGCCATGACCACCCAGTTTCGGTCTGAGCCCTGGCCCACATCCGTCTTGGTGGCGCCGAGGCCGAGCAATCTGGTCACCTCGTCCTCGGTGCTGCCGTCGATCGGGCTGACGTCGAGGTGCAGCCGGTTCTTCACGGTCTTGCCCTCGGGCACCTGGATGAACAACAGGGTGGGCGACATCTGACGGACCCGAACATCCTCGACGGTCGGAACCCAGGAGCCGATCTCGACCTTGCCGTCGCTCCGGTCGATCACCTTGAAGTCCAGGACCTCGCACCAGAAGGCCGCGAGCCTCTCCGGATCGTGGCAGTCAACGGCCAACTCGGTGAACCTACTTGTCATGACTCTCCCAGATAGTGCGGACGGGGCTCAGAGTATGCCGCCCGTCCGACAGATTTGAGATCTTCCTGACTAGGGACATCAGACGGGCTTGACCCGGCATCAGATACGCGAAAAGCCCCTGGTAGGAACAGGTCTGCGAAGATCACGTTCCGGAACCCAGAGGCTTCACGCGTTGACCAGTATCACCTACACCGCAACACTCGACGTCGGCAGGGAGACCGCCGAAACTCTCGCCCGGCTCTTGCGCGAGCACCGCGAACGGCTCGGCACCCGCAAGGGGACCCGCGCTCTGGGCGTCTTCAAGCAGGGTGTCCTGGTGCTGCGGTGGTTCGTCGACGGGACCCGGCTGGCCCAACTCGCCCGGGATAACGGGGTTTCGGTACCCACCGCGTACCGCTACTTGCACGAGGGGCTGACCGTGCTCGCCGACCACGCCCCGGATCTGTCCACCGCGCTGGAACGGGCGACGGCCGCCGGCCACACCCATCTCAACCTGGACGGCACCGTCATCCGTACCGACCGCGTCGCCGCCCCGGGCCCCAACGGCGCCGACCTCTGGTGGTCCGGGAAGCACAAGCACCACGGCGGCAACGTCCAGGTCATCTCCGCCCCCGACGGCTGGCCCATCTGGGTCTCCCCGGTCCGCCCCGGCCGCGAGCACGACACCACCTGCGCCCGCACCCACGGCCTGGTCGACGCCCTCAACCGACTCGCCTCCACCCTGGACATTCCTACCCTGACCGACCTCGGCTACGAGAACGCCGGCGACGGCTTCCGCCACCCGGTCAAAAAACCCATGGGCGGCGAACTCGACGACGCGCAGCAGACGTTCAACTCGGTCATCCGAGGCGTCCATGCGGTCGCCGAGCGGGCCAACGCCCTACTCAAGGTCACCTTCAAGGCCCTGCGCCGGGTCAGCCTCGACCCCAGCGGCATCACCCGGATCGCCCGAGCCGCCCTCGTCCTGCTCCAGTTGGAGCACGGCCGAACGACTTGAACGAAGATCACGAACCGTCACGAGACGTTACCGAGAAGGGTTCACTGTGAGTTACGAAGATAACGGCGACATGACGATTTACCAGGTTGTCATTAACGACGAAGAGCAATACTCCATTTGGCCGTCCGGCAGAGAGATCGCCATCGGCTGGAAGGCGCAGGGCAAGACGGGAACCAAGGCCGAGTGCATGGAATACATTAAGGAAGTGTGGACGGATATGCGCCCCCTGTCGCTCCGCAGGGCAATGGGAGAGTCCGTTTAAGGACGGATCCGGATTTACCGGTTCGCCCCCACGCAGGTGGGACCGCAGGAAAGATCTCAGCCGCCGTGACACCATGTTTCGCCCCCGGTACGAGCCACTCGGCGCCCGTACCGGGGGCGCCATGCTGTTCGGTGCGTCCTCAGCCGTCCAGCTCGGCGATCGTCGCCCGCGACGGGCCGCGTTCGGCGGTCAGTTGCCGGGACACGTCCTCCGCCGCGCGCAGCGCCCGTACCGCGTTCTGCCAGGTCAGCTTGGCCAGATCCGTGGTGGACCACTTGCGGGCCAGCAACTCCGCGATCAGGTTGGGGTAGCCCGAAACATCGTCCAGCCCCACGGGGGTGAACGGTGTGCCGTCGTAGTCGCCGCCGATCCCGATGTGGTCGACGCCCGCGACCCCGCGCATGTGGTCGAGGTGGTCGGCGACGGTGGAGACCGTGGCGACCGGGCGGGGGTGGGACACCTCGAACGCCTCGTGGACCTTCATCGCCTCGGCCGTGGTGGAGAGCGGATGCAGCCCGTGGGCGGTCATGTTCTCGTCCGCCTGCCGGTTCCACTCGACCGCCTCGGGGAGGACGAACTTCGGTACGAAGGTGACCATCGCGACGCCCCCGTTCCCGGGCAGCAGCTCCAGCACGTCGTCCGGGATGTTGCGCGGATGGTCGCAGACCGCGCGCGCCGACGAGTGCGAGAAGATCACCGGCGCCCCGGTCACGGCGAGCGCGTCGCGCATGGTCGTGGCGGCGACGTGGGAGAGGTCGACCAGCATGCCGACGCGGTTCATCTCGCGTACGACCTCCCGGCCGAAGGCGGAGAGCCCGCCCACGCCGGGGACGTCCGTCGCCGAGTCGGCCCAGGCCAGATTGTCGTTGTGGGTGAGCGTCATGTAGCGGACGCCCAGGGTGTACAGGGCCCGCAGGGTGGCGAGGGAGTTGTTGATGGAGTGGCCGCCCTCGGCACCCATCAGCGAGGCGATCCGGCCCTCGCGGCGCGCCGTCTCCATGTCGTCCGCCGTCAGCGCGCGAGCCAGGTCGGCGGGGTGCCGGGCGAGCAACTGCCCGACCACGTCGATCTGTTCGAGCGTCGCGCTGACCGCGTCGTCCCCGGCCATGTCGGACTGTACGTACACGGACCAGAACTGCCCGCCGACTCCGCCGAGCCGCAGCCGGGGGATGTCCGTGTGCAGCAGCCGCGAGGTGTCGTCGGCGATGTCGAGGCGGTCCAGGTCGTACCGGACGTGCTCGCGCAGCGCCCACGGCAGATCGTTGTGGCCGTCGACGACGGGGAAGTCGGCGAGCAGCGCGTGCGCCCGGTCGAGGAAGCCCGCGCCGGCGGACGGCGCGGCCGTCACTTGCCGAATCCGAAGTGGTCCAGGCCCGCGACCTTGGCGCGCAGCCGCTTGCCCTTCTCCGTCGCCTGGTCGTTCAGCTCCTGCTGGAACTCCCGCATCCGGCGCTGGAGTTCGGGGTCGTGCGCCGCGAGGATCCGGGCCGCCAGCAGCCCCGCGTTGCGCGCGCCGCCGACCGAGACCGTGGCGACCGGCACCCCGGCGGGCATCTGGACGATGGAGAGCAGGGAGTCCATGCCGTCGAGGTACTTGAGCGGTACGGGAACCCCGATCACCGGCAGCGGCGTCACCGAGGCCAGCATGCCCGGCAGATGCGCCGCGCCGCCCGCGCCCGCGATGATCGCCTTGAGCCCGCGCCCGGCGGCGTGCTCGCCGTACCCGATCATCTCGTGCGGCATCCGGTGGGCGGAGACGACGTCGACCTCGTACGGGATCTCGAACTCGTGGAGCGCCGTGACAGCGGCCTCCATGACGGGCCAGTCGGAGTCGGAGCCCATGACGACGCCGACGAGGGGGGAGTTCATTCGGTAATCGTTCCTCGGAGGTATCCGGCGGCGTGGCGGGCGCGGTCCAGCACGTCGTCCAGGTCGTCGCCGTAGGTGTTGACGTGGCCCACCTTGCGGCCGGGCTTCACGTCCTTGCCATACATGTGGATCTTCAGCCGCGGGTCGCGGGCCATGCAGTGCAGATACGCCGTGTACATGTCGGGGTAGTCGCCGCCGAGGACGTTGCACATCACGGTCCAGGGCGCGCGCGGGCGCGGGTCGCCGAGCGGCAGGTCGAGCACGGCCCGTACGTGATTGGCGAACTGCGAGGTGATCGCGCCGTCCTGGGTCCAGTGCCCGGAGTTGTGGGGGCGCATCGCGAGTTCGTTGACCAGGATGCGGCCGTCCGCCGTCTCGAACAGCTCGACCGCGAGATGGCCCACGACGCCCAGCTCGGCGGCGATCCGCAGCGCGAGCCGCTGGGCCTCGCCCGCCAGCTCGTCCGAGAGGCCGGGGGCCGGCGCGATCACCGTGTCGCAGACACCGTCGACCTGCTGGGACTCGACGACGGGGTACGCCACGGCCTGGCCGTGCGGCGAGCGGACTATGTTCGCCGCCAGCTCCCGTACGAAGTCGACCTTCTCCTCGGCGAGGACCGGGACCCCGGCGCGGAAGGGCGGT
This sequence comes from Streptomyces sp. NPDC088554, assembly GCF_044752945.1. NCBI lineage: Bacteria > Bacillati > Actinomycetota > Actinomycetes > Kitasatosporales > Streptomycetaceae > Streptomyces > Streptomyces sp. NPDC088554. The sequence continues at coordinate 261,513 of NZ_JBIVMF010000005.1, read as the reverse complement.
TCGGCGTCCGCCTCGGACCGTACGACCCAGACCCCCTTGCCGTCGTACCCACCGCGCACCGTCTTGAGGATCACGGGGAAGCCGTCGCCCTCGGCGGCGAAGGCGGCCACATCGGCGGGGCCGGTCACGATGCGGTGGCGCGGGCAGGGGACGCCCAGCTCGGTGAGGCGCGCGCGCATCACGCCCTTGTCCTGGGCGTGCCGGAGCGCGTCCGGTCCCGGCCTGATGGGGATGCCGTCGGCCTCCAGTGCGCGCAGATGTTCGATCGGCACGTGTTCGTGGTCGAACGTGATCACATCGCAGCCGCGCGCGAAGTCACGCAGTGTGTCCAGGTCGCGGTAGTCGCCGACCACGACATCGTTCACCACCTGGGCCGCGGAATCCTGGGGGGTGTCACTGAGGAGCTTGAACCTGAGGCCGAGGGGGATGCCCGCCTCGTGGGTCATACGGGCGAGCTGACCGCCGCCGACCATGCCGACTACCGGGAATGTCACGTACCCAGGGTATCCGCCGCCGCCCCCGCCCTCCCTCATCGCCCGCCGCCACCGGGCGTTTGCGTACGGTCGTCCCGGGCGGCCCGCCGGGGGCCCTGGTTAGCATGGTGCGGTACTGGCATTCGGTATCGATCACCCAAACCGGTGGTCGGGCGGTACCGGGCGAGCCATCGAGCGGGCTGTCGAGCGACTGGGGCTGAACGGGCATATGAGCGAACGCGGCGCACTGCGCGTGCGGCTGGACCGGCTCGTCCGCGAGGTGGTCAGGTTCGGCGCGGTGGGCGGCGCGGGGCTCCTGGTCAACCTGCTGGTCTTCAACCTCCTGCGGCACACCACCACGCTGCCCGTGGTGCGGGCCAGCGTCCTGGCCACGGTCGTCGCCATCGCCTTCAACTACGTGGGCTTCCGCTACTTCACCTACCGCGACCGCGACAAGAGCGGCCGGACCCGCGAGCTGACGCTCTTCCTGCTGTTCAGCGCGGCCGGTCTGGTGATCGAGAACGGTGTCCTGTACGCGGCGACCTACGGCTTCGGCTGGGACACCCCGCTCCAGAGCAACGTGTTCAAGTTCCTCGGCACCGGGATAGCGACGCTCTTCCGCTTCTGGTCGTACCGGACGTGGGTCTTCCGCTCCGACCCGTCCGACCCCGCGGACGGAGCCCCTTCGGTACGGGACCGGCCCCAGCCCGACCGCGTCGGCTGAGCCCGCGTACGGCGGGGGCATCAGCGGACCGGCCGCTCCGACTCCTTGGGCGCCTTGCGGTTGTTGCGCGCCTCCCGGCTCAGGAACAGCGCGAAGACCGGCGGCTGCTGCTGGACCAGCTCCAGCCGCCCGCCGTCCGCCTCCGCCAGATCCCGCGCCACGGCCAGCCCGATCCCGGTGGAGTTGCGGCCGCTGATGCTCCGCTCGAAGATCCGCGCCCCGAGATCCGCCGGTACGCCGGCCCCCTCGTCGGTCACCTCGATGACCGCCTGATTGCCGGTGACCCGGGTGCGCAGCGCGACCGTACCGCCACCGTGCATCAGCGAGTTCTCGATCAGCGCGGCCAGCACCTGGGCGACCGCGCCCGGGGTGGCGACCGGCCGCATCCCCGGCTTGCCCGAGCAGACGATGGCGCGTCCGGCGCTGCGGTAGGCCGGGCGCCACTCCTCGATCTGCTGCTTGACGACCTCGTCGAGGTCGAAGGCGACGGCGGAGCCGGTCCGCGGGTCGCGCGCGTTGGTGAGCAGCCGCTCGACCACATCGGTCAGCCGCTCCACCTGCGTCAGCGCGATCATCGCCTCCTCCTTCACCGTGTCCAGGTCGTCGGTGACGGAGATCTCCTCCAGCCGCATCGACAGGGCGGTCAGGGGCGTACGGAGCTGGTGCGAGGCGTCCGCCGCGAGCCGCCGCTCCGCCGTGAGCATCCGGGCGATCCGCTCGGCGCTGGCGTCGAGCACATCGGCGACCCGGTCCAGCTCCGGTACGGCGTACCGCTTGTGCCGGGGGCGCGGGTCCCCCGAGCCGAGACGCTCGGCGGTCTCGGCGAGGTCGGTGAGCGGGGAGGCGAGCCGGTTGGCCTGCCGTACCGCCAGCAGTACGGCGGCGATGACGGCCAGCAGCGCGACCGCGCCGATGATCAGCAGGGTGCGGCCGACCTCACGGGTGACGGAGGAGCGCGCCTCCTCGACCGTGACGGTCTCGTTCTCCTCGCCGGTCTCCGTGGCCCGGATGACACTGCCGACGGGCCGCACCCCGATCTCCACGGTGTCCCGGCCCGGGATCTCGATCCGCGCGTACCGCTTCTGGTCGACCTGCTCGGCCAGCACCTTGGCGGTCACCCGGTCACCGCCGAGGAGCCGGCCGTCGACGATACTGACCAGCCGCAGCGCCTCGGAGTCCACACTCTCCTGGGCGCTGTTGCTGATGGTGCGGGTCTCGACGATGACGAGCGACACCCCGAAGACCGCGATGACGACGAGCACCACGGCGAGCGTGGAGTTGATCAGACGACGGCGCACCGTTAGCTCTTCTTATCTCGGTTCTCGTTAGCTCTTCAGCTCTTCAGCTCTTCGTATTCAGCTCCCGGGCTCGCGTTCCCCCGGGCTCTCGAGCTCTTCTCAGCTCTTCTCAGCTCTTCTCGAAGCGGAAGCCGACACCCCGGACCGTGGCGATGTAGCGCGGGTTGGCGGCATCGTCACCGAGCTTCTTGCGCAGCCAGGAGATGTGCATGTCGAGGGTCTTGGTCGACGACCACCAGGTGGTGTCCCAGACCTCGCGCATCAGCTGGTCCCGTGTCACGACCCGGCCCGCGTCGCGGACCAGGACCCGCAGCAGGTCGAACTCCTTGGCGGTGAGCTGGAGCTCCTCGTCGCCCATCCAGGCCCGGTGCGACTCGACGTCGATCCGTACGCCATGGGTCGCGGGCGCGGGCGCCGGGTCGGCTGCGCCGCGGCGCAGCAGCGCCCGTACCCGCGCGAGCAGCTCGGCGAGCCGGAACGGCTTGGTCACGTAGTCGTCGGCACCGGCGTCCAGACCGACAACGGTGTCCACCTCGTCGGCGCGGGCGGTCAGTACCAGGATGGGGATCGTGTGGCCCTCGGCACGCAGTCTGCGCGCGACCTCCAGGCCGTCCATTCCGGGCAGCCCCAGGTCGAGTACGACCAGGTCGATACCGCCCTGGAGTCCGGCGTCCAGAGCGGTCGGGCCGTCCTCACGGACCTCGACTTCATAGCCTTCCCGGCGCAGGGCGCGGGCCAGCGGCTCCGAGATGGAAGCGTCGTCCTCGGCGAGCAGTACACGCGTCATGAGGTGATGGTAGACCGCACGGGGTGGGCTGCGGGCCCCGCTCGGCGGCACCTTCACCTTCCTCGCGCGAACGGATGATCCACCTTCGAATATAAGAATTCAATCCCCTCCTACCTGTGATCCACATCTCATACCTGTTCATATCGGCCGCTGTCATGCCGTATGGTGTCGAGGCGCATGTAGCAGTACTTGGGGACCTTTGGGCCACTGAGGCCCGAAGGTCTCTTTTACGTACGGGAGCCTCCGCGAGAGCCGGGCTCCGCACCCGCACGACACCCGCACGCAAGGATCTACCCATGGCGTCCAGCCTGACGAAGGACCCGACCGGCGCTCCCGCCGGATCCGGGAAGACCTTCTTCGGCCACCCCCGCGGACTGGCCCCGCTCTTCATGACCGAGATGTGGGAGCGCTTCAGCTTCTACGGCATGAGGGCCCTGCTCACCATCTACCTGCTCTCCGGCGGGCCCGACGCCTCCAAGGGGCTCCAGGGCGGCGGCCTGGGGATGGACCTGGCCACCACCACGGCCATCTACTCCATCTACCTGTCGATGGTCTACCTGCTGGCCCTGCCGGGCGGCTGGCTCGGCGACCGGGTGTGGGGGCCGCGCAGGACCGTCACGATCGCGGCCTGCACGATCATGCTCGGCCATCTCACCCTGGCGCTGCCGGGCACGGGGACCTTCTTCGTCGGCCTGGCGCTGGTGGCGATCGGCTCGGGGCTGCTGAAGGCCAACATCTCCACGATGGTCGGCCATCTGTACGACGGCCCCAACGACCCGCGCCGCGACGGCGGCTTCACCATCTTCTACATGGGCATCAACATGGGTGCCTTCTTCGCGCCGCTGGTCATCGGGACCGTCGGGGAGAAGTACGACTGGCACCTCGGCTTCGCCCTCGCCGCCGTCGGCATGGCCATCGGCCTGACCGTCTTCCTGCTCGGTACGAAGAACCTCAGCCCGCGGAGCAGCGTCGTCCCCACCCCGCTCTCCCGCGAGGAGCGCGCCACCTGGCTGCGCAAGGGCATGACCTGGCTGCTGATCGCCTCCGTCTTCTACGCCGTGGTCGGCCTCAGCGGCCACTTCACCCTCAACTGGGCGATGGTCCCGCTGACGCTCGCGGGGGTCGTCATCCCGGCGGGCGTACTGATCCGGATCAAGCGCGACAAGGAACTCGACACGGCCGAGCAGAGCCGGATGTCCGCGTACATCTGGTTCTTCGTCGCCGCGGCCGTCTTCTGGATGATCTATGACCAGGGCGGTTCCACGGTCCAGGCGTTCGGCACGACGAAGGCCGCCGACCAGCTCTTCGGATTCTCCTTCCCGACCTCCTGGTACCAGTCGCTGAACCCGGTCTTCATCATGGCGCTGGCCCCGGTCCTCGCCTGGTTCTGGCTGTGGCTGAACCGCAGGGGCCAGGAGCCCAGCACGGTCGCGAAGTTCGCCGCCGGGCTGTTCTTCATCGGTGTCTCGTTCTTCTTCTTCCTGATCCCGCTGCTCATGGCGGGCGACGGCACGCTGGTCAGCCCGATGTGGCTGGTGGGCATCTATCTGATCCAGACGGTCGGCGAGCTGTGCCTCTCCCCGGTGGGCCTGTCGGTGACGACGAAGATGGCGCCCGCGAAGTACGCCAGCCAGATGATGGGCGTCTGGTTCCTGGCGGTCACCGCGGGCGACTCCGTCACCGGACTGCTGTCGATCGGCGGGGTCGATCTGAGCGGTACGAGCGTGGTGGGCCTGGAGGCGGCGCTCGCCGTACTCGCGGGGTTCGCGGTGTTCATGTACCGCAAGCGGGTCAGGGCGCTGATGGGCGACATTCACTGAGCCGAGCGGTAGGGCGTGGTACCGAGCGGTACGCGATACGGCGAGGGCCGTTGTACCGGAATCCATAATTCCGGTACAACGGCCCTCGCCGATGCCGAGCGACTACGCGGGGACGGCCAGCTCCGCCCAGACCGTCTTGCCCTCGGTGCCGGGGGTCCTGGCGACCCCCCAGTCGAGGCAGAGCCGCTGGACGATGAACATGCCGTGCCCGCCGGGCCGGCCCGCCCGGTGCGGCGTGCGGGGCTCGGGCGCTCCCGTACCCAGGTCGCTGACCTCCAGCCGCAGCACCTTGGCGGCGTACGAGACACGCAGTCCCTCGGGGCCCCCGGCGTGCAGGCAGGCGTTGGTGACCAGCTCGGAGACGACCAGCAGGACGTCCTCCGCCGCCGCCCGCCGGTCGGCGGTCGCGGCGGGGAGCCAGCCCCAGTCGTGGAGCGCCTGGCGGGTGAAGTCGCGCGCGAGCGGAACGACACCGCCGGCACCGGACAGCACGAGCGAACGTGCCTGCCCGCCGGACGTCGCGGCGGGCGGCGCCGCCTCGCCCGGCTCGGGGCCGAGGTCGCCCGGCGGAGGCTGCCGGGTGGTGCACATCAGCGCTTCACCTCACCGATTCACCGCAATATGGAATAGACACTGACAGGACGGACGGAACGGAAGTTCATCAGCACGGGACGGGACCGACACGGAGAGCGAGGGTCCGAGAAATCGCGTCGCACGGGTCCCGGCCGTACGGGTCCCAGGATTCCAGCTCTCGAACAGCCCGCCCGAGGTCTTCTGCCCCTCCGAATGGTGACAACACCCACTTCACCGATACGGAAATGATGACAGAGGCCCCGTAAAGGACACCAGGGCCGTGGGCAGGGGCCCGCTCAATCCGCCAGGGCGTCTTCCAGGGAGTCATGGACGGTGAAGACCGCGTCCGCCCCGGTGATCTCGAAGACCCTCGCCACCACGGGCGGCATGGCCACCAGATGGACCCCGCCCCCGGCGGCGTCCGCCTTCAGCCGGGCACCGAGCAGCACATTGAGCCCGGTGGAATCGCAGAACTCCAGCTGCGAACAATCGATGACCAGGCGCGATCTGCCACGTTCGAGCGCGTCGTCCAGAGGGGCCCGCAACAGCTCGGCCGTGTGGTGATCCAACTCACCGGCCACCGTCACCACCTCGCTCCGGCCCTCGGTCCGAACACCGACCGAAAGTCGGCCCCGGTTCGCGCTGCCGACCGTCTGGCGGTCCATGCCCGTCCCTCTTCGCCGTGTCGTACGCCGTCGTCAGATGGTGTCGCCCCGTCGCCATCACAAACGGATGACGTCCGCCGAACATTACGCCTTTCACACGTCGGCCGGTACTCAAACTCCCCCACAATACGGCCATATCGCACAATTCGCACTTGCAACCGCCCCCGCCCACCGGGTAGGGCTTGTAGAGCACCAATTCGACATTTCCACCGCGACCGGCTTCGGAGGCGCCCGCAAACCGCAGAACGTGTAGTGGCTTCGGCAGCCATATGCCGAAAACGTATGGAGGAGACCATGTCACCCCGGCTCGACGAAACGCGTACCCCGCACGCGCCGTCGGCAACTCTGCCCGCACCGTCCGATTCCGAGACCCCCGTCACACCGCCCACCGCATCGCCGGAAGCCCCCGCGATCACCGGACTTGAGGGTCTGCCCGAGATCCCGCCCTTCGCCGATGTCGGAGCGGTCGACGCCCGAGCCCTGTCGAAGACGCTCTTCGCCCGCCTCGACGCCCTCGAAGAGGGCACCCACGAGCACTCGTACGTACGCAACACCCTGGTCGAACTCAACCTCGCCCTGGTGAAGTTCGCGGCCTCCCGCTTCCGCTCCCGCAGCGAGCCGATGGAGGACATCATCCAGGTCGGCACGATCGGTCTGATCAAGGCCATCGACCGCTTCGAGCTGAGCCGTGGCGTCGAGTTCCCCACCTTCGCGATGCCGACCGTCATCGGCGAGATCAAGCGCTTCTTCCGCGACACCTCGTGGTCGGTACGCGTCCCGCGCAGACTCCAGGAACTCCGCCTCGACCTCGCCAGAGCCGGCGACGAACTGGCCCAGCGACTCGACCGCGCCCCCACCATCGGCGAACTCGCCCACCACCTCGGCCTTACCCCCGAGGAAGTCGTCGAGGGCATGACCGCCAGCAACGGCTACACCGCCGGCTCCCTGGACGCCCAGCCCGAGGAGAACGACGCCGAGAGCGCGCTCACCGACCGCATCGGCTACGAGGACCACGGCCTCGAAGGCATCGAGTACGTCGAATCCCTCAAACCCCTGATCGCGAACCTCCCCGCCCGCGACCGCACGATCCTCTCCCTGCGCTTCGTCGCCAACATGACGCAGTCCGAGATCGGCGAGGAACTGGGCATCTCCCAGATGCACGTCTCCCGCCTGCTCTCCCGCACCCTCACCGGACTCAGAAAGGGCCTGACACTGGAGGAGTGACGGGTGGGGCCCGGGGCAAGGCTCTCCAGCAGGCAACCGGAGAAGGCCGCCACGATGCCGTGGCGGCCCTTCGGTTCTGCCCTCGGATTGCTTCGGTCACGCAGCGTTGGGGTCCTTGCCCACCAGGCGGGTCAGCAACTCGACGATCTGGGCCTGGTTGTGGTCGATCTTCTGACCGAGTCCATCGATCTTGGTCTCGACCGCTCCCAGCCGGGTCTCCACGCCATCCAGCCGGGTCTCGACACCATCCAGCCGCGTCGTATTCGCGCCGACTTCGAGGCGCAGATGAAGAACATCGGACTTGATGACCGTCAGTGAATCATTGGTCTGCGCCGCGTGCTGTTCGTAGCGGCGGGTCAGCGCGGCGATTTCGCCTTGCGCGAGTGGATCTTCAGGCACGGGAACTCCGATCGGTAGAGGCGAGGCCGCAGCCTCGATTGTCTCAGAGGAGGGAGGTAGTACGTCTGTCGGTATTCAGGGTTCGGGTGAGGCCACGACAACGCCCGGGGCGGTCGTGAGCAGATAGACCAGGGATCCGTCCCTGACCAGATACGAGTACGTCTCCCCCCGCCCCAACCGGGCGACCGCCCGCGCGTGCTCCCGCCCGTCCGCCATCCACCCCCGTACGGGCACGGCGGCAGGCGCGTCGAGCTGGTCCGCGATGTGCTCCGCGCGGAGCATCAGCCAGGCCACGGCCATCCAGGGCGTACGAGCGTGATGCCCCCGAGCCGGAACAGGTGTCGATCGCCGATCAGGTAGGCGACGCAATCCGACTGGTATGCCAAGGTCGCGCCCGTTGTATCCGTTGTGTCCGTCGCGTCCGGCTCTAACATCCCGGCGGTCGGCCCGGTTCGATCAGCAGGTGCGACCACACCGTCTTCCCCGGATCGCGCGGACGGACGCCCCACTTGTCGGAGAGCGCGTCCACCAGTAACAGGCCACGCCCTCCGAGGTCTTCGTCCTCCGGCTTGCGCATCTCGGGCATCTGCCACTGGAACGAGTCGGAGACTTCGAGCACGAGTACGCCGCAGCGCCGACGCAAGCCCAGTTCGAAGAAGTCACCTGTCCCACGGGCGTGTTGGACGACATTGGTCGTCAACTCACTGGTGATGAGGGCGGCGACCTCGACCAGCTCGCCAAGTCTCCACTCCGTCAAGAGCCCTTCGACGTGCTGCCGAGCGGCGGGGACGGAGTAGGTGCGGATGCGGAATCTTGTGATGTTTGTGCGCCCGGACATGAGTCTCCCAGGGTCGTTGGGCAGGCCGAATCAGAGTCACCTAACGTCCCGACATGGCAACTTTCTGTGACAGAATCCACAGTAGGGCGCAACTGAAGCGTTTCGCAACAACGCAAGTCGCAAATTGCGCACCACATAAAGGCCGCCTTCGACTGTCGGCGGCACCCCGCAGCCATGCAGACTGGTCAAGGACAATGGAGGGAAACAGACATGCCCGCAGGTGGACGGCCTACCGTGCGCAGTAGGCAACTTGGAGCGTCGCTCAAGCGATACCGTGAGGCGGCGAAGCTGGATCAGCAGCATGCCGCCGACCACATCGCGGGCTCCAAGACCAAGATCAGCAGGATGGAGACCGGTCAGGTCTCGGCCCGTCCTGGTGACGTCCGGCTACTGCTGGAGCTGTACGGGGTCGAGGATCACGCGGTCCAGATAGAGCTCGAACAGCTCGCCCGGGAGTCCAACAAACGCGGTTGGTGGCTCAATTTCCCGTGGGCACGCAAGCGTCCGGGGTTCTCCGACTTCGCCACCCTGGAGACGGACGCCACGTACATCCGTACCTGGCAGCCTCTTTTCATCCCCGGTCTGCTCCAGACGGACGACTACATCCGGACCCTGGTGGCACAGAGTCTGAGCGTCCAAGCCCCCGGAGCGGTCGAGGAATCAGTGGCCATTCGGCAGACCCGTAGAAAGTTCATCGCGGAGGGCGGCTCACAGTTCGCAGCGGTGATCTGGGAGCCGGCCCTGACCGCGCCCATGCCCTCACCGAGGGTGCACCGCGAACAACTGCTGCACATCACCGAGGTCGCCCAGCAGCAGAACATCAGCATTCAGGTACTGCCACTCACCGAGTGGCGAGCCGCGCATCTGTCGCCCCACTTCACCATGCTCAGCCTCGGCGCCGAACCCGCGTCGGAGGTCGTCGCCTACGACACAACGATGAGTACGGTGCTTCTTGAAAGCCTGGAGGACATGGCCGTGCACGCCAAGATCTTCGAATCCCTGAGGTCTGCCGCCCTGACCCCTGATCAGAGCCTCGCTTTCATCAGACAGACGCTGAAGGACATCCCTGCGGACGCGAAAGAAGCGGAATGAAGAACCAGCGCATAGTTACGGCGTTCAAGAAGGCCAGCCGCTCAGCAGGCGGGGCCCAGGACTGCGTCGAAGTCGCCCACACCGCCGACGGCGGCCGCGCCGTTCGTGACAGCAAGAACCGTGACGGTGGCACCCAGTACTACCCGCCCGCCGAATGGGCCACCTTCCTCGACGGTCTGAAGTCCGGAGACCTCGGACCATGACCGTGCGCGAGGCAACGGAAGAGCTGGGCGTCGTCATCGCGCCGGGCACTCGACGCTGAGGCCGAAGCAAGGCGGAGGCCCCGAAGGGCCTCCGCCAGGTTTCTTTCACCGATCTCGCCGTCGCCGAGCGCCTCAGGCCCCTCGGTCGGCAGCGCGCCCTGATCGAGCAGCGTGCGCACCAGATGTCGCTGCGTCGTCATCCCGCCTCACTTCTTCGGGGGTTCGTACGGTTTGGTCGGCCCCGGCGGTTTGTCGCGGTGTCCGTCGCTCTCGGAGGTGTCCGGCTTGCCGGAGTGGTCTCCACCGTGCTTGCCCATGATTGCCTCTTCTCCTATGACGCCATTTTTCCTGCTCACTGACGTTACGGAGAGGGAGAGTCACCGGTCCACGGTGTTGCACCTTGTTGCAGGCCATTCACCCGAGGGAGTCAATCGCCTTACCGATCAGGGCCCTTGCGCGGGGCCCGTATACGGCCATCCGACCGAGCCGGGCGAAAGCCCGCCGGTACACCTCCACCTCGCCGGGGACCGTGACGGTGACTTTGGCCGACAGCAGCTCGACATGGACTCTCATGTCGTCGAACATCGTGAACGTCTCGGTCCCCCACAGGACGCGAGGCACGGAACTCGGAATGATCCCCAGCGAGACAGCGGGATACGACATGGCGGTCAGCAGATGGGCGAGCTGACCGGCCATCACCGTGTCGGCGCCGATGCGCTGGGAGAGAGCGTCCTCCTCGACCAGCAGTACGACACGGTGTCGCCCGTCGCGGACGATACGTGACCGGTCCACCCGTGCCGCCGCCGCCTCGTCGATGTCGTCGGGGAGTCCCCGGAAGTCCGCCACAAGGGTCAGGAGGGCGCGTGCGTAGTCCTCCGTCTGCAGCAGGCCGGGCACGACCTTGGTGCAGTACGCGCGGATCAGCGTGGTGCGCTCGTACAGCGGAACACCGGCCTGCTGGAGTCGGCGCAGGCCCCTCCGCTGCATGCGCCGCCACTCGACATACATCAAATCCGCGGACCGGGTGGCGGCGATGAGGTCGTCCGCCCGGCCCTCGGCACCGCAGGCGGCACACCACACCCTGATGTCGGTGTCCGAGGGCGTGGTTTTCGCACTCTCGACCCGCGAGATCTTCGCCTTGTTCCAGCCGCACAGATCGGCCAGCGCCTGCATGGTCAGGTTCGCGTCGAGGCGTACGTCCTTGAGCTGCGCGGATACGGATGCGCGTACGGCTTGGGCGCTGGAGAACGGAGACGAGGACATCGCGGTCTCTCCCTATCGGACATGTCGCGATCCGTTGAAAGACCTTCACCCTACGGAGTCGGGCCGGTCAAGTGCGCATGCCCCCGCCCCGCCCCTGGGCCCCATTGACGGCGCGGCCGGAAGGGGACACATTGGCCGGGGCAGGGGGGAAGTGGAATGGCTCTTGGGGAGGGCTACCGGGCGGAGCCGTCGGCGTATTCGGCGCTGGAGGCGCTGATGCGCGACCGCCTCGGCAGGGAGTGTCTGTACGTGCCGTCGTGCCGGTTCGGGCTGTACGTGGCCCTGCGGCGCTGGTGTGCGCCCGGTGGGCGGGTGCTCATGTCGCCGGTCAACGACGACGTCATCTTCTTCGTGGTGCTGGCCGCCGGACTCCGGCCCGTACAGGCGCCGTTGGACTCTCGGGACGGCTCCATCGACGTGTCCGCCGTGCCCGAGGACGTGTGGGGCGGGCTGTCCTGCGTACTGACCACCAATCTCTACGGGAACCCCGACCCCGCGCCCGAACTGCGGTCGCGGTGCGACGCGTTGGGGATTCCGCTGATCGAGGACGCCGCCCATGCCATCGGGAGCGCCGTGGGCGGGAGGCCGGTCGGGGGGTTCGGGGACGCGGCCGTGTTCAGTCTGTCCAAGCACGTGGGGGCCGGGACCGGGGGGTTCCTGGCCTTCGACGGTTCCGGGCTTCGGGATGAACTCGGCGCGATGCGCGATGAGTTGCTTCTACCGGGGCGGCTGCGTTCCGAGCTGCTCCATGGGTTACGGCCCTACGCCGAAGCCGGTGTCCGTGGGCTGCGGCTCGTGCGGGCCGCGCGGGCCGCGTTGCGGTTGCTCGGGCAGGAGGAGCGTGCCGGGATCCGCATGCCGCTGCGGGCAAGGGAGTTGACGGAGGCGCTCCGTACGGCGCCGGGGCTCGACGGGTTCGACCCCTGGGTCCGGGTGGACATGCACGACTACCGGCTTCGCCCCGGCCGGACCCGGCTCCGCCGTACGGAACGGCTGCTGTCCGGCGTCGGCGTACGGCTCGACGCCCATCTCGCCGGTACGGAACGGCTGTTGGCCACCCCATGGGCGCGGCGGCCCGCCGGGCCCGTACAACCGCTCTTCCGGGTGCCGCTGCTGGTCGCCGACCGGGACGCCGCCATCGCCGCGCTCGCGCGGCAGCGCGTCACCACCGGGTATCTGTACGATCCGCCGCTCGATGTCTACGCGGGCGGTGGCGAGTTCACCGATCCGTCGCCCTCCCCCGGCCCCGCCGCCCGGTTCGCCCGGCACGCGCTGCCCGTGGATCCGTGCCGGGCCGAGCAGGTGATCCGGATCCTCGGGGCGTCGGGCGCGCGTCCGGTGGAGTGGGGGGAATCCGCGCGGGGGGAAACCGGCAGTCGTGGCTGAGGTGGCCCGGCTGCGAAGACCCGAGGGGGCCGCCGCACCCTCGCCCGTCCCGCCACCCGAAGCCGAAGGCGCCGGCGGGGACTCCCTGTTCCGTAACGCCTACGCCCTCATGTTCTCCACCGGCGTCTCCGCCGCCCTCGGCCTCGGCTTCTGGCTCGTCGCCGCGCGCTACTACACCGAGGAGGCGGTCGGTCAGGGCTCCGCCGCCATCGCCGCCATGCGGCTGCTCGCCTCGATCACCGCCACCACCATGATCGGCGCGGTGGTGCGCTACGTCCCCCGGGCCGGACGGGCCACCGCGCCACTGGTGTGGCGGGCGTACGGGTTGAGTTCGCTGGTGGTGTCGGTCGCCTGTGCGGTGTTCCTGGCCACGCTCGACCTGTGGGGGCCGTCCTACGCGCCGCTCGACGGGATCACCGCGGGCTTCGTCTTCACCGCCGCCTGTGTCGCCTGGGCACTGCTCACCCTCCAGGACGGGGTGCTGACCGGGCTGCGGCGCGCCTTCTGGGTGCCGGTGGGCAACGCGGTGTTCTCCATCGGCAAGCTGCTCATGCTGGCCGCGTTCGCCACGGCGATGCCCGTCCTCGGCGTGTTCGTCTCCTGGGCGGCGGCCATCGCCCTGTCCGTACTGCCGCTCGGCTGGCTGATCTTCCGCCGGCTCATCCCGCGCCAGGCCGCCGCCGACCGCGACCGCGAACCGCTCCGGATGGCCGACATCGGGCGGTTCCTGGCCGGGGACTCGGTGGGGGCGCTGTTCAGCCTGGCGATGATCAACCTGCTGCCGGTGATGGTCGCCGTACGCTTCGACGCCGCGCACAACGCGTTCTTCTACACCGCCTACACCGTCGGCGGCACGATGGAGTTCATGGCCATCAACATGGCCTCCTCGCTCACCGCGCACGCCTCCCACAGCCCGGACCGGCTGGCCGAGGGCGTCCGGGGGGCGCTGCGCCGGATGGCGCTGCTGCTGGTGCCCGTGGTGCTGGTCCTGGTGGTGTTCGCGCCGCAGATCCTGGCGCCCTTCGGCGCGGACTACGCGCACCACGGCACCACCGTCCTGCGGCTGCTGGCCGCCGCCGCGCTGCCCCGGGTGGTCGTGGAGCTGTACATCGGGGTGCTGCGGGTCCAGGGCCGTACGGGCGTGCTCGCCGTGCTCCAGGGCGCGATGTGCGTGCTCGTCCTGGGCAGCGCGGCGTTCCTGCTCGGCCCGGCGGGGATCTCCGGGGCCGGTCTCGCGATGCTGCTGTCCATGACGCTGATCGCCCTGGTCGCGGTGCCGGGGCTGCGCTCCGCCCTGCGCGCCCCGGGCAGGGGCGGCCCGCAGGAGCCGCCCGTCGCGCAGGGCGCGCAGGAGTACGGGACCGGCTGGGCCCGCGAGGCCGCCCGGCTGCGCACGGCCCACGCCGCGGCCCACGCCGTCCCGGCCGGGAGCGGTGCCTTCCCCGGCGCCCCGGCCCGCGCCCCCGGGCCGCCCGTCGACGAGAGCCGGCCGATCACCCTGCTCTGGCTGCTGCTCGGGCTCGCCGCCGGGCTGTTCTGGACGCCGTTGGTACGGGTCGGGGACATCGGCCGCGACGAGCTGACGGGCGCCCAGCTCATCGACGTACTGCCGCCGCTGACCCTGGTCGCGGGGATCCTGCTGATCGTCGTCCAGTGCGGGGCCGTCTCGCTCGTACGGCCGGGGCCCGTGCTGCTCACGCTGGGGCCGCTGGTCACCTTCGCCGCGCTGCACTCGGCGCCGCCGCTGCTCGGGGTACGTCCCGATCGGGCGTCCGGGCTCTGGCACCGGCCGGTGGCGGACCTGGTCGCCCTGCTGCCGGGGCCGGTCGGGGCGGACGCGGCGGAGCGGGCCCTGCCCGTCGTACTGCAACTGCTGTGTCTGGGGCTGGCCGCCACCGTCCTGTGGGCGCTGCGTACGGACGGGCGGGTCGCGGCGAGTGCGGTGTGGGTGCTCGCGGTGGCCGGGTGGGCGGCGCAGGACCCCTTCGCCGCCGCGTCGGTGCCGGTGGCGTCGGGGCTGGCGCTCACCGCGGGGGTCGCCGTATCGGTCCGGTACGGCCGGAGACCGCGGGGAGGTGAGCCCGACCGATCCAGAAAGGGGCGATAGCGTTCATATCACCCACAATCTCCCAAGGAGGCCCCATGTCCGACAGCGCCACGCGCCCCGTGCTGGAGCCCGCCGCCGCGGCCTTCGCCGAGGCCGCCGTCGACCCGCCGCACCTGACCGACCGCCCTCCGGCCGAGGGCCGCAGGGCCGTGGACGAGGCGCAGTCCGGCGCGATCGGCATGCCGGAGATCGCCGAGGAGTGGGTGACCGTGCGGGGCGGCCCGACCGGCTCGGTCCGGGCCCGGATCGTCCGGCCCGCCGGTGTGGGGGGAGTGCTGCCGGTGGTCCTCTACCTCCACGGCGCCGGGTGGGTCTTCGGCAACGCCCACACCCATGACCGGCTGGTACGGGAACTGGCCGTGGGCGCCGGGGCCGCCGTCGTCTTCCCCGAGTACGACCTGTCCCCCGAGGCCCGCTATCCCGTCGCCATCGAGCAGAACTACGCCGTCGCCCGGTGGGTCGTCACCGACGGCGCCGCCAAGGACCTGGACGCCGCGCGTATCGCGGTGGCCGGTGACTCGGTCGGCGGGAACATGGCCGCCGCGCTGACCCTGATGGCCAAGGAGCGCGGCGATGTGCCCCTGGTCCAGCAGGTGCTGTTCTACCCGGTGACCGACGCGTCCTTCGACACCGGCTCCTACCGGCAGTTCGCCGAGGGCTACTTCCTGCGCCGTGACGGCATGCGATGGTACTGGGACCAGTACACGACCGACGCGAACCAGCGCGCCGAGATCACCGCCTCCCCGCTGCGCGCCACCACCGAGCAGCTCGCCGGCCTGCCCCCGGCCCTGGTCATCACCGCCGAGGCCGATGTCCTGCGCGACGAGGGCGAGGCGTACGCCAACAAGCTCCGCCGGGCCGGAGTCCCGGTCACGGCCGTCCGCTACCAGGGCATCATCCACGACTTCGTCATGCTCAACGCCCTGCGCGGGACCCAGGCCGCCGAAGCCGCCATCACCCAGGCGGCCACCACCCTGCGTACCGCGCTGCACCACGGCTGACCGCGAACGGGCCGCTCTCAGCGCGTCGGCACCCGCTGGTTGAAGTAGGGGGCGGCGCCCGCGTCCCGGTAACCGGCCAGCGCCGGGCCCTTGTCGACCGTCAGGTCGCAGTTCTCCCCCGGTACCGGCCGGTTCCAGTGCACCATCGCCTTCACCCCCGGCAGCGTCGGCGCCACCTCGGGAATCGCCTGGTACCAGCCGCGCTGCCGGTCGGGGCGGTCCGGGTCGGGGGCAGTGCTGAACTCGGACAGCATGAGGGGCTTCCGGTCGGAGATGTTCGCGCGTATCCAGTCGTACGTGGGCCGCTGACTGCTGTCGAAGTCCAGCCACTTGGCGTCCCGCTGGCACTGGAAGTAGTTGTACTGGTCCATACCGATCCAGTCGACGTACGCGTCGCCCGGGTAGAGCGACTTCATCAGCTCGGCGTTGCCCAGATAGCCGGAGACCGTCCATACCCACACCACGTTGTCCACACCGAGCTTCTCGAACCGGTCGTGGATATGGCGGTACGCGGCGACGAACTCCTCGGGGGTGCCCGCGTCCGGCGTACGGAAGTCGGTCTCCTGGTCGAAGGAGAAGAAGACGCGCTTGCCGTACGCCTTGAGCCGCCGGGCCTGCGGGTCGATGATCTCCTCGTCGAACTTCCCGGCCGCGACATTGCGCCAGCCGAGCTGGGTCTCCGTCCAGTTCTCGTGGTGCGGCTCGGTCCAGACGGTGGATTCCCAGGCCAGCATCAGCATCCGGTCCCGACCCAGCTCCTGTTCGTCCTCGGTGAGCAGGACGCCGTCCCGCTCGGTGTTCGACATGTCGTGGTAGTTGTAGACGAGGTCGAGCTTGCGGCCGATCCGCTTCTCGAAGGCGTACACCGCGTTCTTGAGCGAGCCGTTCTCGTCGTACGGGATGTACGCGCCCCACCACGCCCCGCACGGCGGTTCCAGCAGCGCGGTCGGCGCGCACCGGCCGCTGGGCAGCGCGCCGGAGGCCGCGTTGCCGGGGAGGCCGTGGTCCGCCGACGCGCCCCGCTCCTCGCGGATGATCCAGACGCCGAGGCCCACGACCAGGGCGCCGACCGCCGCGAGGACCAGGGCGAGGTACGTCGTACCGTTCCGGCTCCTCATCGGCCCCTCCAGGGGCCCGGCTCGAGCCGCCCGGATCCTCGGGTCTCGGCGGGTGGGGATACGGCGGGGAGCAGCGCCGCGACGGTGGTGAACGCGGCGAGCGAGCCCAGGAACAGCCCGACCGTGAACCCCGCGACCAGGTGGAGCGCGGTGGCCGTCAGCACGGCGAGCGACAGGCTGAGCGGTGCCGCCAGCGCCACCACCTCCAGCCGGGCCCCTGGCCGCAGGCCGCGCGGCAGCGGGAGGAGCAGGGCGCAGCCGGGACCGAGGGCGACGAAGAGCAGGACGGGGATCCAGCGCGCGGGGGCGCCCGGGGGCAGTTCGGTGGCGGCGAGGGCGAGCCAGCCGGAGAGCGCGAGGGCCGCTCTGATCGCGGGCCCGGACCGGGCCGTCTCGGTCGTGGGCCGGGTGGGGGTGCGTATGCCGGGCAGGCCCGTGGCTTGTTGTCGCATGGCTGCGGTCTCCCTCTCCGTGACGGTCTGTTCCAGTGTCCGAGTCATCGGCGCGGCTCCGTGACGGTCTGTTCCAGTGTCCGAGTCATCGGCGCGGCTCCGTGACGGTCTGTTCCGGCGCCTCGGTCATCGGCGCGGCTCCGTGACGGTCTGTTCCAGTGTCCGAGTCATCGGCGCGGCTCCTCCTCGACGTGCTCCAGGAACAGCCCGTTCTCGCCCTCCTCCACCACCCGGAAGTACGGCGAGCGCTTCAGCGCCTCACTCATCCGGGTGAAACTGCCCGCCGGGAGATACCCCTCGCCGATCGTGGCCTTCTCCTGGGACGGCGTGAGCAGGACGTACGCGGGACGGCCCGCCGGGATGCCCGCGTCGAGGTAGCCGGCCGGGTCCTTCAGCATCTTCAGGTTCTCCGGGACCTCCTGCTCCGTGAAGAACCAGCGTTCGTAGTGGTCGTAGCGGTAGTACGCGCCCGGGAAGGACCCGGTGGCGGCCATGACCAGCGCCCCGTCCGGCGCCCGGTCGTAGGACCGCTGGACGAACGCGGCCTCGGCCGGAGGCGCGTACTGCATGCCCTCCTTGCCGTAGTACGAGGGCAGGAAGCCCGCCAGCAGCGCGAGCAGCGCCACCGGCAGGGCGAGCGCGGCGGTCCGGCGGGCGTACCGTCTCGCCCTGCCCGTACCGGCGGCGGTCGGGACGAGCGCGGCGGCGGCGAAGAAGGCGGTGCCGGGCAGCCCGAACAGATAGACCCGGAAGAGCATTTCGCCGCCGTAGTCGTTGACGGCGAACAGCGGTACGGGCGCCGCCGCCGCCAGCAGCAGCGGCAGCGCGCTCCGTACGAGCCGGCGGCGCAGCAGGACGGCCGTGCCGGCGAGCGTGCCGAGGACCAGCACCATCATGATGTTGGCCGCGCCCACCAACTCGGGCCCCGGGCCTGTCGGTTCACCGGCGAAGCCGGGGCGGGAGTTCTTCATCAGGTCGCCCGCCGAGTCGCGCAGGGTGGCGAGCGTGTCCAGGAACAGGACGCGGCCCATCGTCAGGTCCCAGATCAGCATGGCGAGTCCGGTGACGGCGAGCAGCCCGAGGTTGCGGTAGCGGCGGGTCAGACAGAGCGCCGTCAGGGTCATGCAGAGCATGACGGGCGTCAGTTGGTGCGCGGCGTTGACGGCGGCGATCAGCGGCGCGAGGACCGCGACGCAGACCGCCCGCCGGCGCGGGGTGGTGGACGGTGGCGCCACGGCCGCCGCCGGGTCGATCAGGGAGCGGTCGCGCAGCCGCCCGGCGGATCCGGGCCGTACGAAATGGCGTACCACCACGGCGAAGACGCTCAGGAAGAGCAGATACGCGAGGGCCTGCGGGGCCAGATAGTCCTGGCCGACCCAGTTGGCCAGCTGGAAGATCCAGACGGCGGTCCAGACGAGGCGCCAGTCGTCGGTGAAGGTGCGGTAGACCAGCACCAGGACGGGCAGGATGAGCAGCCCGAAGACCACCGGCGCCCAGTTGGTGTACGCGGCGGCGCCCTGCACCCCGAAGGCCCTGATCAGGGCCGCGTTGAGCGAGAAGAACCCCGGCCACTGGTCGTACGCGGACATCCCGCCGGACAGCTCGGCGTGCGGGTGCACGGTCCCCTCGGCCAGCAGCCGGGCGATGACGGCGTCGTGCTTGGACGCCCAGGCGTAGCGCACCGAGTCGTAGAGCAGCGCGGGCGGCGCCTTGAGGGCGAACAGGAGGGCGACGCAGTAGGTCAACGGCCACTGGGGGGCGGTGCCCGCCCGGCGGAGGGCGAGCAGGAATCCGCAGGTCAGGACGGTCAGCGAGGCGTAGAAGGCGATCGGGAAGCGGTCGAGGAGCCCGAACTCCCCGATGTCCCGGAACCCGATCCGGGGCAGCGACCAGGTCCACAGGGCCGCCGCCGTCAGCAGGAGCGACCAGGTGAGCGGGGGGCGGAGGCGGCGGGTTCGGCGGGGTTTTCGGGGCGGCGGGAGCGCCTCGGCCGGTTCCGTTACGGGGGCGGCGCCCGCGCCGACTGTGGCTGCGGCTTCCGTTCCCGTCCCGGCGTCCGCTCCGGTCCCGTACCCGAGCCGCGCGTGAAGTGCGTCGGAGTGCGTCACCCGGCGAACTCCGCCCCGCGCACCCGGGCGCGCGCCCCCCGGTACAGCCGCCAGCCGAGCGTCGGCAGCGAGTCGGGGAAGGGCGCGACCCTGGTCCGCTCGCCCCTGGCGGCCACGCCCGCCATCCACGCCTCGACGTCCGCGACGGTGTGGGTGCGGCGGACGATGAGCCGGGCGATGCGGTACGTCTCGTCGCGGCCCGAGCTGAGGGCATGGCGTACGGCGACGGCGGACGCGTACCCCGCGCGCACGGCCGCCCGGCGCACCGCGCCGTTGTTGTAGCCGTGCGGATAGGCGAGGTGCGCCACCTCGTGGCCGAGGAGGTCTTCCAGTACGGCCTTCGGCTCGCGGAGTTCGCGGTCGAGGGCGGCGGGTCCCAGCGTGTCCAGTTGGGGATGGGTGACGGTGTGGGCGCCCACCTCCACTCCGTACCGCTCCAGTTCGCCCGCCCGGCCGAGCGGCATCATCGGGGCGGGCGGCAGCAGGCTCGTACGGCCGGGGGCGAGCGCCCCGGTGGTCAGATAGGCGGTCCCGGGCAGGGCGCGGGCGGCGAGCGCCTCGGCCGTGGGGCCGGGGAGATCGGCGAAGCCGTCGTCGAAGGTGAGCACGACGGGCCGGGCGGGCAGCCGCGCGCCGCGCGTCAGATGCCCGGCCAGCGCGCTGACCGGGACGGCGGTCCTGCCGCTGGCGACGACGGCGTCGAGATGGGCGGCGAAGTCCTTGGGCGTGACGGTGAATTCGGCGATCCAGGCGGGCGGGTCGTCCATGACGGCGTGGTAGAGGAGGACGGGGATGGGGGCGGGCGCGGAGGTTCTCATACGGGGCCTTCCTCGCGTCTCCGGGCTCCTGCCTGCCCAAGCGTCTCCCCCTGCCCAAGCGTCTCCCCCTGCCCGCGCGCGTCGCGTTCGCGTTCCCGCCCGCGCGCGTCGCGTTCCCGCCCGCGCGCATCGCGTTCGCGTTCCCGCCCCTGCTCCCGTTCCCGCCCGCGCGCACGTTCGCGTTCCTGGCTGCGGGCCTGCCTGCGCGCCTTCACGTAGCCGAGCGGGCCGTACAGCATGCCCCTGCGCTCCAGCCGGGAGAGCCCGCGCGGCCACTGGTGGCGCGCGCCGTGCGTCCCGAGCGTCGCGGAGGCCGCCGGTCCCCCGGCGCCGCCGTCGCCCGGCCGGTGTGCGGTGATCGCGCGGGCGTGGGCCAGTCCGCGCGGGAGCCTGACGAGCAGGGCGGGCAGCAGCGCGGGCCTGCGGACCAGGATCGCGGTGAGATACGCGGTGAGGCCCGCGCCGTATCCGTACGCCTGGTTCCTGAGGTCCTGCCAGGTCTCGCGGTGGTGGTGCCAGACCAGCGCCTCCGGGGTGTAGCGCAGCCGGTGGCCCGCCGCCAGGATCCGTACGAAGGCGTAGAGGTCGTCGCCGCCCCTGGCGGGGGTGCCGGTGCCGGTGGCCGGGTCGAAACCGCCGACGGCGCGTAACGCGTCGGCGCGGAACGCCATGTTGGCGCCGGAGCCGAAGCTGCCCGCCGTGAACGGGAACAGCGGCTCGTCGGCGGGCGGCCCCGCCGGGTCGTACAGCCGGGGGGTGAAGCCCTTGGCGAAACCGCCGTGGCTCTCCAGCAGGATCTGCGCGGGGGTGGTGAGCCGGGCCGGGAGGATCAGGCCGGTGGCGCAGCCGAGGGCGGGGTCGGCGGCGAAGGGCGCGGTGAGCGCGGTGAGCCAGTGCGGGTCGGCGACGACGTCGTCGTCCGTGAAGGCGATGACCGCGCCGTCCGCGTCGGCGATGCCCCGGTTGTGGGCGACGGCCAGTCCGGGGCGCGGTTCGGTGACATACCCGACGCGCCCGGCGTAGCGGGACGCGACGAGGTCGCGGGTGGCGGTGGTGACGGGCGCGTTGTCGACGACGAGGATCCGGAAGTCGGGGTGGTCCTGCGCGAGGAGCGAGTCGAGGGCGCGGCCGAGCTGTCCGGCGCGCTCGCGGGTGGCGACGACGACGGTCGTACGGGGGAGGTCGCCGCCGGCCGGCGCGGCCCGGGGGCCGGGGTCGTCGTCCTCGTACGGGTCGCCCTTCCGTGCGCGGAAGGCGGCGGCGAGGGCCTCGGCCGGGTCCTCGCCCGGCTTCACCTGGCCGAGCACGGTGGCCACCGGGCGGCCCTCGATCCGGACGAGCGCGTAGATGTCGCCCTCGCCCGGGGGCGGGCCGCCGGGCGCCGGGACCAGGGACAGAACCTTGCCGTCGGGGCCGTCGAGATCGAGTTCGGCGACGGCGATGGGGCGCGGCGCGGGTAACCGCGGTACGGACGAGGTGCGTGAGGTGTACGTCATCGGCTCCCCCGAATTGGGTGCGGATCCTGGGACGGCTTCACTGCCGGCGGCTGCTGCTGTTGCTGTTCCGGATCCGGCCCACCCGGTTGAGCGCCCGCTGCGCGTATCCGGCGAGCCTGGGCCGGTCCCGTACGAAACCGTGTGCCCGGCGGGACGGTTCGCGGGTCAGCCAGGAGAGGGCCGCGCGCGGGCCCGGCCGGGCGGCCGCGCCCTCGTACACCCGCAGCCCGCCGGTCTTGAGCGCGTCCTTGTACTCCGCCGTCCCGCGTCCGAGGTCGAGCATCCCGATGCCCGCCGCCGCGGCTGCCTCCGCCATCCGCAGATGGAGGACGAGCCCCGGGGAGTACTTGGCGAACTCCGGGTCGTACGCCGGGAACCAGCAGGACAGGACGGTGCGCGAGCGCAGCCCGAAGTGCGCGGCGACGGGGCGGTCGGCCACGTACAGCACGGAGAGCACACCGGAGCAGCCGGGCGCGCGGGTGCGGGCGAGCTGTCGTACGAGATCGCTGATCCAGTCCTGCGCGAAGCGGTCGCGGCGGCCCGTCCTGCGGTACTGCGCGGACTTCCACTCCATGAGCGTGCGCAGGGCGGCCGGGTCGCGCTCGTCGAAGACGAACCGCACCTCGCCCGCCTGTCGGCCGAGCCTGCGCTCCTTGGCGGCCGTCGTACGGAAGAACTTGGGCGAGCGGACGCGCAGGGCCGCTTCGTACGCCTCGTACCCCTCCCCCAGGTCGATGACCGGGGACTCCAGCTCCTCGGCGGCGGCGGGGACGAACAGTCCCTGGCCCGCTTCGAGGTTGTCGAACTCCCAGGAGGAGAGGGAGCAGCCCTGGAGCAGCTCGCGCGCCGAGAGCCGCAGGCCGGTACGGAACACCGCGCCCTGGCAGTCGGACACGCCGAGGCCGATGGCCCTGCCCCGGCCCAGCAGGCCCTTCTCGTACGGAAAGAAGCCGATCGGCTCCTCTTTCTGTATTTCTTGTACTTCTCGCGTTCCTTGGGCTTCTTGCGTTCCCTGTATTTCTTGCACGGCTCCCTGCACGGCTCCTCGTGCGACTTCTTGGGCTCCTTGTGCGACTTCTTGTACGACGGCGACCCGGGCCCCCGGGCGTACCAACCCGACCGCCCGGGTGAATTCCGGCTCCATGAACGGATTGTCGGGCGCGCCCGACATGGCGCGCAGTGCGCGCCATGTCTCGGCGTCCGCCTCGCTCAGCTCCCCCGGTGCCACCACACGGATGTGCGTGCGCGCAGCACTGCGTACCTCGCTCAACTCGACCCCCCGGTCCCCACCCCGCTCGAAAGGACGGTACCGGGCGAAATCATTCCGGGACAGTGCCACTCGCCCATCCGGTGACGGATGTTTGTTCATACGCTCATAGGCGCAGCCCGACGGCGAGAGCGATCGTCAGCCCGAGCGTGCAGACCGCGACGACGAACCATGCATGGTGTTTCGCCTCGGGTGTCATGACCGGCGCCGGCCCTCGCGCTCCCGGGTCCGCAGGTACTCCATGAAGGTGCGGCACATACGCGCCATCGCGCGCATATGGACCCAGTTGGCCATGGCCCCGTCACCGGGGCCGCAGTCGGTCAGGTCGTACCAGTCCTTGAGCGCGCCCTTGGCCCGTACCGAATGCTCGGACTCGGGGATCGACTCGACGATCGCGACGAGCCGTGCCCCGTGGCCGATGAGCCGGACGGTGAGGTCGGTGATCTCCGCGGGTGGCGGCATCATCCGGTGCGGGGCGAGGGCGCGGTCGGCGTCGAAGCCGATGGCGTCGACGTCCAGGGAGGAGAGGGATTCGGCGTCGGTGGTGTCGGCGGTGTCGATGGGATGGGTGGGATGGGTGGTACGAACGGTGCGGTTCGTCCGGGCAGCCGGCGTGGTGTGCGTGGTGTGCGCGTTTTCGCCTGTGCCACCTGTTCTGTCGTCTGTCACTGTGGTCACCTTGACCCCCGTCTTTGTGTGCTCTGCTGCTGTGCCTCTACAAAGAGAGAACCGCGCCGCCACCCTCCGCGAGTACCGTGGAGTACAGGTCTGATGATGAAAGCCATGAACGCACTGGGGGAGTTGGAAACATGGCGAGTAATTCACGCACACCCAATACCGGCCTGGCCGCCCTGCTCGCGCAGGCGAAGTGGTCCCGTTCCCAGTTCGCACAGATCATCAATCGCATGGGCGCCGAAGCCGGTCTCAAACTTCACTACGATCAGTCGGCGGTCTCTCACTGGGTCGCGGGCACCACACCCAAGGACCAGGTCAGGCCACTGATCGTGGAGGCTTTCTCACGGAAGCTGAGCCGTCCTGTCACCCATGCCGAGGCCGGACTGCCGACCTCGAACTTCGGCACGTCGGGCGCTCCGGGATCGCCCGCCTCGCCTTTCTCCCCGCTTTCCTCCTCCGTCGCCGGATCACCCGGCTCAACTGCCTCTTCCGGTGTCAACACGCTCGAAGAACTGGTCGATATGGGGAGGGCGGACATGGACCCGTCACGCCGGAGTCTGATCGCCGCGGGGCTGTTCTCCGCCGCTGTCGTGGTGCCGCTGTTCCCCGATCTGGCGCATGCCGCCACCCCGTCGGCCGCCACCCCGGGAAAGCGGACGGTCAGGATCGGCGCCCCTCAAGTACAGGCCGTACGCACAATGACGGACCGAATAGCAGACATTCTGGATGAACTGGGTGGAGGCCACGCACGCCCGATGGCCGCCGCGTTCCTGGTGAACACGGTCATGCCGTGGCTGACGGCGGAAGCGGCCGAGGGGGTACGGAACGACATGCTGGCAGCCGCCTCCGATCTGGTCTACCTGACCGGGTGGATGGCGATGTACGAGCGGGCCCACGGCCTCGGCCAGCGCTACTACCTCCGCGCCCTGGAGCTGGCGGGGGCCGCCGAGGACCACCTCACGTACTGCCGCACCCTGCGCGGCATGTCCCTCCAGGCGTCGAACCTCGGTTACGGCAGACGCGCCCTGGAGCTGGCCGACTCGGCCGCCGAGGCATCGCCGAAGGCCGAGCCGCGCCTCCAGGCATTCCTTTCCGGACAGCAGGCACATGCCGCCGCCATGGTCGGCGACAAACGCCGGGCCCTGGACCGGCTCCGGCAGACCGAGGCGGCGCTGGCCAGGGCGGACGACCGCCGCGAGTCGGTGGGGGGATACGACAGGACCGCGTACCTCTTCCATGTGTCGCACGTGCTGTACGAGTTCAAGGACCTGCCGGGGTCCATCTCGGCGCTCCAGCAGTCCCTGCGGGTCCAGCGCAAGAACGAACGCCAGGGCCGCGTGCACTTCCTCGCCGTACTGGCGCAGCGCCAGCTCGAACTGGGGCATCTGGAGGCGGCGTGCGACAGTTGGGCGCAGTTCCTGGAGGAGTACGAACACGTGTCGTCGGCCCGGGGTGACGAGCACTTCGAGACGATGCGACGGCGTCTGAGGCCGTACGCGAAGACACGTGCCGTACAGAACCTGCGGCCCAGGATGGAAGAGGTGGCGGTGCTGAAGGCGTAGAGCCGGCCTGCCTGTTCAGGGGCGGCTCAGTCGCTCCCGTGGATCCGCGTCCCGCGTCGCCAGACCGCCGAGACGAGCGGGACCCCCGGGCGGTAGGCCAGGTGCACATGGCTCGGGGCGTCCAGCAGGGCGAGGTCGGCGCGGGCACCGGGGGTGATCCGGCCGAGGTCGGCGCGGCGCAGGGCGCTCGCGCCGCCCGCGGTGGCGGACCACACGGCCTCGTCCGGGGTCATGCCCATGTCGCGTACGGCGAGGGCGATGCAGAACGGCATCGACGAGGTGAAGGACGAGCCCGGGTTGCAGTCCGTGGAGAGCGCGACGGTCGCCCCCGCGTCGAGCAGCCTGCGGGCGTCGGGCCACTGGGCTCGGGTGGAGAACTCCGCGCCGGGGAGGAGCGTGGCGACGGTGTCGCCGTGGGCGAGGGCGTCGACATCCGCGTCGGTCAGATGGGTGCAGTGGTCGGCGGAGGCTGCGCCGAGTTCCACGGCGAGCTGTACGCCGGGGCCGTAGGAGAGCTGGTTGGCGTGGACGCGGGGCAGCAGCCCCTTCGCCAGACCGGCGGTGAGGATCGCACGGGCCTGGTCGCCGTCGAACGCGCCCTGCTCGCAGAAGACGTCGACCCAACGGGCGTACGGGGCGCAGGCGTCCAGCATCTCCCCGGTGACGAGCGCGACGTAGCCGGCGGGGTCGTCGGCGTACTCGGCCGGGACGACATGGGCACCCAGATAGGTGACTTCCTCGGTCTGTTCGCGGGCGATCCGCAGGGCGCGGGCCTCGTCCTGGACGGTCAGGCCGTAGCCCGACTTGGTCTCCTGGGTCGTGGTGCCCTGGCGGGCGGCCTCGGCGAGGTAGCGGGCGAGGTTGGCGCTCAGCTCGGTGTCGGTCGCGGCGCGGGTGGCGGCGACGGTGGTCCGGATGCCGCCCGCGGAGTAGGCGCGGCCGGACATCCGGGCGTTGAACTCCTGGGTGCGGTCGCCCGCGAAGACCAGGTGGGAGTGGGAGTCGACGAAGCCCGGGACGGCCGCCCGGCCGCCCGCGTCGACGGCGTTGTCAGTGGCGGGTGCTTTGCTTGATTCACCGACCCAGGCGATGCGGTCGCCGTCGATGACGACGGCCGCGTCCTGGATCAGACCGAGGGGCGTTCCGTCACCGAGAGAGGGGTCGTTGGTGACCAGACCGGCGATGTTGGTGATGACGGTGCTGGTGGGGGCCGTGGGGGGCGTGGCGGTCGTCGTCATGACGTGGATGCTCTCCTTCGGTGGCCTCGGAGCCTGTCGGGCGGCTCTCAGCCGCGCAGGGCTGCGATGGATTCGGCGAGTGCCGCGGGGACATCGGGGACCAGGGTGTGGACCCCGTCCCGTACGACATGACGGCCGCCGACCACGGTATGGCGTACGTCCGCCGCGGAGGCGGCGAATACGGCGGTCTCGGCTCCGAGTCGCGGCGGTGCGCCCGCTGTTCTGACGGAGTCCAGCGCGATCGTGGCGAAGTCCGCGGGCGCGCCCCGGGCGATCCGGCCCGCGTCGGGGCGGCCGAGGGCCGCGTGGCCGTCGGCGCTGGCGGCCCGGAGGAGGGCCGCCGCCGGCCAGTGGCCCCGGGTGCGGGAGCGCAGGCGTTCGTTCAGTTCCATCGCGCGCGCTTCTTCGAGTACGTCGATCACGGCGTGGCTGTCGCTGCCGAGCGAGAGCGGCGAGCCCGCGCGCTGGAGGCGGACCGCCGGGCCGATGCCGTCCGCCAGGTCGCGTTCCGTGGTGGGGCACATGCAGGTGCCGGTGCGGGAGTCGCCCAGCAGGGCGATGTCCTCGTCGGTGAGATGGGTGTTGTGGACGCCGGTGGTGCGGGCGCCCAGGACGCCGTGGTCGGCGAGGAGACGGGTGGGGGTGCGGCCGTGGACGGCGAGGCAGGCGTCGTTCTCCGCGGTCTGCTCGGAGAGGTGCACATGGAGGGGGGCCCGGTGGGACTCGGCCCACGCGGCGACGGTGGAGAGCTGCTCGGCGGGTACGGCGCGTACGGAGTGGATGGCGGCGCCGATCAGGGCGTGCTCGCTGTCCCGGTGGGCGGCGGCGAGCGCCGAGGCGCGTTCCGCCCAGAGGGTGGCGTGGGTGTCGGAGAAGCGGAGCTGCTCCTCGCCCGGGGGCACGCCGCCGGGCCGGTCCGAGAGGCCGGCGGAGAGATAGGCGGTGTCGAGGAGGGTGATCCGGATCCCGGCCTCCCCGGCCGCGGCGATCAGGGCCTCCCCCATCGCGTTCGGGTTGTCGTAGGGCACCCCGCCGGGCGCGTGGTGGAGGTAGTGGAACTCCCCGACCGCCGTGATGCCGGCGAGCGCCATCTCGGCGTACACCGCGCGGGCGAGCGCGTGGTACGAGTCCGGGGTGAGCCGGGCGGCCACGCCGTACATCACCTCGCGCCAGGTCCAGAAGGTCCCGGAGCCGACCTGGACGGTGGAGCGCAGGGCGCGGTGGAAGGCGTGCGAGTGGGCGTTGGCCAGGCCGGGGACGGTCAGCCCGCGCAGGGCCGTGGCCCCGGGGGGCGGGGCGGTGACCCCGGTGCGGATGCCGGTGATCCGGCCGCCCGAGGTCTCGACGACGACGCCCGACCGGACGGCCGCCGTCTCGGCACGCGGCGCGCTGTCCGCGCCGGGGGCCGAGCCCGGGACCGTGTCCGTGTCCGGGACCGTGTCCGGGGCGGGCTCCAGCCAGGCGTGTTCCAGCCAATACGTGGCGGAGGCGGGGGCCGGGCTCATGCGCACGCGAGTCCTTCCAGTACGTCGGCGAGTGCCAGGACCCCGGCCACGCAGTCGTCCTCGGCGGCGTATTCGGCCGGGGAGTGCGAGACACCTGTGGGGTTCCGTACGAACAGCATGGCGGTCGGAATGGACCCGGAGAGGATCCCGGCGTCGTGTCCGGCGCCCGTCCCGAGGACGGGCACGGCGAGCGGGGTGTTCCTGCCGGAGCCGAGGATCCTGCCCAGCTCGTCCCGCAGGGCGTGCTCGAACTCGACCACGGGGGTGAACGACTCCCGTACCACCCGCAGATCGATCCCGGCGCGGTCCGCGTGGGCGCGGGCGGCGGTCTCGATCCCGGTGACGACGGCGTCCAGGGCGGACTGGTCGGCGGCGCGGGAGTCCAGCCAGCCACGGACGAGGGAGGGGATGGCGTTGACGCCGTTGGGTTCGACGGAGATCTTGCCGAAGGTGGCGAGGGCCCCGGCCAGCTCCGCCTCCCGGCGGGCCGCGAGGACGGTCTCGGCGTACGTGAGCATCGGGTCGCGGCGGTCGGCGAGGCGAGTGGTGCCCGCGTGGTTGGCCTCGCCCCGGAAGTCGAACCGCCAGCGGCCGTGCGGCCAGATCGCGGAGGCGATGCCGACGGGGTCACCGGAGAGGTCGAGGGCGCGCCCCTGTTCGACGTGCAGCTCGATGAAGGCGCCGATCCGGGCCAGCCGTTCGGGGTCGGGGCCGATGGTGGACGGGTCGTGTCCGGCGGCCTCCATCGCCTTCGGCAGCGGGACGCCGTCGCCGTCGCGCAGCTCGTACGCCTTCTCCGCGGTGAGCTGTCCGGCGGTGAGCCGGGAGCCGACACAGGCCAGTCCGAAGCGGGCGCCTTCCTCGTCACCGAAGTTGGTGATGGCCAGCGGCCTGGTGAGCCGGGCTTCCCGGCGGCGCAGTTCGTCGAGCGCGGCGAAGGAGGAGACGACACCGAGCGGCCCGTCGAAGGCGCCGCCGTCCGGTACGGAGTCCAGGTGCGACCCGGTGACGACGGCGTCCCCGGCGAGCGGGTCGCCGAGCCAGGCCCACTGGTTGCCGTTGCGGTCGAGTTCGTACGTCAGCCCCCGGGACTCGGCCTGCGCGCGGAACCAGGCGCGGCAGTCGGTGTCGGCGGCGGTCCATGCGTAGCGGCGGTAGCCGCCGCTGCCGGAGTCCCGGCCGATGGGCGCCAGCTCCTTCCACATCTCGTGGAAGGAGGAGGAGCCCACGGGCCGCTCCGGGGAGGACTGGAGGGTCACGCCTCGCCGCCCTCGCGCACGGGTGCGTCGTCGCCCTCGCGCATGGGGATGCGGACGTCGCGCTCGTCGGCGACCGTGTCCGCGATGTCGTAACCGGCGTCGACGTGGCGGATGACGCCCATGCCGGGGTCGTTGGTCAGGACGCGGCGGATCTTCTCCCCGGCGAGCTTCGTGCCGTCCGCGACGGTGACCTGTCCGGCGTGCAGGGAGCGGCCCATGCCGACGCCGCCGCCGTGGTGGATGGAGACCCAGGACGCGCCGGAGGCGACGTTGACCATGGCGTTGAGCAGCGGCCAGTCCGCGATGGCGTCGGAGCCGTCGAGCATGGCCTCGGTCTCGCGGTACGGGGAGGCGACGGAGCCGCAGTCGAGGTGGTCGCGGCCGATGACGAGCGGGGCGGCGAGTTCACCGGAGGCGACCATGTCGTTGAAGCGCTCGCCGGCCTTGTCGCGCTCGCCGTAGCCGAGCCAGCAGATACGGGCGGGCAGTCCCTGGAAGTGGACGCGCTCCCCGGCCAGCTTGATCCAGCGGGCCAGCGACTCGTTCTCCGGGAACAGCTCCAGCATCGCCTTGTCGGTCTTGTGGATGTCGGACGCCTCGCCGGACAGGGCGGCCCAGCGGAAGGGGCCCTTGCCCTCGCAGAACAGCGGCCGGATGTAGGCGGGGACGAAGCCGGGGAAGGCGAACGCCCGGTCGTACCCGGCGAGCTGGGCCTCGCCGCGGATGGAGTTGCCGTAGTCGAAGACCTCGGCGCCCGCGTCCATGAAGCCGACCATCGCCTCGACGTGGCGGGCCATCGCCTCCCGCGAGCGCAGGGTGAAGTCGGCGGGCTTCTCGGCCGCGTAGGAGGCCATGTCGTCGAAGTCGACGCCGATGGGGAGGTAGGACAGCGGGTCGTGGGCGGATGTCTGGTCCGTGACGATGTCGATGGGCGCGCTCTCGGCGAGCATGCGCGGCAGCAGTTCGGCCGCGTTGCCGAGCAGACCGATGGAGAGCGGGCGGCGCGCGTCGCGGGCCTCGACGGCGAGCTGGAGGGCGTGCTCCAGCGAGTCGGCCTTCACATCGAGGTAGCGGTGCTCGATCCGGCGCTCGATGGCGCGCGGGTCGCAGTCGATGCAGATCGCGACGCCGTCGTTCATGGTCACGGCCAGCGGCTGGGCACCGCCCATACCGCCCAGACCGGCGGTGAGGGTGATGGTCCCGGCGAGGGTGCCGTTGAACTTCTTCGCGGCGACGGCGGCGAACGTCTCGTACGTGCCCTGGAGGATGCCCTGGGTGCCGATGTAGATCCAGGACCCGGCCGTCATCTGCCCGTACATGGTGAGCCCGAGCGCCTCCAGGCGCCGGAACTCCTCCCAGTTCGCCCAGTCGCCGACCAGGTTGGAGTTGGCGAGCAGCACGCGCGGCGCCCACTCGTGGGTCTGCATCACGCCCACCGGACGGCCGGACTGGACGAGCATCGTCTCGTCCTGCTTGAGGGTGCGCAGCGTACGGACCATGGCGTCGTAGGAGCGCCAGTCGCGGGCGGCCTTGCCGGTGCCGCCGTAGACGACGAGCTTGTCGGGGTGCTCGGCGACCTCGGGGTCGAGGTTGTTCTGGAGCATGCGGAGGGCGGCTTCCTGCTGCCAGCCCAGGGCGCTCAGTTCCGTACCGCGCGGCGCCCGTACGGGGCGGGGTCCTGACATGGCGATGCCTCCTCCGAAGTCCATTACTTATTCACATCCTCTCTGACTGAATACTTGTAGTCAACGGCTGCGGGCCGGATCGCCGGATGATTGGCTGGCGCACATGGCTCCCACCGCGCACCCCGGCCGGTACGACGGCCCTCACGACAGCCGGTACGACACCCCGCGCAGCGCCCCGGGCGGCAGCCCCGACACCCCCCACCGGCACGCGGCCCGCCGCGATCTCGCCGTACGCGCCGCCGCGGCCCAGGGCCTGGTCAGCGAGGCCGAGCCGGTCGTCGCCCTGCTGGACGTGGCCGGAATCCGCGCCTCGGCCGCCGCGCTCCGTGCCGCCTTCGCGGAGGTCACCGCGCCGGGTACGCCCGTGCTGCACGCCTTCGCCGTCAAGGCCGCGCCGCTCGTCCCCGTACTGCGGCTGCTCGACGCCGAGGGCATCGGCGCCGAGGTCGCGAGCCCCGGGGAGCTGGCGCTCGCGCGGGCGGCGGGGATACGACCGGACCGGATCGTCCTCGACTCGCCCGCCAAGACCCGCGCCGAGCTGCGCGAGGCGCTCGCCCTGGGCATCGCCGTCAACGCCGACAACCCGCAGGAGCTGGCCCGGCTCGACGCCCTGGTCGGCGCGACCGACGCCACGCCCCCGCCGCTCGGGCTGCGAATCAATCCGCAGACCGGCGCCGGTTCCATCGGCGCGCTGTCCACGGCGACCGCCACCTCCAAGTTCGGCGTGGCGCTGCGCGACGAGGGCGCCCGCGCCCAGGTCGTCCGGGCCTTCCTCGACCGCCCCTGGCTGACCCGGCTGCACACCCACTCCGGCTCGCAGGGCGTTCCGCTGGAGCTGATGGCGCGGGGCGTACGCGCGGTCTACGAACTGGCCGAGGAGATCAACGCGGCGGCCGGCCACCGCCAGGTCGGGACCATCGATATCGGCGGTGGCCTCCCGGTCAATTTCGCCTCCGACGACCAGACGCCGACGTACGCCGACTACGCCCAACTGCTGAAGGCCACCGTCCCGGAGCTACTGGACGGGCGCTACGGCCTGGTGACCGAATTCGGTCGCTCGCTGCTCGCCGAGCACGGCACGATCCTCGCCCGCGTCGAGTACGCCAAGTCGGCCGGGGGCCGTCCGATCGCGGTGACCCATGCGGGCGCGCAGATCGCCACCCGTACGGTGTACGACCCGGCCTCCTGGCCGCTGCGCATCGCCGCCTATGACGCGGAAGGCCGCCCGCGGACCGGTCCCGCCGTGGCCCAGGACATCGCGGGCCCCGCCTGCTTCGCGGGCGATCTGCTCGCCGCGAACCGGCCGCTGCCGCTGCTGGAGCAGGGTGACCTCGTCGCCGCGCTCGACACCGGCGCGTACTACTTCGCCCACCACTACGCCTACAACAGCCTCGTCCGTCCCGCCGTTCACGGCTTCACCACCGCCCCGGACGCGACCGGCGCGACCGGGGTCCGCTTCCTGTCCGTACGGGCGGCGCAGACCGTCGAGGAGATCGTCGCCGAGTCCGGCGGCGACCGCCCCGACGCGCTCCTGGATCACTGACCCCGTACGCCCGGGTCCCGGAGGCGTACGGAACGGAGTGGCCGAACATGCGCGTCCGCCCCGTCCACCCCCTATAGACCATGTCCACCCTCCGCATGCATGTTCCGATGGAAAATGCCAGAACTCCCACCCGACCCACGAACGTTGCGTAATCTCGCGGTTACTGCCACACGACAGTGCGCCCGCACGCCCGGCTGGGAGGGGAGTCCGCGTGCCCGGAATCGATGCATGCCTATCGGAGGCGATGAGCCTGCCGGGAGCGCTCGGTGCGGCGATTGTCGACTGGACGAGCGGGCTGGCGCTCGGCACAGCGGGGGAATCGCCCAACGGTGACCACGAGGCCACCGCCGCCGAGACGGCCGAGCTGGCCAGGGCGGCGGCGGAGTACTCCGCGTTCGCCCCCACGGCAGCCATGCCCCCGACAGCCATGGCCCCGACGACCGCCGCGAGAATCAGCGCCGGGGAGAGCGACAAGGGCCCACCCGTAGAGGACCTCATCGTCACCACCCGTACCGGCTATCACATCATCAGCTTTGTCGAGACGACGTTCGACAGCAGCGTCTTCCTCCATCTGTGGCTCGACCGCGACAGCGGCAACCTCGCGCTCGCCCGGATCAGACTGGGCAGGCTCGCCGAGCGGCTGGTGCTGGAGTGAGCGCGAACGCCGGGACCACGGGGACTGCCGGAGCTGCCGGGACTGCCGGGGCTGCCGGGGCCTCCAGGGCCTCCAGGGCCACGGGGGCTGCCGGGGTCCCAGGGACCTCCAGACCCACAGAAACCACAAGAACCACAGGAACAACTGAGATCACCGGGACCGCCGGAGCCCTCGGAGCCACCGGGGCCACGGGGACCGCCGGGGCTGCCGGGACCGCCGGAGCCCTCGGAGCCACCGGAACCACCGGAGCCACTGGAACCTTCGGAGCCCTCGGAGCCACCGGAACCGCCGGTGCCATCGAGACCGCCGGGGCCGCCGGAGCCACTGGAACCGCCGGGGCCGCCGGGGCCGCCGGGGCCGCCGGGGCCGCCGGGGCTGCCGGGACCGCCGGAGCCCTCGGAGCCGCCGGGACCACCGGAGCCACCGGAGCCGCCGGTGCCATCGAGACCGCCGGGACCGCCGGAGCCACTGGAACCTCCGGGGCCGCCGGGGCCGCCGGGGCCGCCGGTATGGAAGCCCCGCCCTACACCCTCTCCTCCATCCGGTCCTCCCTCTCCCCGATGCTCGTCCGTCTCGCCCGGGAGCGCGCGACCGGCGCGCTGCTCCGCGATCACGGCACGCTCTATCTGGCCGAGGGCCGCGTCGTACACGCGGAGAGCCCCGCCGCCCCCGGCATCGACGTCCTCCTCACCCGGGGCGGCCGATTACCCCGGGAGGGCTGGGAGGAGGCGGTGGACCGGGCGGGGACCCGTCGCGAGGTCGGCCGGTTCCTCGTCGACAGCGGCCGAATACACAGAGGTGAGCTGGAGATATGCCATCTGGGCGCGTTGTTCGACGCCGCCTTCTTCGTGCTCTCCCCCGGCAGCGGACCGACCCGGTTCCGTTACGGGGTGGAGCACTGGATCGGTCCCGTACGTCCCGTATCCGCGCCGGCGGTCGAGCGCGAGACACGGCGCCGGCGCGAACTCCTCGACCATGTCTGGCCGTACGCGGCCGTCGACACCGCCCCCGTGGTCGCCCGGCCCCCCGCCCCGGGCCAGGCCGTCACCCGCCGCCAGCGGCTGCTGCTGGAACTGGCCGACGGCGTACGTACCCCGGTGGCCATCGCCTGGGCCCTGGGCCGGCCCGCGTTCCACACCCTTCTCGACATCCGGCGGCTGGCAGCGGCCGGGCTCGTCGAGACGCCGGACGAGCCGCCGACGGCCGCGCCCCCGACGCTTCCCGCGTGGGTCGCCACCGTCTCCGGCGACCCGGACATCGCCCTGTTACGCCGACTACGCGACGCCCTGGAGGCAGCCCTGTGACCCCCCGTCCCATCCACCGTCATCCGGACCGCGCCACGCCGTCATGGTCATGAGACGCGCTCTTCGGGCGCGTGCCGAGAGGAGACAGCTGATGACGGCAGAAGCCGATGTGCTCGGCGAACTCAGGCGGCTACGGGCCCGCCTCCCCCAGCTCACGGGGTCGCTCGCGGCCAGTACCGACGGCCTGGTGCTGGCGGGCGACATGGCCGACGTGGAGCCCGAGGGCGTGGCCGCGCTCACCGCCGCCGCACTGGGCGTCGCGATGCGGCTGACCGACGCCACCGGCCAGGGCGGCTTCAAGGAGCTGCTGATCCGTGGCGAGTTGGGCTACATCGCGACGTACGCGGCGGGCTCCTCGGCGGTCCTGACCCTCCTCGCGGAGCCCCGGACCAATGTGGGCCGGCTCCATCTGGAGGCCCGCCGCTCCAGCGCCCGGATCGGCGAACTGGTCGACGGCGCCCTCGAACGACTGGAGAACGTCTGACCCAGGCCCGCCGCCATCCCCTCCGATGCCCCCCGCCCCACCACTCGCCCCACCACCCCGCAGTACGGGCGCGCCCGGAACACCCCGGACCGCCACCGGACCGAAAGGAAGCCCGATACTCATGGCCAGTACCGAATCAGCGCTCAAGGAAGCCATCGCCACCATCGAAGGCGCCCTGGGAGCGGCCCTCGTCGACTACGCCAGCGGCATGGCCCTCGGCACGGTCGGCGGCAGCAAGGAACTCGACCTGACGGTCGCGGCGGCGGGCAACACCGACGTGGTCCGCGCGAAGGTCCGCACCATGGAACTGCTCCACATCAAGGACGAGATCGAGGACATACTCATCACCCTCGGCACCCAGTACCACCTGATCCGCCTCCTCAAGGGCCGGGGAAACAATGGCCTGTTCCTCTACATGGCCCTGGACAAGTCCCGCGCCAACCTGGCGATGGCCCGCCACCAGCTGGGAAAGATCGAGGCGTCGCTGGAAGTCTGAGCAACGAGGCCGGCACCGCGCCCGCACCCGCTCACATCAGGAGACGCGGGCACGGGCACGGCGCCACCGGCCGCGTTCCCCATCGCTCGGTAGCCGACGAGAACCAACCCCCCACTACCGTAAGCGCCTTGCAGGCTACTCAGTGCACACACGAGGTCGCGCTTGACCTTGCCGAAAGGGGACACGCATGTCGCAGAAACACCGCTCGCCCATCGGAGACGACGGCTCGCAACCCGGCCGACCGATCCCGCCGAAGCCACCCGAGCCCGCACCGAAGCCGGAACAGAAGTAGGAATCCGCCCCATGCACTCCCCCGACGCCAGCGATTCCGCCCGCGCGGCGGGGGCACTCCGCCTCCTGGACGAGATCGCCCGTACGCGTACGGAACCGGTCCCGGCCCACTGGCGGGAGGCGCTCCGCGACGTCCCCCGGGACGCGTTCCTGCCGGGGCGGCTCTGGCTGCGGGACGGCGCGGGCGGTCACCGCCCGTGCGACCGGAGCGACGACCCGGACGGCTGGCTGGCCGCCGCGTACTCCGACGCGCCCCTGGTCACCCGGTTCGTGACCGAGTCCGACGGTACGCGCTCCCCCGCCTCGTCCGCGTCCGCGCCCAGCACCGTGCTGCGCCTGCTGGAGGACGCCCAACTGACCGACGGCGCAGGGGTGCTGGAGATCGGCACCGGCTCCGGCTACAACACGGCGCTGCTGTGCGCACGGCTCGGGGCCGCTTCGGTGACCTCCGTGGAGGTGTCTGCCGACCTCGCCGCCCGCGCCCGCGCCCACCTCGCCGCGCTCTCGTACCACCCCACCGTCGTCCACACCGACGGCGCGCGCGGCTGGCCGCCCACCGCTCCGTACGACCGCGTCCTCGCCACCTGCTCGGTGCGGGCCGTCCCCGCCGAGTGGCTGGACCAGACCCGCCCCGGCGGACGTATCACCACCCCGTGGGACAGCGCCTGGTCCTGCTACGGGACTCTGAACCTGACGAAGCGTCAGGACAGGTCCGCGGAGGGCCGGTTCTCGGCGTACGGCTCGTACATGCTCATCAGCGGCCAGCGTACGGACGTCGAGCTGCACCGCGACGTCCTGCGCCCCGGGCAGTCCCCCGCGACGCGTACGACCGGTCTCTCCCCCTGGGACGTCGCCGGGGCCGATCCCGGCCTGGACCTCCACCTCGGGCTGACGGTCCCGGGCGCCTGGTACTCCTGGGACACCGAGGGCGGGACCGCCCACACCCGGCTCTGGCTCGCGGACACCTCCGCCACGAGCTGGGCGAGCGTCGACTACGACGGCCGCCAGACCGAGACCTTCGCCGTCGCGCAGTACGGACCGCGCCGCCTCTGGGACGAGGTCGCCGCGGCCCGCGAGCGGTGGCTCCTGGCCGGAGCGCCGGACATCGGCCGGTACGGACTGACGGTCGCCCCGGGCGTACAGCGAGCCTGGCTGGACACACCGGACACCCCGGTGCCGTGAACGGAGCTCAGCGACGCCGGGGGCGCCGGGCCCCGCCGGGGAGGGCGTCGCCCGCCCCGATGCCCGTCGTGCGGTAGCCGGTCACCTTCTCGCCGGTGGGCCGTCCGCTTCCGGCCCAGTCGGTACGTACCCACAGCAGCGTCTCGTCGCTGCGTTCGCGGGCGCCCAGCCACAGGGACTTGAGCCAGAGCCCGGCGCCCGCGCCCGCGAGGGCGAGCCCTCCGGCGATGGGCAGCGCGAACGACGCGCCGGCAGCCAGCAGGAACGCGCCCAGCAGCCACCAGAGGTGCGCACGGCGCCAGTTCCGCAGGGTGACGGCGCGGTCCTGGAGATAGTCGTACTTCGCGGCCCGGGGCGCCCCGTCCGCTCTGGCGGCGTACCGGCGTCTCCGTACGAGCGCCACCACCCCCGCGCACACCAGGAACAGCGCCGCGCCCGCGTACCCGCCGATCCGGCGCCCGGTCAGCCCGGGGATCAGGAACCCGATCCCGGCGGCGAGCACCCCCAGCCACCACAGGGGCACCGCCCCGGCTCGTACGATCACTGCCACCCGCGCCAGAGACTGCCCACCGCGCCCCACTCGCTGCCTCCTCAAGTCGCCGTCAGGAACCGTTCGTGGCGCAGGATAATAACGGTTCCTGAGCGTTCCCTGAGAGAGCGGAAACAGCCTGATGTGCCCCGCGATACGGGATCGGCGCCCGCGCTCACCACTCGTACGGGTGAGGTGCCGTGTCATTGTCCCGGCTTCTTCTCCCCGGGACGGGAGACTGGTCGGGCCCGCGATACCCATACCGAAGGATCATCATGGCGGAAGAGCTGTTCGCGACGTTGAAGACCAACCAGGGTGACATCGAGGTCCGGCTGCTGCCGAACCACGCCCCCAAGACGGTGGCCAACTTCGTGGAGCTGGCGAAGGGCGAGCGCGAGTGGGTCGACCCGAACACCGGGCAGCGGACCAACAAGCCGCTGTACGACGGGACGGTGTTCCACCGGGTCATCGAGGGCTTTATGATCCAGGGCGGTGACCCCCTGGGCAACGGGACGGGCGGCCCCGGATACAAGTTCGCCGACGAGTTCCACCCCGACCTGGCGTTCACCAGGCCCTACCTGCTCGCCATGGCCAACGCGGGCCCGGGAACCAACGGATCCCAGTTCTTCATCACCCTGGGGGCCACCACCTGGCTCACCGGAAAGCACACCATCTTCGGCGAAGTCACCACCGACGCCGGCAAGAAGATCGTCGACGCCATCGGTACGACGGACACCAACCCCCGCACCGACCGCCCCGTACACGACATGGTCATCGAGAAGGTCGTCATCGAGACCCGCTGACTCCGGCGGAGCTCGTACCTGCCCCTGAACCTGAACCTGCCCCTGCCCCTGCCCCGCATCGGCCCCGCATCGGCCCCCGATGCGGGGCAGGTTCATGAAGCCGCCGAAGGGGTCAGGGGGTCACATTGATGAAGAGGCCGAAACAGAAGCTCCCCGGAGCCGCGGACCGGGTGATGAAGCGATGGCGCATGCCCGCGGGTACGTAGAAGGCGCCGGGGGAAACGAGAGTGTGGCTCTCCCCTTCCACTTCGACAGTGATGGTCGCCTCTCCGGGCTCCTTGGAGAAGAGCAGATAGATCTCCGGTGTCTCATGGACATGGGGCTCGGCGACGGGCCGTCCGACCAGGTCGCTGATCTCGGCTCCGCCGAGTTCGACCGGTATGCCACCGAACATGTCGCTGGTGAGCAGAAAGGGCACCGGCGCATGGTGCCCGACGACCTCTCGAAGAACGGGCAGCTTTCCGGCCGACGAAGGCTGGGTGTGCTGTGTCAACTGTCCACCTTCTCTACTGAGGTTTCCCTGTTGAGGCTTCTCTACTGAGGGGTTTCCCTGTTGAGGCTTCTCTGCTGAGGGGTTTCTCTGCTGAGGCTTCTCTGCTGAGGGACCATGGTCAGTTCCGCTGGAGCACTGGCATCACCTGCTCCCCGAAGAGCCGGTACGACTCTTCCACGGCTGTGCGATCGGGCCAGTTCCCGGCGAAGAATCCGATGACGTTCGCGACACCTGTGCGCCGGGTCTGGTCGATGAGCTGTTCGGCGACCTCGCGCGCGGTGCCGGCGACGATGTCTTCCACGGGCAGATCGGGCATGAGCTGCCGTGCCGACTCGCTCTGGTCCGCGGCCTCGGCGCTGCTGGACGCCACGAAGACGGAGCGTCGCAGGGCCAGGTCCTGGGCGCGCGGCCGGTGGCCCTTCTGCTCCGCCGCCGCACGGTAGGAGTCGAAGACCTCGGCCATCTCCTCGGTCGTGAGGAAGGCGCTGCACAAACGGTATCCACGCCGGCCCGCCGCGGCGGCGGAGGAAGCGCTGCGCGCCGTTGCCCACGGCCGCAGCGGATCCTGCACCGGACGCGGCACGACGGTGAGCCCGTCGAAGGACCAGAACCGTCCGTGATGGGAGACCGACCGCTCGGAGAGGGCCCGGTCGAGGATGTCGAGCGCCTCTTCGTAGCGAGGGGCTATCTCCTCGGCGGGGATGCCCACCGCCTCGGCCTCGGCGGGGCCGGTGCCCCGGGCCACCCCCAGTTCCGCGCGGCCGTCGCTGATCTGGTCCAGCGTGCCGATGTCCTCCAGGACCCTCCAGGGCTGCCACAGCGGCAGCACCAGACCGAGGAACCCGACGCGCAGCGTGCTGGTGCGAGCGGCGACCGCCGCGGCGAGCATGCCGGGCGTGGGGCACACACGCAACCCGTTGAAGTGGTGCTCGCTGAAGAACACACCGGTAAATCCGAGGGACTCGGCCCGCACCGCGCATTCCAGCCGCCACGCGTATTCGTCGGCGCACTGGCGCGCGTCGAACTTGAGCGGATCCGCCTCCAGAGAGATGTTGGTCTGCTCAAAGGTCCAGGCGTTGATCACCGTTTCACTCCGCCTCGGGTACGGACAGCAGGAAGGCCCAGGTGGCCGGTACCCCGAACGGTACGCAGCGCTCCAGCGTGAACCCGGCGTCCGCGAACGCCCGCAGATACGTTTCCTTCGTACGCAGTGGCACCCCCATCACCGCGTGCACCAACTCGAATTCCAGGTTGAAGATGGGAAGCGGTCCGCTGTGGTCGTCCCAGTCCTGGAGCGCGGTGTCGGCGAAGAGGAAGGACCTGGCGTCGGGGAAGGCCGCGCGCAGCGTACGCAGGACGGCCGCGTGGTCGTCGTCGGTGGCGAACAGGTCGTGCAGCATCAGGAAACCCGTGACGAGGTCGACCCCCGGGAAGGTACGGGTACTGAGCGTGTCGAGCACGTTCTCGTGGACGATGTCCACCCGGTCGGCCAGCCCGGCCGCACCGACCCGGTCGGTGGCCAGCTCGCAGGCGGCCCGGCTGATGTCGATGCCGATGCCGCGACGCTGCCCGTCGGCCGTGCACAGGCGGATCAGCCGGGTGGCGTCACCACAGCCGATGTCGGCCATCGTGCCGAAGTCGATGCCCGCCAGGATCTCGGCTTCCGCCTTCTGCATGAGGGCGCGGTCCGCCTCGCCGGCACCGATGGCGACCATGCCCTCGTCACGGCGGACCTCCTGGCCGTAGGTCAGTTCGCGCGTCGCCAGACCGTGCAGGTTCGCCAGCAGGCTTCCGTAGCCGCCCACTCCCCAGACGAAGAGGCCGGCCTGTTCCACCAGCGCGCGTCCGGTGTCGGTGAGCGCCACGGTGGCGTCACCCAGCCGGACGTAGCCCAACAGGGCCATGACCCGGAGCAGCGCACGCATCCGGTCCTCGCTCACGCCGCCCCGCCGGGCGAGGCCGGACACGTCCACAGGCTGATCGCCGAGAGCCGACCAGATGCCCAGACGATGGAGCGCGAAGACCACCTGGGCCCCCGTATAACCGTTGAAGAGGGCCGCGGGCTCCACCGGCTCCAGAGTGGGGGTCGGGCGCAACCAGTGAGGTATGAGGTCGGCGGCCGAACTGTCCGGGACTTCCACGGACTCGCCGCGAGAATCCGTCGCGGTCGCGGTTGCCGGCTCCGTCTCCGTGCCGCCGAGGACGTGGGCGAGCGCGTCGGCAAAGCGTTCCATGTCCGCCGGGACGCCCACGGTGACCCGTATCCACCCGGCACGGCCGAAGGGCGCCAGGTCCCGTACCAGAATCCGGTGGTCGTTCGCCAGGCGTCGGGCGGTGGCGGTGCTGTCCGGGCCCGCCTCCACCATGACGAAGTTGGCGGCGGAGGGAAGGTGGCGGATGCCCCGCTCGCCGAGGAGACCGCAGAGCAAGTCACGGGCCTCGCCCGTCCGCCGACGGACGGACGGCAGGAAGTCCTTCTCGGCCAGCAGCATGGGTACCGCGATCTGTGCCGGCCGGTTGATGTGAAACGGCATGGACTGCCGCGCCCGCCAGAGGCGGCCGACCAGATCCTCCGGGCCGACCGCGTATCCCACACGTAAAGACGCCAGCCCCCACGCCTTGGAGAAGGTACGCAGGACAAGGACGCACCGGCCGGTCACCGCGGCCTCCAGGGCGGAAGCCTTCTCGTCGGCGACGAAGTCCATGTACGCCTCGTCCACGACCAGGACGGTCCCGTGCTCGTCCGCGGCGGTCAGGCAGCGGGCGAGATCACCCCTGTCGAGCAGGGCACCGGTGGGATTGTGCGGATTACAGAGAAACACCAGCTCTACGCCCGCCTCGCAGGCCGCGACGACGGCGTCCGCGGTTCCGCTGCCGTCCTCACCGGCGGGGAGTTCCTGCGGTTCGATGCCCGCGGCGGTGCAAGCCAGCCGGTAGCCGGGGAACGTACTGGCCGGAACCGCGACCCCGCCCCCACGGGCGAAAGCGGACACGACCAGGTGGATCAACTCGTCCACGCCGTTGCCGACGGCGATCTGTTCCGGGGCGCACCGGATGTACTCGGCGACAGCGCGCCGCACCTGGGACGACTCGGCTGCCGGATAGCGCGAGCAGTTCTCGCGAGCCTCTTCGGCAAGACGCTGAGCAATGTGGCCAGGCAGCCTGTAGGGAGACTCGTTCTGGTGCAGCCGCAACATGTCGTCCGTCACCTCGGTGCCGATGCCGCCCCCCGCGTAATCGACCCCTGCCAGCTCGAAAAGACCAGTGTAATCGCGCACATTGACTCCTCTTATGGACCTGGGAGGGGAACCTAGGCGGGAGGTCGAGTTTTACGCAAGTAAAGCTTCCACCCGCAAATTTTTACGTTACCCATTTCAAGCCACAGCATCCCGCTTTTTTGGCCAAAACACGGCACCTGCGGTTCAATTCCAACCTCCGGTGCTAGATTCCGGGCATGTCTTCAAACGATCCAGGAGAGCACTTCCGGGGCGACATATTGGTTACCTCCAGAAGCTTCGGTGAATACAAAGAAAACTTTGCACTAATAGAGAGCGACCTAAGATCCGGGAAAATACTTGACTGCCCTGGTGGGGCCAGTGATTTCGGGGCCGGCGTCCGAGAGCTGGGCGGATCCGCCGTGAGCGTCGATCCGCAATACGGGATGAGTCCGCTGGAGTTCGACGGGCTGATCAGACGAGAAGAGTCACGCATCAGCGAGTGGGTGCACAGCCAGCCGGCCCGCTTCGGCCTGGACTCCGGCGCCCGGTGGCCCCTCGAAGGGCAGTGGCGCGCGGCCTCCGACAGGTTCCTCGCCGATTATCGCCGCTCCCGCACCGCCGGGTCGGGCCACTACGTACCCGCCGCGCTGCCCTCGCTGCCCTTCCCGGATCGGGAATTCACCCTGGTGCTGTCGGGCTTTCTGCTCTTTTCCTACGCCGAACGGTTCGACTTCGCCTTCCACCTGGAAGGCGTCCGGGAACTCCTCCGCGTATGCCGGGGCCAGGTCCGCATCCACCCGCTCAACGAATCCTCCGGCCGCCCTTATCCGTACCTGGAAAAACTTCTCGGCATCCTCGCCGATGAAGGTGTCGGCAGCCAGGTCGTCAACGTTTCTTCATCGATCGACGCAGGGGACAAGGAAACCCTGATACTGACCCCGTAAAGGGACTGGAGTTATTCACTTGGAAGCACGGCGGCGCCGGGGCGATAAGCCGTTCACGGTTTACTAGAACGCAAGCCGGGCAAGGGCCGCCCCGAGAGCGCGCCAAGCACTCGGGAGCACCGGCATCATGCCGCCGAACATCAAGTCACGCGAGGCAACCTCTAAGCCTTGATCGGTGCGGCCGCCCTGGCGGCCTGTTCGACCGTCGCGCAGTAAGCCGCACAGGCTTCCTCGTCGATCTGCTTCTCGTGTTCGGCGCGCACCCCGGTCCGGCCGTCGAGGCCCTCGCGCAGGATATCGGCGTGCCCGGCATGCCGGATGGACTCGCCGAGGACATGGACCATGACGGCGAACAGGTTCGTGTTGAGATAAGGCTCCGGCCACCACGGCACGTGGCCGGGGGCGTCGAGGGGAAGCTCGTTGATCGTCGCGTCCGAGTGTTCCCACGTGCGCCGGTAGAACCCGATGACCTGATCGCGGGTCTCGTCCTCGGTCGCCCACAGATCGCCGCCGTCGGAGTCCTGCCACCGGGGCAGCGGTTCCGGGGAAGGGCGGTCGAAGACCTCGCCGAAGTACCGGGCTTCGACGGTGGCCACGTGTTTGACCAGGCCGAGGAGGTTGGTCCCGGTCGCTGTCAAAGGGCGGCGGGCGTCGTATTCGGACAAACCGTCGAGTTTCCAGAGCAGCGCCTCGCGGTCCCGCCGCAGTCTCCCGTGCAGGGTGCCTTTCGCCAATTCATCGATCATGCGGCACGAGCCTGCCATGAGCTGCTCGTGGCCTCAAGATCCCGTACGTGGTCCGCAACGACTGGCAGAGCCGAGGTCTGGCCATGGCCGCCGCCCCGACCTGCCCCAAGAAGCTCGCGAAACCTGCCACGCGAGACAACCTCCGTCACCGCGTACTGCAACGGCATGCAGAAGTGCCCAAACTGGGTGAATGAGTGATGTGGTGAACGACGACGAGCCGAGATCGAAGACCTTCAGGTGGAAGTAGCCGACCTCCTCCTGCGGATAAGGGTCCCTGGCGGGCAGTAGATTGCCATCACGTTCACGGCAACGACACTCCGTGGTGCCCTCGTTTAGCCCCTCCCCCTCGTCCACCCGTCTGCCCCAGCGCTACGTGCGGAGGGCGTCGAGGAACGTACGCCAGGGGGCCGGGGCGAAGACAACGGCGGCGCGGGACCGGTCCTTCGTGTCGCGGACGGCTTGGCAGCCGGTGGGCGACTGGGTGTGCTCCACGCAGTTGTTGTTGCTACCGCTGTGAGTGCTCTTGCGCCAGAGCGCACCATCGAGGGCCTCAAAGGTCACGATCCACTGTCCTTGATGAGATCTCGGATGTATTTCTCGGACTCGGACGGTGACAGGGCTGCGGCGGTGAACTCTGCCCACACGCGCATATACACCTGAACGTCCGCCCGCTGCTCCATCAACGTACCACCCGTGGTGTGCTCCAACCATGTGATGTCAATGGACCGTTCACCCCGCAATGAGTGGATGGTGAACGGCGTGTACTGCTCAGCGAGGACCGCCGCGTCGATGGGCAGGATCTGAATGTTGGTGTTGGGGCGGTCCCCCCATCTCCAGTTCCGCTGTCAGACCCAGCAGGTAAGTTAGAACTTGATCACGGCTTACCCGGGCCACGGGGGTCTGCTGGGAAGC
Source organism: Streptomyces sp. NPDC088554 (assembly GCF_044752945.1). NCBI lineage: Bacteria > Bacillati > Actinomycetota > Actinomycetes > Kitasatosporales > Streptomycetaceae > Streptomyces > Streptomyces sp. NPDC088554. The sequence continues at coordinate 216,877 of NZ_JBIVMF010000005.1, read as the reverse complement.
CGGGTCGGGAGGAGACCACCGTGACCACACGGTCCACTGCTGCGGAAATGGGATGCTCGTACCAGCTCACGGGACATAATCCTGAGGCTGCCGTAAAGAGGTTGAAAAAGTTGACTAGCCGGGAGCTACAGGTACTCCTGTTGCTCGAAACGGGGCTGGGCAACCGTGAACTAGCCCAGGAATTGGGCATCACCGGACGCACCGTGAAGGCGCACATCGCGAATATCGTGGCCAAGGCTGACCTACAGACACGGACACAGGCTGCGATCGTCGCTGCTCTCGCCCACGGAGTGTTGTGTTCAGATGAGACATGCATACGCCACCCGCGAAACCGTGTATAGAGGCAGGACAGCGTCGGCCACCTGACGGCCCGGCGCATCCGTTCCGTCTCAAGAGCTGATGGCCTGCCGAACAGGGCCGGCAGGCCATCAACCTTGTGCCCGACGCGTAGCCCTTGCGACCGTCTCGGGCCGACGCCCTCAAGGGGTTTTCTTCGGCGCTGTCTACTTAAACTTTCCGGAGTCCCCTGTCAGGTCGGCCAGCTTGCAAGCGGCCTGGCCTATCAGGCAATACTCGCTCTCGTACTTTCGGGTGTAGACGTTGGTGACCTTGCCGCCGTTGTAGAAGTAGATGTGGTGGTTCGGCATGAGGCGATGGTTGCCGGAACGTATCTCCCAGTTCCCGGACGAGGTGATGTGCATCTGGAGGGCGCCGTCAATCGCACCCTTGATAGAGCCAAGGCCCTTGCAGAAGGGGTTGGAAGCGTGCACGACCATACGGACATCGATGTAGTTCCCCCCTGACCCGAGCTTCTTGGCGCTCATGCCCTTGTCACTCGCCTTCTTGGTGTCGATGAGTTTGTGGTCCGACTTGCGGTACACGTGGCTGGCCTGGACACTCTTGCCCTCCTTCAAGGACTTGTTCTTCCAGGTGATGACCGCGTTCAGCGAAGTGCGGTAGCGGGAGTCCTTCCAGTCGAACTTCGAGTGGTTGTCCCCTCCGAACTGGTACTTCGACCCGTAGTCACAGCCAGCAGACGGTGCATTGATGTACTTCTGCGGGATAAAGCTCGTCCAGGTCAGGGTGGTGGTGGACGCCCGCGCTGCGGCGTCGGCCCTTGACACTGCGCTCTTGCGCATCGCAAAGAGCTCTGACTCACCCCTGGTGGACGCTGCCGGGACAGTGACCTGCATGCCCCAAGTGCGGGCTCCCTCATGGTTCTTCTTGAGCTGAGGAATGATCCGGTAGCTGTAGGTGATTCCGCGCATCACGCCGGTATCGTGAAAGCTGGTGACGCCCGGAGGCAGGTCCGCGATGGGCTTGTCGTTGCGGACGACCGCATACTGGGCGTCCGCAGCGTAGGGCTTCCACGAGATGTCGACGAAGCCAGGGGTGGCCGCGCTGATAATGCCCTTGTCTGCCATCGAACTATCCACGACTGCGGTCTGTCCAGTGGACGCCGTGCGGACACTGAACCCCTGGGCCTTCAGGCTCCTGCCCGCCGCACTGCCGGCATCGAGCCCGGTGACGTCCCGGTACGTGTCCGTGGCGAGACCAAACGACGCTTTCGGCTCGGCACTGCCCCCCGTAGGCGCGCTGAAAGCACTGGTGGTGGTCGCAGCGATCAACGCGGCAGGAAGTGCCACGATAGCCGCCGCACGCGATATGGGCCGGTAGATGTGCAAATTTGCCCCCGTTTAACCGATTGACCCTTTCCCCGCGATTGGCGCGGGCAGCACGGACTTTAACCTGACTTGACGGGTGCGCGACATTGTCCAAATGGTCAACATGCCCGGACTGCGACCACTCCCGCCCCCGCCAGGCAATCCCCCCCGAGAGGCGACAACGTCACCGCCTGACGCCGGAACCCGCACGCGAATCCATTGGGCGCATATGGTAAAAAATAGACATTTACCAATGCTGTGCTCCCTAAGGCAACCGACAGGCACCCGCTCCCGAACCGCGCAACCCAGTCCTCGTAGTATGGATTCAGGCAAAAGATCCTTCACCTCTCCCCTGGAGCGTGCATGTCCCCGGCGAAGCGCCTGCATCTCCCGCTGCTTCTCTCTGTCGCCATACCTCCGTGGCTGCTCGCCGCCCTGCTCACCTTGGGAGTGGACCTACTGGCCAGCGGCGCGGACACCGCGAAGCGAAACTTCGAATCGCTCTTTCTGACCCCTCAAGCGCTCGTACCTGCCCTTGTGCTGATCGGCTCTTTCGGCGTGATCGCGGCGTTCAGGCGCCGGGAGCGGCTGCGAGCCGACCAATGGGCAGGCGCCGGCCTGGCGTTCGCATTGCTGGCGCTCTTCCTCAACATGGCCGTCAGCGCCGCCTGGGGCGGAACCGGTGCCGCGCTGCTGTGGATCTGGTCGATCTTCTCCGGATACACCCTGTTCGTGTTCCTCTTCGGTGGATACGCATGGCGGAAGACCTTCAGCCAGGACCGACCAGCTGAGACCTCATGCACAGCGCCAACGACACTCGGCACATAACGCCACCAACCGAGTACGGGACAGAGTCGAAACGACACGCCCTCTGCGGAACCACCGACTTGACCTGAACGTCAAAGCCATGACTGAGAGAATTGGGCGAGCCATCGTCGCTGCTGCGCTGGCTACCGGGGTACTCACGAGCTGCGCCACAGTTGGTGGAGACGAAAGGGCTGTCCGGGCGGCACCAACCGGCCGGACGATTCCCTTCGACCTCTATACGCATTGCGGAATCGATGAGGCCCGTGTCGGCTCGACCTACTTCGAGGCGACAACCCCGCTCTCCGATGGTTCAGGAAACCCGCCCGAGGGATGGGACAACCCCACCCAGCGCGGCACGATGACCCTGAAGTCCGAGAGCGAAGCCGTCTTCACCGACGACGCCGGACATGAGGTCTCCTTCCGTGCCCGGCCGGGTGCGAACGCCCTCAAGCGTCTCTGCTCGTAGTGCTCCCACCGGATAGCGGCACGCCGACGCGCCTCCTCACGCCGTCCTGGCAAGGAGACCGAGTCCGTTTCACCCTCGTGATACGCACCACCCGACGGCAAGTAGGGCCGGGCCCCGGCCCTACTGTGCTTGCTCGTCCTGTCCAGACCCACGCCCACCACGGCGACGCATAACACTGTGTTCACCATGCCGGGTGAACTCACCAGGCGCGCGCGGCAGTTCCCCTAATCCGCGCGGAGGGCGTCGAGGAACGTACGCCAGGGGGCCGGGGCGAAGACAACGGCGGCGCGGGACCGGTCCTTCGTGTCGCGGACGGCTTGGCAGCCGGTGGGCGACTGGGTGTGCTCCACGCAGCCGTTGTCGCTACCGCTGTATGTGCTCTTGCGCCAGAGCGCGCCGTCGAACTCATCAGAGTTCATTCACCCACCTGCTCAGTTCGCGAGGAGGACGCCCGAGCGGACAGCGTCCACGAATGTCTGCCAGGACGCCGGCTCGAAGACTGCGGCGCCACGCTCGCGGTCCTTCGTGTCACGGACCGCCTGGCGGCCGGTACGCAACCGGCCGCGCTCGACGCAGGCGTTATCGCTGCCGCTGTAGGTGCTCTTGTGCCAGAGCGCGCCGTTGAGGGCGTCAAAGGTCACGATTCACTGTCCTTGAGACGGTCACGGATGTAATGCTGGGACTCCGTTGGCGAAAGAGCCACGGCGGTGAACTCGTGCCACACCTGTCGATACCGCTGAACATCAGCCCACTGTTCCAACAACGTACCACCGACCGTGTGCTCCAACCATGTGACCTCCAAGGCCGGTTCACCTCCCAGCGAGTGGATGATGAACGGCGTGTACTGCTCGGCCGGGATAGACGCGTTGATCGGCAGAACCTGGATGCTGACGTTGGACCGATCACCCATCTCCAGCAGGTGCTCAAGCTGCTCCCGGATCAGCGCCGGCGGGCCGCCGATGCGGTGAAGGACTGACGCTTCGACGATCACACGCAGCCTGAAGTCCAGCTGAGATTCCAGGAGTTCCTTCCGCTTCATCCGCATGTCAATCATCCGAGTGACCTTCTCCACTGGGTGGCGCGCCTCGAAGATCCGCCGCATGTACGCCTCGGTCTGAAGCAGCCCGGAAATCACAGCCGGGGTGTACTCCTGAATCAGCTGCGAGTCCGCCTCCAGCGTCAGGTAGTCCCGGAGCGTGTCGTGCAGCAACGGGCCCTGGCTGCTCCACCAGTCGACCTTGTGGATCTCCCGGGCCAACCGCCTGATGTTCGCGATGTACGCCTCGTCATCGATCCCGTAGAACTCCATCAGAACCGTCAAGTCCAGCGGCCTTATGCCCCGCTTGCCGTTCTCGATCTGCGAGATCTTCGGCTGACCACACTGCAACTTGTCGGCGATGTCCTGCACTTTGTACCCCCTCTCGACACGGAGTCGCTTCAGCTCGTTGCCGAGCCGCCTGCTGCGCATCGTGGGCATATCCCTCTGAGCCATGCCCACATGGTGGCGCGCCCGGCGCTGGGCGCAACCCCCAGTAGACATGATTCACCCCCAAGAGCTAAGGCCATTAGGAATACTTGCCTAAGCGATTCCCTTTCCTGCACCATCACTCCGTAACACGGCGCACCGACCCGGTGACTCGCCGTCGTCTACCGCGCTGCCCACTCGGCAGCAGCCCAGGAGGAGCCATGGCGAGCGTGGCCGGGATCGAACGGGAACTGAGACTCAACCTCACCGTGCAGCCTGCGGAGTTGAGCCGGGTCCGGCGTGACCTGGTGGAACGGCTGGACAGTTGGGGGTACGAGGCGGTGCGGGACGATGCCGTGCTCGTCGTCACAGAGCTGCTGAGCAACGTCCACCGGCACGCCGGCGGGCGGTGTGGGCTTCGGGTCACGCCTGCCGGGTCGCGGTTGCTCATCACCGTCAGTGACCTCGTGACGGCCGTGCCCGCGCGGCGGGAGGTGTCCGGTACGGCCGAGGAGGGGCGGGGGCTGCTGCTGGTCGACGCGTTGACCGAGCACTGGGAGACCGTGCTCACCGCGACCGGCAAGGACATCCGGTGCTCGATCCGTCTACCAGCACCAGCGTCGACGCCCGTACCCGTGCCAACGCCCGCACCCGCGCCCGTACCCGCACCACCCCCGAGGAGTTGACCCGTGGCCGTCGACGCGCGCGCCATCTTCAAGGAGCTGAACGGTTATCTCGTCGCGCACCCCGACGAGACCGCCGCGCTCATGCCGCTCTTCGACTCGATGCTCGACCACGCGCAGACAGGACTCTGTGCCCACGACGGCCGCTGTCCGGTGATCCGGGCCGGTGCCGTCCTCGTCAACGAGCGGGGGCTGGCGCTCGCCCTGCGGCGGGACGGCCACGGAGCGGCGGGCGGCGGCTGGGGGTTCGCCGAGGGGGATCCCGAGGCCGCCGACCTCTCCCTCCGGGACACCGCCGCCCGCGTACTCCAGGAGTCGTCCGGGGTCCACGATCTGTGGCCCGCCGCCGGTACGGAGAGCCCGGTGCTGGTCGACATCTCGTCCGCCGCGGCCGGGGGCGTATCGCGGCCGCGGTACGGGTTCCGGTATCTCTTCCGCGTACGTACGGGGGTGCTGCTGCGCACCCTGACCGAGCTGGGGCACGCACGCTGGATATCACTGGACGGCATCGGATCGCCGCTGCTCAGCGCGCGGTTGAAGGACCGGCTGGGGGGATCGGTGTGAGCCCGAACGTCCAGCAGTTGGGGTACGTCATCGCCGTGCTGGCCATCGGGGGCGCGCTCGCCCTCGCCGCCTGGCGCGGGTGAAACACTCCGGATACCGACTGCTACTCCACGAACAGGCCCCGTTCGCCCGCCCGCGTGTCGAACTCCTCCAGCCTCGCCTGCGCGTCCGGCAGCGCGTCGCACATCGCCTCCAGCAGCACCCGGCCCAGCAGCATCGGGCCGCAGGCCGTGTCGAAGGCGAGGCCCGTGCCGACCGCGGCCGGGATCAGGAGGTCGCTGTGCCCGGCGACCGGGGCGAACGCCGAGTCCGCGACCGTCACCACCGTCAGCCCGGCGGAGCGCGCGTAGGCCAGCGTGTCCACGACCTCCTTCGGGTGGCGGGGCAGCGCGAAGCAGAGGAGGGCGGTCGCGCCGGACCGTACCGCCGTGTCGATGCGGTCGGTGAGCATCGTGCCGCCCTCGTCGAGGAGGCGTACGTCCGGGTGGACCTTGGCCGCGAAGTACGCGAAGCCGCGCGCCTGGGAGGAGGCGGCGCGCAGGCCGAGGACGGGCAGCGGGCGGGAGGCGGCGAGGATACGGCCCGCGCGTTCGACAGGTTCCGGGTCGGCGAGCAGTTCGACGAGCTGGCGCAGGTTCTCCATCTCGCCCTGGACGGCCTGCTGGTACTCGTTGTACGCGGAGATCCTGCTCGGCTCCCCGACCGGCGCGACCTCGCGCAGATGGCGGCGGAGCGCCGGGTAGCCGTCGTAGCCGAGCGCGACCGCGAAGCGGGTGACGGAGGGCTGGCTGACCCCGGCCAGCTCGGCCAGTTCGACGCTGGACAGGAACGGCGCGTCGGAGGCGCGGCGGACCATGCTGTGCGCGATACGGCGTTGGGTGGGGGTCAGCCGGTGCCCCTCGAAGAGCTGCTGGAGCCGGGTAGCAGGGCTGTCACTCACGCGTTCCCCCGTGGCGGTGTGTCGTCGGACGTATCAGTATCGGTATCGGTATCGGTCGGTGCCGGTATCGGTATGGGTATCGGTCGGTGCCGGTATCGGCATCGGTGCTGGTGCCGGTGCCGGTATCAGTGTCGGTGGGCCGACGGATCGGTCTCGTCCGGGTCCATGATCAGTTCCGCGGCGGCCAGTTCGGTGAAACGGTCGAGCAGCGTCGCCGCCGCTGTCACATCATCGGTCAGTGGCCGGTCCGCGATCTCCTCTTCCAGTACGGACTCCGCCAGTTCGAAGGCCAGGCCCACCGGAAGGTCCGGTTCCGGACGGAGCCCGCGCTGACGCAACGCCCGTACGGCGGCGACGAGTTCGCAGCCGACGACCAGCCGGTACGCGCCGCCCACCCGCAGGGTCTGGCGGGCGGCCAGCGAGGCGAAGCTCGCCTGTTCCTCGACGCCCCGGGAGAGGACGGCATGGCCGAGGGAGGCCGGGGCGGCGTAGGCGCGCAGATCGCCGAGGGCCGCGGCGGACGCGTACTCCAGGATCATCACGCCGGAGCTGGCGGGCTCGCCGTCGGCGAGGAAGGGGCGGAGCCGGGTGAAGCCGGGTTCGTTCAGGGCGGAGAGGCGGGAGGTGGAGAGGCGGGCGGTCTGGACGAGGGAGAGCCTGAAGTGGTCGAGCGCCAGCGCGACCTGGGCGAGGTAGAAACCGCCGTGGTGGTAGGCGGCGGGGATCGGGTCCGCTTCCGTACCGGGGAAGATCAGCGGGTTCTCGGCGGCGGCGTTGATCTCGACGGTGAGCGCGTTCTCCAGCGCGTCGGCGGCGTCGCGCGCCGGGCCGTGTATCTGCGGGACGCAGCGGAAGCCGTACGGGTCCTGGATCCGGCCGAGCGGCGGGGCGGGCCGCTCCGCCGCGCCGAGGATGTGGCGCATGCGGGCGGCGACGGCGTACGAGCCGGGGTGCGGGCGGGCGGCGTGGACGGGCTGGGCGTACGCCTCGAACGAGCCGTCGACGGCCAGCAGGGAGAGCGCGGCGACGAGTTCGGTGGCGGCGAGGAGCCCGCGCAGTTCGTGGAGGGCGAGGGAGGACTGTCCGAGGGTGAGGGCGTTGCTGCTGATCAGGGCGAGCGCGTCGTTGTTGTCGAGGCGCTGCGGTTCGGGGGCGGGGCCGCCCTGCCAGGGGTGTTCGCCGACGAGGGCGAGGCCCATCTGGGCGAGGGCCGCGATGTCGCCCGTACCGACCGAGCCGAATTCGTGCACGACGGGGTGGGCGCCGGTCTCCAGGGCTTCGCAGAGCGCGGTGACGACGGAGGGGCGCAGGCCGGCGCCGCCCGCGAGGAGCTGGTTGGCCCGGACGGCGAGCATGGCGCGGACCTCGCGGGCGGGCAGCGGCCGGCCGATGGCGCCGGCGTGGCTGCGCAGCAGGCGCAGGCCGTGGTCGGCGGCGGCCTCGGTGGGGACGGCTTCGCCGCGGTTGGCGCCGACGCCGGTGGAGCGTCCGTAGACGCGGCCGGAGGCGGCCAGCTCGCGGGCGACGTACCAGGTCTGTTCGACACGCTTCATCGCGTCGGTTCCGGGTACGGGACGAGCCGCGCCGTCCGCGAGGCGTACGACGTCGGAGACGGGGAGGCTCTGGCCGTCGAGGACGACGAGAGAGGTGGTCGCGGGCGGGTTGATCCCGTACGACGAGTCCGCCATGTGGGACGACATCATGCGCAAACGCCTCCTTAACGGACAATGTCCGAATGCCGCACCATGCCCCGCGGCCATGCACGGGCTGTCGTAACCATCCGCGACCGGCGATCCACAACCAGCGATGTAACGAGTGATTTACGCCGGGGCATTGACAATCTATTCAGTCAAAGAGAACTCTGCATGACTATATGCAGCCAGGCAAGGGACGCGGGCAAGGGACTCTGATGATCAAATTCGACGCGGTGAACAAACGCTTCCCCAATGGCACGACCGCTGTTCACGACCTCACGCTGGAGATGCCGGAGGGCGGGATCACCGTCCTCGTCGGCTCCTCCGGCTGCGGGAAGACCACCACCCTCCGCATGATCAACCGGATGGTCGACCCGTCCTCGGGCACCATCCACGTCGGCGGGAAGGACGTCCTCGAACAGGACGCCGCCGAGCTGCGGCGGAGCATCGGTTACGTCATCCAGCAGTCCGGCCTCTTCCCCCACCGTACGGTCCTCGACAACATCGCGACCGTGCCGCTGCTGCTGGGCTGGGGCCGCAAGAAGTCCCGGGCGCGCGCCGCCGAGCTGCTGGAGACCGTGGGGCTGACGGCGGAGGCGGGCAAGCGGTATCCGCACCAGCTCTCCGGCGGTCAGCAACAGCGCGTCGGGGTGGCCAGGGCACTGGCCGCGGACCCGCCGGTGCTGCTGATGGACGAGCCGTTCGGCGCGGTCGACCCGGTGGTCCGTACCCAGCTCCAGGACGAGCTGATCCGGCTCCAGCGGGAGCTGGCCAAGACGATCGTCTTCGTCACGCACGACATCGACGAGGCGGTACGGCTCGGCGACCGCATCGCGGTCTTCCGGACCGGCGGCCACCTCGTGCAGTGCGCCCCGCCCGCCGAGCTGCTGGCCGCCCCGGCGGACGACTTCGTCGCCGACTTCCTGGGCGCGGAGCGCGAGCTGAAGCTGCTGTCGCTGACGAAGCTCGCGGAGGTCCCGCTCCAGCGCGCGACGACGGTACGGGAGGACGAGCAGCCGCCGAAGGGCACCGGGTCGGCGCCGCTGCTCGTGGTCTCCGCGAAGAACGAGCCGCTGGGCTGGCGCGCGCCGGACGCGGCCCCCGGCACCCCGCTCCTGCCCGTACGGCCGCTGCGCGACTCGGACACGCTGCTGGCGGCGCTGAACGAGTCGATCGCCTCCCCGTGGGGGCAGATAGCCCGGGTCGACGCGGACGGGGCCGTCACCGGGGTCGTCCCGCGCGAGGTGATCCATGAGTGGGCGAGCCGCAGCCACCAGGACGCGGCGACCGCCACCCGCGGGACGACGGGTGGGACCGTATGACCATCGACTGGTCGTGGATCTCCGACCACGCGGGCGAGCTGGCCAGCCTCACCGTCTCGCACCTCCAGGCCGCGCTCAGCGCCGTACTGTTCGGCCTGATCGTCTCCCTCCCGCTCGCCGTCCTCGCGCACCGGGTCCGCCCGCTGCGCGGGTTCCTGCTCGGGATCTCCAACATCCTGTTCACGATCCCGTCGATCGCGATCTTCGTCCTGCTGCTGCCCGTCTCCGGGCTGACCAGGACGACCACCGTGATCGGCCTGACGATCTACACCCTGGTCGTGCTGTTGCGGAACACCGTCGAGGGGCTCGACTCCGTCCCCGCGAAGGCGCGCGAGGCGGCCGTCGCGATGGGCACGCGCCCGCTGCGCACGCTCCTCACGGTCGAGCTGCCGCTCGCCCTGCCGGTGATCATGGCGGGCGTACGGATCGCGACGGTCATGTCGATCTCGCTGGTCAGCGTGGCCACGTACATCGGGGACGGCGGCCTCGGCCAGCTCTTCACCGATGGCTTCCAGCGCAACTTCCCCACCCCGGTGGTGGTCGGTGTCGTCCTGACCCTGCTGCTGGCGCTGGTGGCGGACGCGCTGCTGGTGACGGTGCAGTACGTACTGACGCCCTGGACCAGACGGCAGCGGACCACCGGCGGAAAGGCGTAGTCAGTCATGTTCGAACTCTTCAGGAACCTCGGCTCCTGGCTGGTCGCGAGCGAGCAGTGGAGCGGCTCCGACGGCATCGGCCACCGGCTCGCCGAACACCTCCAGTACTCCCTGCTCGCGACCCTGATCGCCGCCGCCATCGCGCTGCCGGTCGGGCTGCTCATCGGGCACACCGGGCGGGGCGCGTTCCTCGCCATCAACCTGGCGTCGTTCGGCCGGGCGCTGCCCACGGTCGGGCTGGTCGTGCTGGTCTTCCTGGCCAGCGGGCTGTCGATGACCCCGGTGTACGTGGCGCTGGTCGCGCTGGCCGTACCGTCCATCGTGACCAATACGTACGCCGGGATGACCGCCGTCGACCCGGAGGTGAAGGACGCGGCACGCGGCCAGGGCATGCGCGCGCACCAGGTCCTCCTCCAGGTCGAGATCCCGCTCGCGCTCCCCCTGATCATGACCGGGCTACGGCTGGCGCTGATCCAGGTGGTGGCGACGGCGACGATCGCCGCGTACGTCAGCTTCGGCGGCCTGGGCCGGTACGTGTTCGACGGCCTGGCCCAGCGCGACCTGGTCCAGGTGCTGGGCGGGGCGGTGCTGGTCGCCGCCGTCGCGATCGTCCTGGACCTGGCCCTGTCGGGACTCCAACGCGTCCTCTTCCGCCACCGCGCGGCCTGACCTCCACCCCCCTCACGGCCCAATTCCTCAGGGAGACCTCATGACCACATCCATGCCCCGCCGGCGGGCCGTGCTCGGCGGGCTGTTCGCCGCCGCTTCCGTCCCCGTACTCTCCGCGTGCAGCAGCGGCATCACCTCCCTGGACAGCCAGAGCAGCGGCGGCGGGGGCGGCGGCTCCAGCAAGGACGGCGTGACCATCGGCACCGCCAACTTCACCGAGAACCAGATCCTCGGCTACCTGTACGCGGCCGTGCTCGGGGCCGCGGGCGTCAAGACGAAGGTCCGCCCCAACCTGGGCACCCGCGAGATCCTCATCCCCGCGCTCAAGGGCGGCGACATCGACCTGCTCCCCGAGTACCAGGGCGCGCTGCTGCACTACCTCGACCCGAAGGCGACCGCCACGGAGGAGGGCGACATGCAGAACGCCCTCGCCATCGCGCTCCCGGCGGGCCTTGAGGTGCTCCCGTACGGCAGGGCGGAGGACTCCGACGCGTTCGTCGTCACGCGCGCGACCGCCGAGAAGTACGGGCTGCGCACGCTCGCCGACCTGAAGAAGCAGAACGGCAAGCTGATCCTCGGGGCGGCACCCGAGGTGAAGAAGCGCATGGTGGGGGTCGTGGGGCTGAAGGAGGTCTACGGGGTCGACTTCAAGGAGTTCAAATCCCTGGACTCGTCGGGCCCGCTGGTAAAGAACGCGCTGAAGAAGGGCGACGTCGACGTCGCCAACCTCTTCACCACGGACACCGACATCATCGCCGAGGGCTGGGTCGTCCTCGCCGACCCCGAGAACCTCATCCCCGGCCAGCACATCGTCCCCCTCATCGCCGACCGCAAGGCCGACTCCCCCGTACGCAAGGCCCTGGCCCGTCTGGGCAACGCGCTCACCACGGCGGATCTGACCGAGCTGAACCGCCAGGTCGACAAGGACAAGAAGGACCCGGAGGACGTCGCGAACGCCTGGGCGGCCTCCCACGGCCTGGCGAAGGCGAAGCGCTAGACGAATCGATCCGAAGGAGCGCCGTCCGCCCGAGGGGCGGCCCGGCAGCGCCCGTACGCGATCACGAAGTGCCCCCGTAGCAGAGCTACGGGGGCACTTCGGCACCACCGCGGGGGGCTTCCGGGGCCCCCGGACAGAGTCCGGAGGAGGTCGGCGGGGTATGCGTGCTGGACGCCGCCGGGCTGGGGGCGCCTCCCGGTCGGGGGCGGCAATTGATTCCTCCGGCATTGAATCGCCTGGTCAGAGCTGTTTGATTCGAGTGGCGATTCGGGTGGCGATTCAACTCCTGCCCCTGTGAGTGTGGTCCTCAGGCCGGTTCACCGCAGTGGTGTCGGCAACGAACACAGCAGGGACGTCATGCGAAACTCAATCCGCTCACGGCGCACGGTCGCTCTCGCGCTCGCGACCGCGGCTCTCGGTACCGCCCTCACCTTCGGCAGCACGGGCGCGGCCATGGCCGCAGGCATCCCGGGGTCGGGCCCCAACCAGCAGAGCAGCTCGGTGACCGGTAGCAGCGCCCACCCTGACGCCCTCCCAGGCGACATGGATGAGGGGCTGGACTTCTGGCAGACCCTGGGCTGGCCGAACTGGCACAACATCGGTACCCGGACGTGGTTCGTCGCCAGTTCGTTCGTGAACCAGAGCACCCACCAGCAGGTCCAGGAAAGCGTCTTCACCGGAGGCCAGTACCAGGACCGGGACGGCTCGCTGCGGGCTTTCATGAACAACGGTGGGGCCGGGCCCTCGTCCGTCGGCTACACGGGGACCTTCCAGGAGTACAACACGACCGTCTACACCACCCAGGCGAACAGCGACGCGCCGCGCCGCGACGCCCGCCGGGTCGTCCGGGCGCTCACCACGGGTGACGTGTGGTGGACGAACGACCACTACAGCACCTTCCACTACATGGGCCGTCCCTGATCGTCCAGCAGGCTGTCCGCGTACGACCTGACACGAGGCGGTCCTCGGAATCATCGAGGACCGCCTCGTCGCTCTGAGCCCGGCGGGTGTCCTGGTCGTGGACCACACCCCCGTCCACGACCAGGACACCCGCCGGACCGCATGAGACCTACCGGGTCCTGGAAGACACCCGCCCGCCGGCCGGGCCCCGAAGAACGATCTCCCGCTTTCGCCGACGCGGCCTCCGCCGAGCCGGGCCGGATCATCGACACCGCGCGCGCAGCCTTCGGGCAGGACCGTCGTCGAGGTGGAGGCCACTGGGTCAATGTTTCAAAAGTGGCCTGTGGTACGGGAGTTGAGATGTAGCGTCGCGGAGTATGAGCAACGACATCAGTATTGAGCGGGCCCCGGGCGCCGATGGCGGCATCAGTATCACCGTCACCGTCTCCCCCACGGTCCTCAGCGCGCTCCAGAAGGACGGCCACTGGACGGAGGCCCTCGACGCGAGCCAGGTCTCGGGCGCGGGACCCGCGCTGGAGAAGTTCGTCATCAATGTGATCTAGGCGGCGGGCCGGGGCCGGTCCGCCCGCCCCCGGCCGTGCCTCGTCCGCGCGGCGCCGGAGCAGGGCCCGTTCGCGGGCGTTGCGGGTCAGGCCCGCCGCGCGTTCGAACTCGGCGCGGGCCTCGGCGGTACGGCCCCGCCGGCCGGCAGATCGCCGCGCACGCTCGCCGGCAGGTGGTACGCCCGCGTGCGGGTTCGGCGGCGAGGGCGTCGGCGAGCGCGAGCCCGGCGGCGGGACCTCGGCCATGGACACGGCGGTAGACGATCTCCAGCACGGAGGCGCTCCGCGCGGCACGCTCCTTCCCGTACGGCACATCGAAGGGCGCGCCCACCTTCGCGAGGCTCCGCTCGGCGCGCACGATGCGCTGGGCGACGGTCACCTCCGCCGGACTCGGCACACGCCGGGGTTTTCCTTCGTTACGCCCGCCGCGAGGGTTCCTGTGTGTACGTCCTTCATGCCCCGCCGGCGGGGCAAGGCGTACGCCTTCTCCGGCCCGGTCCCCGGAGACGCGACCTCGCCACCGCGCACTACGCCACCAAGGCCGAGGTGGAGCTCGGCCGAGCGCTGCCGCTCCCGGCCCCCTACCCGGCCCTGGACACCGCCGTACTGCCGAAGAAGGACCGACTCACTCCCGGCCGAGCGCTTCCGCGTCCCCCGGCGCCCCCAGCGACTCGAAGCGCCAGCGGTGCGGGGCGCGGGCGGTCAGGCGGGTCGGCGGGTCGGGGAGTTCGGGGGCGGCGTCGGGGGCGGCGTCGTACGGGGCGTTCCACCAGGTGATGACCAGGACGCGGTCCTGGGGGGCCCGGAGCAGTTCGGCGCGGAGGGGGGCGGGGGACAGTTCCCGGGACCGGGACCGCGCCCACTCCAGCAGTTCCGCGCCCCGGCCGGGCGCGGCCTTGGCCTCCCACATCAGCGCGAGCCTCATGAGTACAGGTTGCCCTTCACCGGCTCGTGCACGTGGTCGTGAGGGTGCGCGTGGTCGTGTCCGTGCGCCTCGCCCGGTACGTGCGGCTCCGTCACCGGCAGCGACGAGTCCGCCGACAGGCCCCAGTCCGACGCCGGCCGGTTGCGCGCCACCATCTCCGCGCCCAGCGCCGCCACCATCGCGCCGTTGTCCGTGCACAGCCCCGGCCTCGGCACCCGCAGCCGGATGCCCGCGCGTTCGCAGCGCTCCGCCGCCAGCGCGCGCAGCCGGGAGTTGGCCGCGACCCCGCCGCCGATCATCAGGTGGTCCACGCCCTCGTCCTTGCAGGCGCGGACGGCCTTGCGGGTCAGTACGTCGACCACCGCCTCCTGGAAGGAGGCCGCCACGTCCCGTACCGGCACCTCCTCGCCCGCCGCCCGCTTCGCCTCGATCCAGCGGGCCACAGACGTCTTGAGCCCGGAGAAGGAGAAGTCGTACGGCGCGTCGCGCGGCCCGGTCAGACCGCGCGGGAACGCGATGGCGCGCGGGTCGCCCTCCCGCGCCAGCCGGTCGATCACCGGGCCGCCGGGGAAGCCGAGCTGGAGCACCCGGGCGATCTTGTCGAACGCCTCGCCCGCCGCGTCGTCGATCGTCGCGCCCATGGGCCGTACATCGGCCGTGATGTCCGGCGCGAGCAGCAGCGACGAGTGGCCGCCGCTGACCAGCAGCGCCATCGTCGGCTCGGGCAGCGGGCCGTGTTCGAGCTGGTCGACGCAGATGTGGGAGGCCAGGTGGTTCACGCCGTACAGCGGCTTGCCGAGGGCGTACGCGTACGTCTTCGCCGCCGAGACGCCCACCAGCAGCGCGCCGGCCAGCCCGGGGCCGGCCGTCACCGCGATCCCGTCGAGGTCACGGGCGCTGACCCCGGCCTCCTTCAGCGCGCGCTCGATCGTCGGAACCATCGCCTCCAGATGTGCCCGGGACGCGACCTCCGGGACCACCCCGCCGAAGCGCGCGTGCTCGTCGACGCTCGACGCGATGGCGTCGGCCAGCAGGGTCGTCCCCCGGACGATACCGACGCCGGTCTCGTCGCAGGAGGTCTCGATGCCGAGGACGAGGGGTTCGTCAGCCATGGTTCTCAGTTCCTTGGGGGCCGTGTGATCGGTGGGGTCCGCTTCCGGCGGTGTCGCCGCCGCCCTGTACGGACAGCCGCATCACCAGCGCGTCGATGTTGCCCGGCTGGTAGTAGCCGCGCCGGAAGCCGATGGGCTCGAAGCCGAACCGCTCGTACAGCTTCTGCGCCCGGGTGTTGTCGACCCGTACTTCGAGGAGCACCTCGTCGCACTCGAAGGCGGTGGCGTGCTGGAGCAGATCGGTGAGGAGCCGGGCGCCGAGGCCGGTGCCCCACTGGTCGCGGGCGGCGGCGATCGTCTGTACGTCGGCGAGGCCACCGGCCGCCGCGAGTCCGGCGTAGCCGACGATCCGGCGGTCCAGGTCCTGCGCGACCACATAGTGGCGGGTGGCCCTCGGGCCGCGCGCGTGGGCCAGCTCCGACCAGAACATGCCCGGGGACCAGGCGTCCTCGGGGAACAGTTCGCGTTCGAGCGCGAGCACCGGTTCGATGTCCCACCAGCGCATCTCGCGCAGCGCCACGGACGGGGAGGAGGGGGGCGCGGGCGTCACTGCGGGGTGACCACCTTGTAGTTCTTGGGCACCTGCGCGTCGGGCCGGCGCAGATACAGCGGCAGCGGCGGCAGGAAACCTCCGGGGGATCCCTCCGAAGTTCCCCCCGGGGATTCCCCCGAAGGCCCCTCGGGGGAACCCAGCAGCTCCGCCGCCAGCCCCGCCAGCGCCGCCGCCGACTGGTGCTCGGGCCCCCGCGCGTCCGGGAACGCGTCCGGGTAGAGGACCGCCCCCGCGCCGACGACGGGCAGCCCGGCCAGCCGCTCGGCCAGGTCGGCGGGCCGGTCGACGGCAGGTTCGGTCAGGCGGGTACGGGCATCCGCGTACCGCGCCCAGTAGACCTCCTTGCGGCGCGCGTCCGTGGCCACCGCGAACGGCCCGGCCAGCCCGGAGGCGTACGCGAGACCGTCCAGCGTGCAGAGCCCGCGCACCGGGACGCCGAGCGCGGAGCCGAAGGTCAGGGCGGTGACCAGGCCGACGCGCAGCCCTGTGTACGGCCCCGGCCCCACCCCCACGACCACATCCGTCACATCGGCCGGGACGAGCCCGGCCCCGGCGAGGATCCGGTCGACGGCGGGGAGCAGCAGCTCCCCGTGGCGGCGCGCGTCGACCTGACTCTCCGTGGCCAGAACGGAGGTGCCGTCGTGGAGGGCGACGGTGACGGCGGGCGTGGCGGTATCAACAGCGAGCAGAAGCACGCAATCAGCCTACGGCTCCCTGACCCGGGGCACGGCGCCCGGCCCTGCCCGGTACCGGCTGCTACGGTCCCCACGGGGGTTGCACACAAACACACAAAAGGGTGGAGCAAGGTGTCCAGGAACAGCACGGGAATCGCGCTCGGGCTCACCGCGGCAGCCGTCGTCATGGTCAGCGTCCTCGCGTACCAGGCGTCGGCGAACGTGCCCGACACCCTCGCCGCACCCAGTCAGCTGCCGACGAACTCCACCTCCGGCGCCCCCGCGCAGCGGCCCGGCGGCGCGACCGCCCTGCCCCCGGCCTCCGGCACCGGCGCGCGGGTCGTCTACTCGCTGGGCGACCGCCGGGTCTGGCTGGTGGACGAGAAGGGGAAGGCGACCAGGGGCTTCGGGGTCATGCCGAGCACGATCCACCCCGCGCCCGGTATGTACACCGTGACCTCCCGGTCCGGCGCCCTCACCGGCTCGGACGGGGTACGGATCGAACACGTCGTACGGTTCACGAACGTCGACGACGTGGCGATCGGCTTCAGCTCCGCCGTGGACGGCACGCTCTCCACCCCGGACCCGACGCTGAAGACGGGCGGGGTCAGGATGAAGCGCCCGGACGGCGACGCGCTGTGGTCGTTCGCCACGGTCGGCTCGAAGGTCGTCGTCGTCCGATGAGGTCGGACGTACGAGTGTGTACGTACGCCTGAGGCATACGCCTCAGGCCGCGTCGCGCCGTAGCGCCCGCTCCTCGGTCTCTCCCCGCGCTCCCGGCTCGGCGGCGGGCACCGAGGGCCGGCGCGGCGGCGTGGAGACGGCCGCCGCGGCGGCACAGGACGCCAGCAGGTCTTTCATCGGGACGGACGACGGCGACAGGATCCGCGCCATATAGGTGGTGGGCTGCGGACGCGGTGTGCACTCGGGGTCCGGCATGGATGCCTCCTGGGGCTCCGGGGGCAAGCGTGGTTAGGTATACCTAAGCAGCTCTCTACCACCATGTGACCACGCCCGGCACAGCCCGCGCAACATTTTGCCGACGTCTTGTCGGAATGTACGGGAACACCTGACCGTTGTCCGCGCACCCTCGCCCCACCCGTCAGCCGCCCAGCCGCCCCAGCCCGCCGAGATCCACCTCCGACCAGCGGTTCCCGTACCCCGTCAGGGTGACGGTGCGCCGGTCGTCGTACTCCTCGTCGGCGTGCGCGGAGGAACCCGCCACCCGGTCGATGACCACATGCAGCCGGGCGTCCGACAGCTCCTCGACCTTGCCGTCGCCCCACTCCACGACCACCACGGAGTCCGGCAGCGAGACGTCCAGGTCGAGGTCCTCCATCTCGTCCAGCCCCCCGCCGAGCCGGTACGCGTCCACATGGACCAGCGCCGGGCCCGCGCCCAGGGGCGGGTGGACCCGGGCGATCACGAAGGTGGGGGAGGTCACGGCGCCCCGGACGCCGAGGCCCTCGCCGAGGCCGCGGGTGAGGGTGGTCTTGCCCGCGCCGAGTTCGCCGGTGAGCATCACCAGATCGCCGGGGCGCAGCAGGGCGGCCAGCGCGCGGCCCAGCTCCCCCATCCGCTCGGGCGAGTCGGCCGTGATCACCACGGAGGGGACAACAGAGGAGGGGGCGGGGTCAGCTGCCTGGCTGTGCGGTGCTTCCATGCGGCCCAACGTTAGTCTCCGTCGGCACCGCGCCCACCCGCGCCAGCAGGTCCGCGAGCCGGTCCGTGACGGCCTCCGGGTGCTCCAGCATCACCAGATGCCCGGCGTCCGGTACGAGCACCAGCTCCGCGTCCGGCAGCAGGTCCCCGATGGCCTCGCTGTGCGAGCTGGGCGTGATCAGATCGCCCTCCCCCGCCAGTACGAGCACGGGGATGCCCAGGAAGACCGGGAGCGCGCCCGCCTTGTCGTGTTCGGTGAAGGCCGGGTAGAACTCCGCGACGACATCGATCGGGGTCGACTCGATGAGCCGTTCCGCGAACCGTACGACGGCCGGGTCCACGTCCTTCGAGGTGAAGGAGTAGCGCTTGATCAGCCCGGCGAAGACGTCGGCGGTGAGCCGCCGCCCGCGTTCGACCAGCTCGGTCTGCGAGCCGAGCGCCCTGAGCACCCCGGGGAGTACCCGGCGTACGGCGTTCACGCCCGCCGCCGGGAGCCCGTAGCTGACCTCGCCGAGCCTGCCGCTGGACGTACCGACGAAGGCGGCGCCGACGACCCGGTCCCGTATCAGCTCCGGGTACTGGTCGGCGAGGGCCATCATCGTCATCCCGCCCATGGAGTGGCCGACCAGCACCAGCGGCCCCTCGGGCGCCGCCGCGTCGATGACGGCCCTGAGGTCGCGGCCGAGCTGCTCGATGGTGACCGGCACCCCGTCGGGGCCCGACTGGGCGACGCCCCGGGCGGAGCGGCCGTGGCTGCGCTGGTCCCAGTGGACGGTACGGACGAGCCCGCGCAGCGCCGCCCGCTGGAAGTGCCAGGAGTCCTGGTTGAGGCAGTAGCCATGGCTGAAGACGACGGTGACGGGCGCGGGAGCCTTACGGCCGAACAGGCGCCTGCGCCGGGGGGCCGTCCCCGCGGCGGCGCCACCGGCCCCGGTTCCGCTCCCGGTTCCGGCCCCGGTTCCGCTCCCCGGGGCGATGTCGTCGATCTCGTAGTACAGCTCGGTGCCGTCGTCGGCGACGGCCTTGCCCGGGGTGCCGCGCAGCGCGCCGTACGGTCCCGACGAGTCCAGCGCGAGCCGCGCGCGCCTGCGCATGGACCGGCCCACGGTCAGCCGCTCGATCGCGACCCCGGCCGCCGCGCCCGCGGCGATCACACCTATCGCGGCCCCGGCGACCCCTGCCCGGCGCCAGTTGCCCGTGGCCATCGCCTCGGCCGCGTCCGCCGCCGCGCTGCTCTCGCTCACCGTGCGCTCCTCGTCGTTCCCGCGGACCGTGTGCCACGGACCGTTTCCCCGTTATCCGTTCACATGGACCCGGGGTACGCGTGACCCGATGCGCGTCACGATCTCGTACGCGATGGTCCCCGCGGCCCGCGCCCAGTCCTCGGCGGTCGGTTCGCCCCGGTCGCCGGGGCCGAAGAGGACAGCGGTCGTGCCCGGCGCCGGGGTGTCGCCGCCGAGGTCGACGACGAACTGGTCCATCGCGACCCGGCCGGCCACCCGCCGCCGTACCCCGTCGACCAGCACGGGACCGCGGTCCGAGGCGTGGCGCGGGATGCCGTCCGCGTAGCCGAGGGGGATGAGGCCGAGGGTGGTCTCCCCCGGGGTGACGTAGTGGTGGCCGTAGCTGACGCCATGGCCCTCGGGGACCTGTTTGACCAGCGCGACGGAGGCGGAGAGCGTCATCACGGGGCGCAGTCCGAAGTCCTCGGGGGTGCCCAGCCCGGGGCTGGGCGAGATGCCGTACAGGGCGATGCCGGTGCGTACGAGATCGAAGTGCGCCTCGGGGAGGGTCAGCGTGGCCGCCGAGTTGGCGATGTGGCGCACCTCAGGGCGGACGCCCGCCTTCTCGGCGTACGCGAGCATCCCGCGGAACACGTCCAGTTGCGCGGCGATCGACGGGTGGCCCGGCTCGTCGGCGCAGGCGAAGTGCGACCAGAGGCCGGTGACCTCGACCAGCCCGGCGGCCTGCGCGGTGAGCGCGGCGCCGACCAGCTCGGGCCAGTCGGCGGGCTGGCAGCCGTTGCGGCCGAGTCCGGTGTCGGCCTTGAGCTGGATACGGGCGGGGCGGCCCGCCTCCCGGGCGGCGGCCGTCACCTCGCGCAGCGCCCACAGCCCGCTGACGGACATGTCGAGGTCGGCCTCGATGCCCTCCCGCCAGGGGTCGCCGGGCGTCCACAGCCAGCACATCAGCCGGCCGCCGATCCCGGCGGCACGCAGGGCGAGCGCCTCGTGCGGAGTGGCGGTTCCCAGCCAGGTCGCGCCCGCTTCGAGGGCCGCCCTGGCGACGGGCAGCGCGCCGTGTCCGTACGCGTCGGACTTCACTACGGCCATCAGCGCCGTGCCGGGCCCCAGCCGGGAACGGAGCGCGCGCACATTGCCCCGCAGGGCGGCGAGATCGACTTCGGCGCGCGCCCGGAGGCCCGCCGAGGTCTGCATGGTTCCGGTCATCGTGTCTCAGTGTCGCAGAGCGGCCCTCCGGTTCGGCGGTCGACCGAGGAGCCCGCCGAAGAGCCCTACCCGGAGTCCTACGCGGAGCCCGTTGAAGAACCCGGCGAAGAACCCGTCGGGGATCCGCCGCCCGCCACCTCGTCCGGGTGGATCCGGTGGAAGCCCCGGTGGTCGTACCAGCGGGTGATCCCGAAGCCCAGGACGAGCGCCGCCGCCAGCCCCACCGCCATCATGCTCCAGGCCCGCTGGAGGCCCGCGTCGGCGTGCGCGTCGAAGTAGACGATGGCCCGCACCCCGTCGCTGATCTGCCGCATCGGCTCGAATTCGGCCAGCACCCGGTAGAAGCCGGGCACCGCCTCCAGCGGGACGGTCGCGCCCGCCGAGGGGATGGCGAGGGCGATGAACACGATCATCGCGACGATCTGCCCCAGCCCGCCGAAGACGGCGATGATCGCCTGCGTGCTCACGCCCACCACCGCGCTCGCGCAGACCGTGAACACCCACAGCTGGAACAGATGCGGCAGGTCCAGCCGGATGATCACGGCCGTGGCCAGCACGATCACCGACGAGGTGACCACCGCGAGGACCGCCGACATCACCATCTTGGCCACCAGCGTCTGGGTGCGGCTGATCAGCAGCGGCGCCCGCGACAGCCGCTTGGGCCCCAGCTCGGTCGGCGCGTAGCCGAGCCCCGAGTCGACGGCGCCGCTGATGATGTTCGCGCCGAGGAACCCGGCCATCACCACCAGCAGCGTCACGTAGAACGCGGTCAGCCCCAGCCCGGTGCGGGGCGCGAGGGCGTGTCCGGGCGTGGTCGTGTACGTGATCGGGTCGGCCAGCAGCATGCTCTGCGCCGTGGTCGGGGTGGTCCCCGCCCGGCGCGCCTGCGCCGCCAGATCCGCGCCGATCCGCAGCGAGGCGGTGCGCAGGGCCTGCTGTTCGATGCCGATCGCCAGGGACGAGGCGAGGCTGCCCGCGCCGGGGTTGGTCAGCAGGACCACATGGGGCTGCGCGGCCTTCGGGGAGCCGGCGGGGGTCGGCGCGACGATGCTCGTCAGCGCGTCGGTGAACCCCTCGGGCACCTCGATGGCGCCGTACAGCCTGCCCGAGTCGAACGCGTCCCTGGCCTGCGCCGGGGTCATGATCCGCCAGGAGACCCGTTCCTTCGGGTCGGGCGCGGTCGCGATCCCCTGGACGAAGCGCCGGCCCAGATCGCCCGTGTCCCGGTCGACCAGCGCGATCGGCAGCCGGTGCAGCGAGCCGCGCGGGTCGGCGATGCCGCCGCTGTACGCGAGCGCGAGGACGAGGACGACCAGCGTGAGCAGCACGGTGGGAAAGACCCATACGGCGCCGTTCCCGAGGACGTCCCGGGCCCGCACCCACCGCCCGGCACTCGCCGGACCGTCGCCGCCCGCTCCCCCGCCCTCACCCTCCGTGCCATCGGCCATGCGGCCAACCTAGATCCGCCGCGCGCTCCCCGCCCGCCGGGCGGTACGCGGGGTGGCTACGGCGCTCCCGTCACATTCCGCCACGCCTCCGGCAGCAGCTCCGCCACATCGTCCGCCGAGACCGGGGCCGAGCGCGCGCCCAGCCGGCCCGCGAGGCCGTGGAGGTACGCGGCCACCGACCCCGCGTCCCGCGCCGTCAGCCCCGCCGCCAGCAGGGAGCCCGCGAGGCCGGAGAGGACATCGCCGCTGCCCGCGGTGGCCAGCCAGGGCGTGCCGGTGGGGTTGACCCGTACCGGAACAGTCGGGTCCGGATCGGCCACCAGGGTGGTCGACCCCTTGAGCAGCACGGTCGCGCCGTACCGCGCGGCCAGTTCGCGTACGGAGGCCAGCCGGCGCGCCTCCACCTCCTCGCGGGGGACGCCCAGCAGCGCCGCCGCCTCGCCCGCGTGCGGGGTGAGCAGGGTCGGGGCCCGCCGTGCCCGGACGGCCTCCGGGGCCAGCAGCCGCAGGCCGTCCGCGTCCACCAGGACCGGGACGTCCGAGGCCAGCACGTCGGCCACGGTGGACAGCGCCCACGAACCGTCGCCGAGCCCGGGGCCGACGACCCATGCCTGGACCCGGCCCGCCCTGGACGGCGGGCCGTCGTGGACCAGGGTCTCGGGGTGCCGGGCGAGGACCGCCTCGGCGCCGGGGCCGACGTACCGTACGGCGCCCGCGCCGCCGCGCAGCGCGCCCGACACGGTGAGGACCGCCGCGCCCGGGTACCGCGCCGAGCCCGCGACCAGCCCGGCGACCCCGCGCCGGTACTTGTCGCTCTCGCCGGTCGGGCGCGGCAGCAGCGCCGCGACGTCCTCGTGCTGGAGCGCCTCCAGCGCGGGCACGGACGGCAGGTACGGGCCGAGGCCGATGTCCACCAGCCGCAGCGCGCCCGCGTGTTCCCGCGCCGGGTCGACCAGGAGGCCCGGTTTGTACGTACCGAAGGTGATCGTCGCGTCCGCGCGCAGCGCCTCGCCCGCCACCTCGCCACTGTCGGCGGCCACCCCGCTCGGCAGGTCGACGGCCACGATCAGCGCGTCGGAGCCGCGCGCGGCCCGCGCCACCGGGACCGCGTCGGGCCGCAGCCCGCCCGTGCCGCCGATGCCGGTGATGCCGTCCAGGACCAGATCGGCGGTGGCCAGCACCTCGAACGGGTCCTCGGCCACCCGCCCGCCCGCCGCGCGCAGGGCGGCGAGCCCGCCGGGGTGCGTACGCCCCGGCGCGAGGAGCACGGCGGCGACCCCGGCGCCCCTGCGGGCCAGCGAGGCGCCCGCGTACAGCGCGTCGCCCCCGTTGTCGCCGCTGCCGACGAGCAGGACCACCCGCGATCCGTACACCCGGCCGCGCGTCTCGCGCAGCAGCCCGGCGCACGCCGCGGCGAGCCCGGCGGCGGCCTGCCGCATGAGCGCGCCCTCGGGCAGCCGGGCCATCAGCTCGCGCTCGGCGCTCCTGACCGTCTCCACGCTGTAAGCGGTACGCATCGGTACACCCTCCTCCGTCAACCCTCCGCGATCACGACCGCGGACGCCACTCCCGCGTCATGGCTGAGCGAGATGTGCCAGCTCCGTACGCCCAGCTCCCGTGCGCGGGCCGCCACCGTGCCGGTCACCCGCAGCCGGGGCCGCCCGCCCTCCTCGACGTACACCTCGGCGTCCGTCCAGCGCAGCCCGGCGGGCGCGCCGAGCGCCTTCGCGAGGGCCTCCTTGGCGGCGAAGCGCGCCGCCAGGGAGGCCGCGCCGCGCCGTTCACCGCTCGGGAGCAGCAGCTCCGCTTCGAGGAAGAGCCGGTCGGCGAGGTGCGGGGTCCGCTCCAGGGACGCCGCGAACCGGTCGATCTCCGCGACGTCGATCCCCACCCCAATGATCATTGGACCAGCCTCTCATCCCACCGACACTCCGGCGGTCCGTCCCGGGCCGCCCGCCGTCGTTCCCACGATCCGTCCAGGCCCACCCCACCACGCCGGCTCACTCCACCGTCACGGACTTCGCCAGATTCCTCGGCTGATCCACCTCGTTGCCGCGCGCCGTCGCCAGCTCGCACGCGAACACCTGCAACGGCACCGTCGCCACCAGCGGCTGGAGGAGCGTCGGCGTCGCCGGGATCCGGATCAGGTGGTCCGCGTAGGGGACGACCTCCTCGTCGCCCTCCTCCGCGATCACGATCGTGCGCGCGCCCCTGGCCCGGATCTCCTGGATGTTCGAGACGATCTTGCCGTGCAGCACCGACCGCCCCCGCGGTGACGGGACGACGACGACCACCGGCAGGTCCTGCTCGATCAGCGCGATCGGCCCGTGCTTCAGCTCGCCCGCCGCGAACCCCTCGGCGTGCATGTACGCCAGCTCCTTGAGCTTGAGCGCGCCCTCCAGGGCCACCGGATAGCCGACGTGCCGACCCACGAAGAGCACGGTCGGCTTGTCCTTGAGGGAGCGCGCCAGCTCCCGTACCGGCTCCATCGTCTCCAGTACGCGCTCCACCTCGTCCCCGATCCGCGCCAGCTCCCTGACCACGGCCCTGATCTCGTCGCCCCACTGCGTACCGCGCCGCTGTCCCAGATAGAGCGCGACCAGGTAGCACGCCACCAGCTGGGTCAGGAACGCCTTGGTGGAGGCGACGGCGACCTCCGGGCCCGCGTGGGTGTAGAGGACCGCGTCCGACTCCCTCGGGATGGTCGAACCGTTGGTGTTGCAGATGGCGAGCACCTTCGCGCCCTGCTCCCTGGCGTGCCGCAGCGCCATCAGCGTGTCCATGGTCTCGCCGGACTGCGAGATGGCGATGACCAGGGTGCGCGGGTCGAGGATGGGGTCCCGGTAGCGGAACTCGCTGGCCTGCTCGACCTCGCAGGGCATCCGGGTCCAGTGCTCGATGGCGTACTTCGCGATCATCCCGGCGTGGAAGGCGGTCCCGCACGCCACGATGACGACCTTGGTCGCCTCGCACAGCACGGCCGCCGGCATCCGCACCTCGTCGAGGATCAGCGAGCCCTCCGCGTCGATCCGGCCGAGGAGCGTGTCGGCGACCGCCCGGGGCTGTTCGGCGATCTCCTTGAGCATGAAGGAGGCGTAGCCGCCCTTCTCGGCCGCCGAGGCGTCCCAGTCCACGTGGTACGAACGGACCTCGGCCGGGGCCCCGTCGAAGTCCGTCACCCGCACCCCGTCCCGGCGCGCCTCCACGACCTGGTCCTGGCCCAGTTCGATCGCCGAGCGGGTGTACGCGATGAACGCGGCGACATCCGAGGCGAGGAACGCCTCCCCCTCCCCGACGCCCACGACCAGCGGCGAGTTGCGGCGCGCGCCGACGACGACGTCCGGCGCGTCCGCGTGGACGGCGACCAGCGTGAAGGCCCCCTCCAGCCGCCGGCACACCTGGCGCATCGACTCGGCGAGATCCCCGCAGGACGAGAACGCCTCGGCCAGCAGATGCGACACGACCTCGGTGTCCGTCTCGGAGTCCAGAGCGTGGCCCCGCCCGGCGAGTTCGGCCCGGAGCGCGGCGAAGTTCTCGATGATCCCGTTGTGTACGACGGCCACGCGCCCCGCGTTGTCCAGGTGCGGGTGGGCGTTGACGTCGGTGGGGCCGCCGTGGGTGGCCCAGCGGGTGTGCCCGATGCCGGTGGGACCGCTCGGCAGCGGGCGTTCCACCAGCTCCTTCTCCAGGTTGACGAGCTTGCCCGCCTTCTTGGCGGAGGCGAGCCCGCCGTCCGCGAGGACGGCCACCCCGGCCGAGTCGTACCCCCGGTACTCCAGCCGCTTGAGACCCGCGACGACCACGTCGAGCGCCGACTGTCCGCCGACGTATCCCACGATTCCGCACATAGAAGTGCCTTTCGTCAATGGTTTTATGACGAATCGTCCCAGAAATAGGGGCGGGCGCCGGGGGCCACACCGCGTCATCGGCGTCCGACACGCCGGACGGAGGTGATGTAACACACCAGCCACCATCAGCTACCACCCCGGAGAATGGATCCCGTGATCACTTCACCGCCACGCAACTCCCCCCGCCGGGGCGAGCACGGGCCGACCCCCTACGTCGACCTCACCCGGGCCGAGTGGAGCGCGCTGCGCGACAAGACACCGCTGCCGCTGACCGCCGAGGAGCTCGAACAGCTGCGCGGGCTGGGCGATGTCATCGACCTCGACGAGGTACGGGACGTCTACCTGCCGCTCTCCCGGCTGCTCAACCTGTACGTCCAGGCCACGGCCGAGCTGCGCGGCGCCCTGAACACCTTCCTCGGCGACGCGGGCAACGGCCACGGCGCCCAGCTCGGCACGCCCTTCGTCATAGGCGTCGCGGGCAGTGTGGCGGTCGGCAAATCGACCGTGGCCCGTCTCCTCCAGGCGATGCTGGCGCGCTGGCCGGAGCACCCGAGGGTCGAACTCGTCACCACGGACGGCTTCCTGCTCCCCATGAAGGAGCTGCGCGACCGGGAGCTGACGGCCCGCAAGGGCTTCCCCGAGTCGTACGACCGGCGCGCCCTGACCCGGTTCGTCGCCGACATCAAGGCGGGCAAGGACGAGGTCACGGCGCCCGTCTACTCGCATCTGATCTACGACATCGTCCCGGGCGAGCGGCTCACCGTACGCCGCCCCGACATCCTGATCGTCGAGGGCCTGAACGTCCTCCAGCCCGCGCTGCCCGGCAAGGACGGCCGGACGAGGGTCGCCCTGGCCGACTACTTCGACTTCAGCGTGTACGTGGACGCCCGGCCCGAGGACATCGAGACCTGGTACCTCGACCGGTTCCGCACCCTGCGCGAGACCGCGTTCCAGGACCCGTCCTCGTACTTCACGAAGTACACCCGCGTCTCCGAGGACGAGGCGCTGGAGTACGCCCGTACCGTGTGGCGCACCGTCAACCTGCCCAACCTCATGGAGAACGTGGCACCCACCCGGGGCCGCGCCACCCTGGTCCTGCGCAAGGGCCCCGACCACAAGGCGCAACGCCTCTCCCTGCGCAAGCTCTGAACACCCGCGCCGCCCGGGGCCCGCGGCCCGGTCAGCGCTCCCAGGCGCGCGGCCGCTCCAGCGGCTCCCGCGCCGCGCGGCGCAGGGACAGTACGGCGACGGATCAAGTGGGCCCATTACGGCACCTTTTCCGTGCCTGTGCCACTCTGATCCCTGCGCACCCCCTGACCTGATCCCTGGAGCCACCGGCATGCTGCATCTGCGACTCCTCGTGCCGGCCGGGCGTACCGACGAGGTCGTACGCGTCGTCGGGACGACCGTCGGCGCCACCCATCTGGTGGTCGTCCCCGGCGCCGCGCGCGATCCGCTGGGCGATCTGGTCCTGTGCGACGTGGCCCGCGAGGCGGGCGACGAGCTGATCGCGGAGCTGCGCGCGCTCGGGATCGACGAGTCGGGGTCGATCTCCGTGGAGAACGTCGGCCTGTCGCTCTCCAAGCGGGCGGACGCGGCGGAGGAGGCGGCGCCGGGCGAGGGCGCGGACGCCGTGCTGTGGGAGCACCTCGCGGAGGTGACCCACGAGGAGTCCACGCTCTCGGTCACCTATCTGGCGTTCCTCACCCTGGCGACGATGATCGCGGCCTGCGGTGTGGTGCTGGACAACGCGATCCTGATCGTGGGCGCGATGGCGGTCGGCCCGGAGTTCGGCCCGCTGGCCGGGATCTGCGCCGGGCTGGTCGGGCGCGCGCCCGGACCTGCCTGGCGCTCGCTGGTCGCGCTGGTCACCGGGTTCGCGGTGGCGATGGCGCTGACGACGGTGTTCTCCCTGATGATGGACTCCTTCGGGCTCTTCTCCCGGGCGATGCTGGCGGCCGACCGCCCGAACACCTCGTTCATCTGGAACCCGGATCTGTTCTCGCTGGTCGTGGCGGCCCTCGCGGGCGCGGCGGGCATGCTCTCGCTGACCTCGGCGAAGGCGGGCGCGCTGGTCGGCGTCGCCATCTCCGTGACCACGGTCCCGGCGGCGGCCAACGCGGCGGTCGCGCTCGGGTACGGCGACATGGGCCAGGTCTGGGGCTCCAGCGGCCAGCTCCTGCTGAACCTGGCGGGCATCGTCGCCGCCGGCACGCTCACCCTGCTCGCGCAGCGGGCGTTCTGGGCGGGCACCCGCAGGTTCGGCCGGACCCGCCGCGCCGAGCGCCCGCCCGCCGGATAACCGCTTTTCCGGTCCGGCCGCGCCGTGCCAGGGTCGACCCCATGGACGTCCCCCGCGCCGGACTGCTGCGCCGCCAGTCCGATCTGACCTGGTCCCTGTTCACGTACCACCTGGACCGGCTGGTCCCCGAGGACTTCCTCTGGGAGCCCGCCCCACTCTGCTGGACGGTCCGCCAGGCCGACGACGGAAGCTGGGTGCCGGACTGGGACGAGGCCGAGCCCGATCCCGTACCGGTCCCCACGATCGCCTGGCTGAGCTGGCACATCGGCTGGTGGTGGTCGGTCGCCCTGGACCACGCGCGCTCCCGTACGCCCCGGGAGCGCGCCGACGTCGGCGCGCCGGGCGACGGGAAGGCGGCCGTCGCGTCGCTGGGGGCGCTGCGGGAGGAGTGGCGGGAGGTGCTGGCGGGGCTCACCGACGCCGAGCTGGACGCGGTCGCCCCGTTCCCCTGGCAGGGCGACCCCGCGTACAGCGTCGCCGACATGGCCGCCTGGGTGAACGCCGAGCTGATGAAGAACGCCGCCGAGATCGGCCAGCTCCGCCTGCTGCGGGCGGCGGGACGTAGCGCCTCTTCCGGTACGTAACGAGCGGTGGCCCGGACCCCCCGGACGGGGGATCCGGGCCACCGGCCCTACGCGTCAGGCCCTCAGCCCAGCGCCGCCTTCACCACGTCCGCCAGCCGGCCGGCCACCGCGCGGGCCTGGTCGATGTCGGCGGCCTCGACCATGACCCGTACCAGCGGCTCCGTGCCCGAGGGGCGCAGGAGTACGCGGCCGGTGGCGCCCAGGGCGCGTTCGGCCTCGGTGACGGCCGCGGCCAGGTCGGCGGAGGTCCCGACCCGGGACTTGTCGACGTCGGGGACGTTGACCAGCACCTGCGGCAGCCGGTGCATGACCGCCGCGAGGTCGGCCAGCGTACGGCCGGTCGCGGCGACCCGGGCCGCGAGCATCAGGCCGGTGAGCGTGCCGTCGCCGGTGGTGGCGTGGTCGAGGACGATGACATGGCCCGACTGCTCGCCGCCGAGGGCGTAGCCGTGCTCCTTCATCGACTCCAGCACATAGCGGTCGCCGACGGCGGTCTCCAGGAGGCGGATGCCCTCGCGCTCCATCGCCAGCTTGAAGCCGAGGTTGGACATGACCGTGCCGACGACGGCGTCGCCGCGCAGGGTGCCCGCCTCGCGCATGGCGAGGGCCAGCACCGCGAGGATCTGGTCGCCGTCGACCTCGTTGCCCGCGCCGTCCACGGCCAGGCAGCGGTCCGCGTCCCCGTCGTGGGCGATGCCGAGGTCGGCGCCGTGCTCGACGACGGCGGCCTTCAGCAGTCCCAGATGGGTGGAGCCGCAGCCGTCGTTGATGTTCAGCCCGTCCGGCTCGGCGCCGATCGTGATGATCTCGGCGCCGGCCCGGGTGAACGCCTCCGGCGAGACCCGGGCGGCGGCGCCGTGCGCCTCGTCCAGGACGACCTTGAGCCCGTCGAGCCGGTTCGGCAGGACGGCGATCAGATGGGCGACGTACTGGTCGAAGCCCTCGTCGTAGGTACGGACCCGGCCCACGCCCGCGCCGGTCGGCCGCTTCCACGGCTCGCCCGTACGGTGCACAGTGTTCTCGTAGTAGGCGGCCTCGATACGGTCCTCCAGCTCGTCGGCGAGCTTGTGCCCGCCGCGCGCGAAGAACTTGATGCCGTTGTCGGGCATGGCGTTGTGGCTCGCGGAGAGCATCACACCGAGGTCGGCGCCCAGCACACCGGTGAGATACGCCACCGCGGGGGTGGGCAGCACACCGACGCGCAGGACGTCCACGCCCGCGCTCGCGAGACCCGCCACGACAGCGGCTTCCAGGAACTCGCCGGAGGCGCGGGGATCGCGCCCGACGACCGCCGTGGGCCGGTGCCCCTCGAACGTCCCCACCTCGCCGAGCACATGTGCCGCGGCGACCGACAGACCGAGCGCCAGCTCAGCCGTCAGATCGGCGTTGGCGACACCGCGCACGCCGTCCGTACCGAAGAGTCGTCCCACAGCTCTCCCTCCGAGAACCGCCCGGAATCAGCACTGATCCGAGCGAAAATGCTCCAAAAACCAAACCGACCAAACACAGCTGACCCAAATACGGCCGACCGAAACACCATCAGCCGAAACCCAGCCGACCGAAAACCCCAGCCGACCGAAAACGCAGCCGACCGAAACCCCCGGCCGGACCGAAAACGCAGCCGCACACCACAGCCGTCAAAAGCGCACCAGACGAAATCCCGGGCATCACCCCAGCGTGAGAAACGTCTGATGCTTTTATACGCCCGCATAACCAAGAAAACGAACGCCCCGACAGCACGGAGTGCCGCCGGGGCGTTCGTTGTGCCGAAAAGGCCGTACGCGACAGCCGGGAAAGGCCGTGCGCGAGCCGTACCGGCCAGCGAGCGACTAGCGCTTGCTGTACTGCGGAGCCTTACGGGCCTTCTTCAGACCGGCCTTCTTGCGCTCGACCGCACGGTCGTCGCGGCTGAGGAAGCCGGCCTTCTTCAGGATGGCGCGGTTGTTGTCGACATCCGCCTCGTTGAGCGAGCGGGCCACACCGAGGCGCAGGGCGCCGGCCTGACCGGAGACGCCGCCACCCGAGATACGGGCGATCACGTCGTAGCGGTTGTCCAGCTCAAGCACCTTGAAGGGCTCGTTGACAGCCTGCTGGTGCACCTTGTTGGGGAAGTACTCCTCAAGGGTGCGACCGTTGATCTTCCACTTGCCGGTGCCCGGAACGATCCGGACGCGGGCGATGGCGTTCTTGCGACGGCCCAGGCCGGCCGCCGGCTGCGGGTCGCCGAAGCGGCCCGCGAGCGACTCGGAGGTGTACTCACCCTCGACGGGGACCTCCGACTCGAAGGTCGTCACCTCGGCGAAGGTCTCTTCGACCTCAGCGTCTTCGACGGGCGTTTCTACAGTGGTCTCGGCCACGATGCTCCTCAGATTTCTTTTCGTCTTAGGGGGTGGCCGGAACTACTGCGCGACCTGGGTGATCTCGAACGGGACCGGCTGCTGCGCAGCGTGCGGGTGCTGGTCGCCCGAGTAGACCTTCAGCTTCGAGAGCATCTGACGGCCCAGGGTGTTCTTGGGGATCATGCCCTTGATGGCCTTCTCGACGGCCTTCTCGGGGTTCTTGGCGAGCAGCTCGTCGTAACGGACCGAACGCAGACCACCCGGGTAACCGGAGTGGCGGTACGCCATCTTCTGGGTCTTCTTGTTGCCGGACAGGTGCACCTTGTCCGCGTTGACGATGATGACGAAGTCACCGGTGTCGACGTGGGGCGCGTAGATCGCCTTGTGCTTACCGCGCAGAAGGTTGGCGGCGGTGGTCGCCAGACGGCCCAGGACGATGTCCTGCGCGTCGATGATGTGCCACTGGCGCGTCACATCGCCGGGCTTGGGGCTGTACGTACGCACGGTCGTATGCCTTCGCTTCTTCAGTGATGGGGTCTCCCCCAGCCCGCGAGGACTGTGAGGAGGGAGTCCTGACAAGGCCACCCGGCCGATCACGACAGCCCTGGTCGTACGCCGGGGACGCAACCCGTGTACCTACCGCTGTCCATCGGCCCGGTGGACCGGCGTAAGGGCCCCTCGCGTGAGAACGACCAAGCCAATACGCATAACGAACCAGAAGAATACCGCCGCTGCCCCGTACGGGTCAAAACGAGGTCCGGGCCCCCCGCGAAGGGCTACCTGGCCCGGACCACCCGGCGCTCGTCCCACACCGGCTCCGGAGTCTCCCTTACCACACCGTCGGATCCGAAGACAAGATAGCGATCGAACGAGCGTGCGAACCAGCGGTCGTGCGTCACCGCCAGCACCGTCCCCTCGTACGCCTCCAGTCCCTCCTGGAGCGCCTCCGCGGACTCCAGGTCCAGGTTGTCCGTCGGCTCGTCCAGCAGCAGCGCCGTCGTGCCCCGCAGCTCCAGCAGGAGGATCTGGAAGCGCGCCTGCTGCCCGCCCGAGAGCTTCTCGAACGGCTGGTCGCCCTGGCGCTCCAGCTCGTACCGGCGCAGCACGCTCATCGCCCCGCCCCGGTCCTTCGCGTGCTCCGTCCACAGGATGTCGACCAGCGTGCGCGCCATCAGCTCCGGGTGGGCGTGGGTCTGCGCGAAGTGCCCCGGCACGACCCGCGCGCCGAGCTTCCAGGCCCCGGTGTGCCGTACCTCCTCGCCCGCCAGCAGCCGCAGGAAGTGGGACTTCCCCGAGCCGTTCGACCCGAGGACAGCGACCCGCTCGCCGTAGAAGATCTCCAGCGAGAACGGCTGCATCAGCCCGGTCAGCTCCAGCCTCTCGCAGGTCACCGCCCGCACACCGGTACGCCCGCCGCGCAACCGCATGGTGATCTCCTGCTCGCGCGGCGGCTCGGGCGGCGGCCCGGCCTCCTCGAACTTCCGCAGCCGGGTCTGCGCCGCCGAGTACCGCGACGCCATCTCGTGGCTGACCGAGGCCGCCTGCCGCAGATTGACCACCAGCCGCTTCAGCTGCGCGTGCTTCTCCTCCCAGCGCCGCTTCAGCTCCTCGAACCGCGCGAACCGCTCCCTGCGGGCCTCGTGGTACGTGTCGAACCCGGCGCCGTGCACCCACACGTCCGAGCCGGCGGGACCCGGCTCGACGCTCACGATCTTCTCGGCGGCCCGCGCCAGCAGCTCGCGGTCGTGGGAGATGAACAGGACCGTCTTACGGGTCTCCTTCAGCCGCTCCTCCAGCCACCGCTTGCCCGGCACGTCCAGATAGTTGTCCGGCTCGTCCAGCAGCAGCACCTCGTCCGGCCCGCGCAGCAGCGCCTCCAGCACCAGCCGCTTCTGCTCACCGCCGCTCAGCGTGCGCACCTCACGGAACTGCGCCTTCTCGTACGGGACACCCAACGCGGCCGTCGTGCACATGTCCCAGACCGTCTCGGCCTCGTACCCGCGCGCCTCCGCCCAGTCGCTCAGCGCCTGCGCGTAGGCCATCTGCGCGGCCTCGTCGTCGACCGTCATGATCGCGTGCTCGGCCTTGTCGACGGCGCCCGCCGCCTCCCTGATACGCGGCTGCGCGACCGAGACCAGCAGGTCACGGACCGTACGCTCGTCGCGCACCGACCCCACGAACTGCGACATCACCCCGAGCCCGCCACTGACCGACACCGTGCCGCCGTGCGACTGCAGCTCCCCCGCGATCAGCCGCAGCAGTGTGGTCTTGCCCGCGCCATTGGCTCCGACGAGCGCGACCACACTCCCCTCGGCGACCCGGAACGAGGCGTCGCCGAGCAGCACCCGTCCGTCGGGGAGGTAGTACTCCAGGTGCGCGGCCTCTAGATGTCCCATGCTCCGCATTGTCGTCGCAGGTGGGCGCCGCACTCAAACCCATTACGTTTTCCGGGCCCCGGAGGGTGCGTCGGTCATACCGTTCCTGAGGCACATCGCACGTGTGCGCGGGCTTAAACTCCCGACATGAGCTTTGGTCAAGGGGGGGCCTCCTGGGGTGACCCCGGTTCACCGGGACACACCCCGCATGGATCACAGGACCCATACGCATCGCAGGACCCGTACCCACCACCGTCATCGCTGCCGGATCCGTACGGAATACAACAGCCGTACGGGGCCCGGTCGGTGTACACAGGACGGCAGGATCCGTACGGCCCGTCCGACCGCTTCGGCGCGTTCGGCTCCGAGGACCGGTACGGCCCCGAGGGCGACAACGGGACGCAGACGCCCGATTGGGGCGCGCTCGCCGACGCCTCCGCCGCGCGGGCCCGTCGCAAACGCTGGCTGATGTTCGGCGGCGGCGCGCTCGCCTCCGGCGCGGTCGCCGCGATGGTGGCGACCGGTGTCGCCTCCGTCGGCAACGGTGACGCGCTCGCCTCGGGCCAGAAGCCGAGCGAACAGCCCGTCACCGTCGCCGATCTGCCGCCCCGGAGCCCCGCGCCCGAACCGACCTTCTCCGAGGTCGCACCGCCACCGCCGGCCAACCCGAAGGACTACGTCTCCAGCGCCGACAAGGACAGAGCGCCCCTGAGCGCAGAAACACTCTTCCCGGACACTTCCCTCTCCGTGGACGGCCGTTCCTACCGCAAGGGCGCCACCACGGCCACCACCAACTGCGCGGCGGCGGCCCAGGGGGCGCTCGGCTCCATCCTGGCCTCCAACAGCTGCGACCAGGTCATCCGCGCGACCTTCAGCAAGAACGGCATCGCCGTCACCATCGGCATCGCCGTCTTCGGAGAGGAGGCGCAGGCGCTGAAGGCCAAGAAAGAGGCGAACAGCGGCGGTATCGCCTCGCTCTCCGGCAATGGCGTCCCGACCTTCTGCCGGGCGCCCTCGATCTGCCGCAAGACCACCAACTCGTACGGCAGATACGTCTACTTCACGGTCGGCGGCTTCACCAACGGCCAGAACGTGGTCACTTCGGACAAGAAGGTCTTCGCCGTCGGTGACGACGTCGCGGAGTTCGCCTTCCGCCGTATCCTCGCGCGCGGCCAGGCCCAGGCATCGGCGGCGGCCACCGTACCGGTGGAGCAGTAGGACGGACCCCGGGCCCGGCTTCGGGCGCAGGCTCTCAACAGCAGCCCGCGCCCGAAGTCCCGCCCAGAGTGCGCTTGTTGCGCGCCTGCCGGCTCCGCGCGGCGAGCAACTCGTCGGCCGGGTAGCCGACTTCCTCCAGGGTCAGCCCGTGCGGCCGTACGACATGGACCGCCGAGTCCCGCACCCCGGTCGCCAGCACCTTCGCGGGCCACTCCACCGGACGGTGCCCGTCCCCCACGAACAGCAACGCTCCCACCAGGGAACGCACCATGTTGTGGCAGAAGGCGTCCGCCCGTACGGTCGCGGTGATCACACCGCTCGCGTCCCGCTCCCACTCCAGCCGCTGGAGCGTACGGATGGTCGTGGCGCCCTCGCGCCGCTTGCAGTACGCCGCGAAGTCGTGCTCGCCCAGCAGCCCGGCCGACGCCGCGTTCATCGCCGCCACGTCCAACGTCCAGTCGTGCCACAGCACATGACCGCGCAGCAGCGGATCGGCGCCGCCCGGATGGTCGGTCACCCGGTACGCGTAACGCCGCCACACCGCCGAGAAACGCGCGTTGAACCCCGCGGGCGCCTCGGCCACACTCCACACGCGTACATCGTGCGGCAGCCGTCCCGCGAGCCGCCGCAGCAGCTTCTCACCGTGCTCGGCCCACACCTCGTCGGGCAGGTCCACGTGCGCGACCTGCCCGCGCGCGTGCACCCCGGCGTCCGTACGCCCGGCGACGGTCAGCTCGTACGTACGCGAGGACCGCGTCACCGTACGCAGCGCGTCCTCGATCTCACCCTGGACGGTGCGCCGGGTCTTCTGCCTGGCCCAGCCGGAGAAGTCCCGGCCGTCGTAGCTCAGGTCCAGCCGCACCCGTACGTGTCCGGGCGCCGCGCCCTCGACATCCTCACTCATCCGCTGTCAGTCCCCTCGGAGCAGTCACTCAAAGCGAAACGGGCCCGCCCCCAGAAGGGAGCGGACCCGCCCGTCAGCCATGTCCGGACTCAGGCGTCCTTGGACTCGGCCTCGTCCTTGACCTCGGCAGGCTCGGCGTCCTCGACGACGGTCTCGGCCGGAGCCTCGTCCTTCTTGAGGGCGTCTTCCTTGACCGCGCGCTTGGTCGCGGCCTCGGCCTCACCGGTGGCCTCCTGGGCCACGGTCAGCGCCTCGACCAGCTCGATGACCGCCATCGGGGCGTTGTCGCCACGACGGTTGCCGATCTTGGTGATACGGGTGTAACCACCGGGGCGGTTCTCGTACCGGGGGGCGATCTCGGTGAAGAGCGTGTGCACGACGCCCTTGTCCGTGATCGACTGAAGAACCTGGCGACGGTTGTGGATGTCGCCCTTCTTCGCCTTGGTGATGAAGCGCTCCGCGACCGGACGCAGACGACGCGCCTTGGCCTCGGTGGTGGTGATACGGCCGTGCTCGAAGAGCGACTTCGCGAGGTTCGCGAGGAGAAGCTTCTCGTGCGCGGCGCTGCCGCCCAGACGGGCACCCTTGGCGGGCTGAGGCATGGTCCTACTCCTTCATATCTGCACCGGCCGTGTCAGGTACCGGTGTCAGTTCCCACGGGGCGGTCGCCCCGCGAAAGATCAGTACTGCTCGGTCTCCACGAAGCCCGCGTCCGCGTCGTCGTCCGCGCCGAAGGCGTCGGCGGCGGCGGTCGGGTCGAATCCGGGCGGGCTGTCCTTGAGCGCCAGGCCCATGCCGGCCAGCTTCGCCTTGACCTCGTCGATCGACTTCGCACCGAAGTTGCGGATGTCGAGCAGATCGGCCTCGGACCGCGCGACCAGCTCACCCACGGAGTGGATGCCCTCGCGCTTGAGGCAGTTGTACGACCGAACGGTGAGCTCCAGCTCCTCGATCGGCAGGGCGAGATCGGCGGCGAGCGCGGCGTCCGTGGGCGACGGGCCCATGTCGATGCCCTCGGCGTCGATGTTCAGCTCGCGCGCGAGACCGAACAGCTCGACCAGCGTCTTACCGGCGGACGCCATGGCGTCGCGCGGCCGCATGGCCTGCTTGGTCTCGACGTCGACGATCAGCTTGTCGAAGTCGGTGCGCTGCTCGACACGGGTCGCCTCGACCTTGTACGTGACCTTGAGCACCGGCGAGTAGATGGAGTCGACCGGGATACGGCCGATCTCCTGGCCGACCTGCTTGTTCTGAACGGCGGAGACGTAGCCGCGACCGCGCTCGACGGTCAGCTCCATCTCCAGCTTGCCCTTGCCGTTCAGCGTCGCCAGCACGAGGTCCGGGTTGTGGACCTCGACACCGGCCGGAGGCGCGATGTCGGCGGCGGTGACCAGGCCAGGACCCTGCTTGCGCAGGTACATCACGACCGGCTCGTCGTGCTCCGAGGAGACGACCAGCTGCTTGATGTTGAGGATGAGGTCGGTGACGTCTTCCTTGACCCCCGGCACGGTGGTGAACTCGTGCAGGACGCCGTCGATGCGGATGCTGGTGACAGCGGCACCGGGGATCGAGGAGAGCAGCGTACGGCGGAGGGAGTTGCCGAGGGTGTAGCCGAAGCCCGGCTCCAGCGGCTCGATGACGAACCGCGAGCGGTACTCGTCAACGACCTCTTCGGTCAGCGAGGGGCGCTGAGCGATAAGCATGTCGAAATCCTTCAGTCGTGGGCACCCACTATTTGATGCCCTCTGTGCAAGGGTACGGGCGGCACAGCCCCGAAGAGCCGTACCGCCCGGAACCTCAGCCTTGCGGCGCGACGCCGTACGTCACACACACCGTGCGTCAGACGTGGACGTACGTCGGACACACACGCCGTACGTCAGACGCGGCGGCGCTTCGGCGGGCGGCAGCCGTACTGAGACATGTGGGGAATAACCCCCACACCCCCAGCCGGAAACCCCCGTGGCCGATGCCGTGCGTCAGACGCGGCGGCGCTTCGGCGGGCGGCAGCCGTTGTGCGGGGTGGGGGTGACGTCCTGGATCGAACCCACCTCCAGGCCGGTGGCCTGGAGCGAGCGGATCGCGGTCTCACGGCCGGAGCCGGGACCCTTGACGAAGACGTCGACCTTGCGCATGCCGTGCTCCTGCGCGCGGCGGGCGGCCGACTCGGCGGCCATCTGCGCGGCGAAGGGGGTGGACTTGCGCGAGCCCTTGAAGCCGACGTGGCCGGCGGAGGCCCAGGAGATCACGTTGCCCGAGGGGTCCGTGATCGAGACGATGGTGTTGTTGAACGTGCTCTTGATGTGGGCGTGCCCATGAGCGACGTTCTTCTTTTCCTTGCGGCGCACCTTCTTGGCAGCGCCCTGACGACCCTTGGGGGGCATCTGTTTCTCCTACAGGGAGGTGGTCGGTCCTACAGCGAAGACCGCTGATGAGCGTCCGGCTGAGGACTACTTCTTGCCCGGCTTCTTCTTGCCGGCGATGGCGCGACGCGGGCCCTTGCGGGTACGAGCGTTCGTGCTGGTGCGCTGACCGTGCACCGGCAGGCCACGACGGTGACGCAGACCCTGGTAGCAGCCGATCTCGACCTTGCGGCGGATGTCGGCGGCGATCTCGCGACGGAGGTCACCCTCGGTCTTGAGGTTGGC
Source organism: Streptomyces sp. NPDC088554 (assembly GCF_044752945.1). Taxonomy (NCBI): domain Bacteria; kingdom Bacillati; phylum Actinomycetota; class Actinomycetes; order Kitasatosporales; family Streptomycetaceae; genus Streptomyces; species Streptomyces sp. NPDC088554. The sequence continues at coordinate 178,448 of NZ_JBIVMF010000005.1, read as the reverse complement.
GTCCACGTACTCGCGGATCTTGACGAGGTCTTCCTCGGCAAGGTCGCGGACACGGATGTTGGGGTCAACGCCGGTGGCGGCGAGGGTCTCCTTGGACCGGGTGCGCCCGATACCGAAGACGTAGGTGAGGGCGACCTCGACGCGCTTTTCGCGCGGGAGGTCAACGCCTGCGAGGCGTGCCATTCATGGCTCCTGATTGAGTCGGAGGTCTTCCGCAGTGTCTTTCCCGGACGAATTCCTCCGGGTCTCCGGCCTCCGCCGGAGGTGTCGACCGCCCTGTCATGAGACGGGGGCCGGACACTGCGTAATTACGATGTTGCTCGCGTCGCGCGAAGTACTGCGAGAGGCAGGCGGTCGTACGTCAGCCCTGGCGCTGCTTGTGGCGCAGGTTGTCGCAGATGACCATGACCCGACCGTGACGGCGGATCACCTTGCACTTGTCGCAGATCTTCTTGACGCTCGGCTTGACCTTCATGGGATTGAGGTTCTCCGGGTCAGTGCGGACACCCGTCTGAGGGGCGCCAGCAAGATCTACTTGTATCGGTAGACGATCCGGCCACGCGTCAGGTCGTACGGAGACAGCTCCACCACGACCCGGTCATCGGGAAGGATTCGGATGTAGTGCATCCGCATCTTGCCGCTGATGTGCGCGAGGACCTTGTGACCGTTCTGCAGCTCCACCTTGAACATGGCGTTCGGGAGGGACTCGATCACGGTGCCCTCAATTTCGATGGCACCTTGCTTCTTGGCCACGCTTCGCCCTTCGAATCGGCTACCTTGATCGATTCTGGCAGCCGCATGAGGACACACGGATACACCAGAGCCGACGCGTCAGTCTACGGGAGCACCCTCGAAAAGACGAATCCGTTGAGTCTGCCCCCCAGGGATGATTTTTAAGCGAGAGGGTCGGGCGCCGCGGTGACGCCCAGCTCCGCGAGCTTCGCCTTCCCGCCGTCCGGGGAGGTCAGCACCAGCGGACCGGCCTCCGTGAGCGCCACGGAGTGCTCCCAGTGCGAGGACCAGGTGCCGTCGGTGGTGATGACGGTCCACTCGTCCTCCAGCACCTCCGTGTGCGGGGTGCCGAGGGACACCATCGGCTCGATGGCCAGACAGAAGCCCGGGACCAGCTTGGGTCCCTTGCCGCGCTTGCGCGTGACGTAGTTCAGCAGGTGGGGCTCCATGTGCATCTCGGTACCGATGCCGTGGCCGCCGTACTCCTCGATGATCCCGTACTTGCCGCCGCCGGGGCGGGGCTGGCGCCGGATGTACGTCTCGATGGCGCGGGACACGTCCACCAGCCGGTTGCCGGCGCGCATCGCGGCGATCCCGGCCCACATCGACTCCTCGGTCACCCGCGACAGCTCGACCAGCTCCGGAGCGTGACCGGTGCCGACGAACGCGGTGAAGGCCGCGTCACCGTGCCAGCCGTCGATGATCGCGCCGGCGTCGATGGAGATGATGTCGCCGTCCTTGAGGACGGTCCTGTCGTCGGGGATGCCGTGGACGACGACCTCGTTGACCGAAGTGCAGATCGTCGCGGGGAACCCGCCGTATCCGAGGAAGTTCGGCTTGGCGTTGTGCTCGGCCAGCACCTTGCGCGCGACCTGGTCCAGATCGCGGGTGGTGGCGCCGGGCACCGCGGCCTCGCTCGTGGCCGCGTGGACGGCGGCGACGACCAGCCCCGCCTCACGCATCTTCGCGATCTGCTCGGGGGTCTTGATCTGCACCATGCCTAAGCCTTCCCGTACTTCTACTTAATGAACACCATGTTCAACAGTAAGGCCGCGGCGCCCCGAAGGACACCACGGCCTCACCAATACTTGTCCTGCTCGGACCCTCGGGTCCGGGAACTCAGACCTCGGCCCGGCCCCGCCCGAGCGCCTCCATCGCGCGCTCGGTCACCTCGGTGACCTTGCCGAGCGCGGAGATCGTCACGACCAGGCTCTGTGCCCGGTAGTGGTCGATGATCGGCTCGGTCTGCGTGTGGTAGACCTCGAGACGGGTGCGTACCGTCTCCTCGGAGTCGTCGTCCCGCTGGTACAGCTCACCGCCGCAGATGTCACAGACACCCTCGGCCACCGGCTGGCTGTACGTCACATGGAAGACGTGCGCGCTGTCGTTACGGCAGATGCGCCGGCCGGCGATCCGCTTCACGACCTCCGCCTCGGGGACCTCCAGGTCCAGCACCGCGTCCAGCTTCACGCCGTCCGCGGTGAGCGCCTCGTCCAGCGCCTTCGCCTGCGACACATTGCGCGGGAAGCCATCGAGGAGAAACCCGTTCTCCGCGTCGGGCTGGGCCATCCGATCCTGCGCCATCGCGATGGTCACCTCGTCGGGAACGAGGTTTCCGGCGTCCATGAACGCCTTCGCCTGTTTGCCGAGAGCCGTGCCCTTGCTGATGTTGGCGCGGAAGAGGTCACCCGTGGAGATGTGCGGAATCGAGAGATTCTTGGCAAGGTACGCGGCCTGCGTTCCCTTGCCCGCACCAGGAGGCCCGACGAGGACGATTCGCATCAGCGGAGGAACCCTTCGTAATTGCGCTGCTGAAGCTGGCTCTCGATCTGCTTGACGGTCTCCAGACCCACACCCACGATGATCAGGATGCTCGTCCCGCCGAACGGGAAGTTCTGGTTCGCACCGCCGAAGCCTGCCAACGCCATCGTCGGAACGAGAGCAATCAGACCCAGGTACAGCGAGCCCGGCCAAGTGATCCTGTTGAGCACGTAGCTCAGGTACTCGGCTGTAGGTCGACCTGCCCGGATACCCGGGATGAAGCCACCATACTTCTTCATGTTGTCAGCAACTTCTTCGGGGTTGAACGAGATCGCCACGTAGAAGAAGGCGAAGAACACGATCAGCACGAAGTATGTGGCGATGTAGTACGGATGGTCACCCCTGACGAAGTGCGCCTCGATCCAGGTCTTCCACCCCGAGGTCCCACTGGAGAACTGCGCGACCAGCGCCGGGATGTAGAGGAGCGAGGAGGCGAAGATGACGGGGATCACACCCGCCTGATTCACCTTCAGCGGGATGTAGGTCGACGTGCCGCCGTAGGACCTGCGGCCGATCATGCGCTTCGCGTACTGGACCGGGATCCTGCGCTGCGCCTGCTCGACGAAGACGACCAGGGCCACCATCACGAAGCCGATCAGGATGACCGTACCGAACTCGATCCAGCCATCGGCGAGCGTGCCGCTCTCCTTGATGGCCCACAGCGCGCCGGGGAAGCCGGCGGCGATCGAGATGAACATGAGGATGGACATGCCGTTGCCGATGCCGCGGTCGGTGACGAGCTCACCGAGCCACATGACGGCCGCGGTACCGGCGGTCATCGTGATGATCATGACGACGGTGACGAAGATCGACTTGTCGGGCACGATCTGGGAAGCGGTCGGGCAGCCGCTGAAGAGCGCACCGCTGCGCGCGGTGGCGACAAGTCCGGTGCCCTGGAGAACAGCGAGGGCGATCGTCAGATAGCGGGTGTACTGCGTGATCTTCGCCTGGCCGGACTGCCCCTCCTTCTTGAGGGCCTCCAGCCTGGGGATGACCACGGTCAGCAGCTGCAGGATGATGCTCGCGGTGATGTACGGCATGATGCCGAGCGCGAAGATAGTGATCTGCAGCAGCGCCCCGCCGCTGAACATGTTCACCAAGCCGAACAGGCTGTTATTGCCCTTCTGGGCCGCGTCGACACAGATCTGGACATTCTCGTAACTGACACCGGGGACGGGCACATGCGCCCCGAGCCGGTACAGCACGATGATGGCCAGCGTGAAGAGCAGCTTCTTGCGCAGGTCGGGCGTCTTGAACGCCCGGGCGAACGCGGTGAGCACGGTGCCTCCTGCGACCCCCGCGCTACTGCGTCAGAGGTGACGGTATTGAGGATCGACGGATACGGAACGAACGGATCCGGGAGACGTACCCCGGGACCCGGGGGCAAGCCCCCGGCTTCAATACAGCAACAACGCACGCCACCTTACCGGCGACTGTGCCCCCCTTGGAACGACCAACCGGGGATGCCCCTTTTGAGAGGCATCCCCGGTCGGATGTTCAGGCCATCGAGTTGTCTCAGACGAGCTCGGTGACGGTGCCGCCGGCGGCGGCAATCTTCTCCTTGGCGGAGCCGGAGACGGCGTCGACCGAAACCTGCAGCGCTACGGAGATCTCGCCCTGGCCCAGGACCTTGACGAGGCTGTTCTTGCGTACCGCACCCTTGGTGACCAGATCGGCCACCGTGACCTCGCCGCCCTCGGGGTAGAGAGCGGAGAGCTTGTCCAGGTTCACGACCTGGTACTCGGTGCGGAACGGGTTCTTGAAGCCCTTGAGCTTCGGCAGACGCATGTGGAGGGGCATCTGCCCACCCTCGAAGCGTGCCGGAACCTGGTAACGGGCCTTGGTTCCCTTGGTACCACGACCTGCGGTCTTACCCTTGGACGCCTCACCACGACCCACACGGGTCTTGGCGGTCTTGGCGCCCGGGGCAGGACGGAGGTCATGGGCCTTCAGCGGACTGTTCTCGCCCATGTCAGTCGACCTCCTCAACCGTCACGAGGTGGCGGACGGTGTGCACCATGCCGCGGAACTCGGGGCGGTCCTCCTTGACAACCGTGTCGCTGACCCGCTTGAGGCCGAGCGAACGCAGGGTGTCGCGGTGGTTCTGCTTGCTACCGATGTACGACTTCGTCTGCGTGATCTTGAGACGGGCCATTACGCACCCGCTCCCGCACGCGCACGCAGCAGAGCCGCGGGGGCGACGTCCTCGAGGGGCAGACCACGGCGAGCCGCGATCTCCTCGGGACGCTGCAGGCCCTTGAGGGCCGCCACGGTCGCGTGAACGATGTTGATCGCGTTGTCCGAGCCGAGCGACTTCGACAGGATGTCGTGCACGCCCGCGCACTCCAGCACCGCACGCACCGGACCACCGGCGATAACGCCGGTACCGGGGGAAGCGGGCTTGAGCAGGACAACGCCCGCGGCCTTCTCGCCCTGGATCGGGTGAGGGATCGTGCCCTGGATACGGGGGACCTTGAAGAAGTTCTTCTTGGCCTCCTCAACACCCTTGGCGATGGCGGCCGGAACCTCCTTCGCCTTCCCGTAACCGACACCCACGGTGCCGTCACCGTCGCCTACCACGACAAGCGCGGTGAAGCTGAAGCGACGACCACCCTTCACAACCTTGGCGACACGGTTGATCGCGACAACGCGCTCAACGTAAGCGGTCTTCTCGGCGGCAGGGCCACCGTCGCGACCCTTCCGGTCCCGCCGCTCGCCGCCACCGGCACCGCTTCCGCGGCGCTGGGGTCCAGCCATTGGATTTACCTCTCTCTGTTACGTCCGTTAGTCCCGGAACCGGGGCTTAGAACTTCAGCCCGGCTTCGCGGGCGGCGTCAGCCAGAGCGGCAATGCGCCCGGCGTACCTGTTGCCACCACGGTCGAACACGACGGCTTCGACACCGGCGGCCTTGGCGCGCTCGGCGACCAGTGCGCCGACCCGCTGGGCCTGGGCGCTCTTGTCGCCCTCGCCACCGCGGATCGAGGTGTCCAGCGTCGACGCCGACGCGAGCGTGTGGCCCGCGATGTCGTCGATGACCTGCGCGACGATGTTGCGGTTGGAGCGCGTCACGACCAGGCGAGGACGCTCCGGCGTACCGGAGACGTGCTTGCGGACGCGGATGTGACGACGCTTGATGGCGGCGCGCTTGTACGCGTCACCCTTGGCGATCTTTACACCGTATGCCATGGCTTACTTACCCGCCTTTCCGACCTTGCGGCGGATGACCTCGCCCGCGTACTTGACGCCCTTGGCCTTGTACGGGTCGGGCTTCCGCAGCTTGCGGATCTTAGCGGCGACCTCGCCGACCTTCTGCTTGTCGATGCCCTCGACCGTGAACTTCGTGGGCGTCTCGACCTTGAAGGTGATGCCTTCGGGGGCCTCGATGAGAATCGGGTGGCTGTAGCCCAGGGCGAACTCCAGGTTGGAGCCCTTCGCCTGAACTCGGTAACCGACACCGCTGATTTCGAGCGCCTTGATGTATCCCGCGGTCACGCCGGTGATCATGTTCGCCACCAGCGTGCGGGACAGGCCGTGGAGGGCCTTGTTCTGACGCTCGTCGTTGGGGCGCAGCACCGAGAGGGTGCCGTCCTCGCCCTTGGTGACCTCGATCGGCGCGGCAACGGTGTGCGAGAGGGAACCCTTGGGGCCCTTCACCGCGACCGTGCGGCCTTCGATGGTGACGTCCACACCGGCGGGAACCTGGATGGGGAGCTTGCCGATTCGCGACATGAGCTTTTCCTCCGTTCCCGACTACCAGACGTAGGCGAGGACTTCCCCACCTACGCCCTTCTTGCTGGCCTGCTGGCCGGTCAGGAGACCGTGGGACGTGGAGATGATCGCCACGCCCAGGCCGCCGAGAACCTTCGGCAGGTTGGTGGACTTCGCGTACACGCGCAGACCCGGCTTGGAGATGCGCTTGATGCCGGCGATCGAACGCTCGCGGTTCGGGCCGAACTTCAGCTCCAGGACGAGGTTCTTGCCGACCTCGGCGTCCTCGACCTTCCAGCCGGTGATGAAGCCCTCCTGCTGGAGGATCTCCGCGATGTGCGACTTGATCTTGCTGTGCGGCATCACGACGTCGTCGTGGTATGCCGAGTTCGCGTTGCGCAGACGCGTGAGCATGTCTGCGATGGGATCAGTCATGGTCATGAATTGGCCTTCGGCCTCTCTCGCCGGGGTTTCCTGTATGCGCCATCCCTCTCCCCGGTCAGAGCCGGGACGGGTGCGGTGCGGGGACCTACGGCGTAGTAAGTCAGTCATGGACGGCGGGCGCCCAACCCCACAAGCCTACGCTATGTGGAGGAGGGCTCCCGCCAACCCGAATTGCTTACCGAGAGCTTCGAGCAGTCCGCCCACCCGTCGCCCGACCGCCACCCCTCAAGGGTGGCCTTCGGCCGACGGATTGGATTGAGGACTACCAGGAGCTCTTGGTCACGCCCGGCAGCTCGCCGCGGTGGGCCATCTCACGAAGGCACACGCGGCACAGGCCGAACTTGCGGTAGACAGAGTGCGGACGGCCGCAGCGCTGGCAGCGGGTGTAGCCGCGCACGCCGAACTTCGGCTTGCGAGCGGCCTTAGCGATCAGAGCCTTCTTCGCCACGGTCAGTTCTCCTTGAACGGGAAGCCGAGGTGACGAAGGAGGGCACGACCCTCGTCGTCGTTGACCGCCGTGGTGACCACGGTGATGTCCATGCCCCGGACCCGGTCGATCTTGTCCTGGTCGATCTCGTGGAACATGACCTGCTCCGTGAGACCGAAGGTGTAGTTGCCACGGCCGTCGAACTGCTTCGGCGACAGACCACGGAAGTCACGGATACGCGGCAGCGCGAGCGACAGCGTACGGTCCAGGAACTCCCACATGCGGTCACCGCGGAGGGTGACGTGGCAGCCGATCGGCTGTCCCTCGCGCAGCTTGAACTGCGCGATCGACTTGCGGGCCTTGGTGACGGACGGCTTCTGGCCGGTGATCGTGGTGAGGTCCTTGATGGCACCCTCGATCAGCTTGGAGTCGCGGGCGGCGTCGCCCACACCCATGTTGACCACGATCTTGACGAGACCGGGGATCTGCATGACGTTCTCGTACGAGAACTCCTCACGCATCTTGCCGGCGATTTCCTCGCGGTAGCGCAGCTTCAGACGCGGCGCGGTAGTGGTGGCAGTCATCAGATGTCCTCACCGGTCCGCTTGGCAACGCGGATCTTGTTGCCCTCGTCGTCAAAGCGGTAGCCGACGCGAGTGACAACCTTCTTGCCGTCCTTTTCCACAACCAGCTGAACATTGCTGACGTGGACGGGGGCCTCGGTGGTCACAATGCCGCCGGTCTGCGAACCGCGAGCCGTCTGACCGGCCTTGGTGTGCTTCTTGACCCGGTTGACACCCTCGACGAGAACACGGTCCTGCGTGGGGTAGGCCACGATGACCTTGCCCTGCTTGCCCTTGTCCTTACCGGTGATGACCTGAACCAGGTCGCCCTTCTTGATCTTCATGCTTACAGCACCTCCGGCGCGAGCGAGATGATCTTCATGAACTTCTTCTCGCGCAGCTCACGGCCGACCGGGCCGAAGATACGGGTGCCGCGAGGGTCGCCGTCGTTCTTCAGAATGACGGCGGCGTTCTCGTCGAAGCGGATGTACGAGCCGTCGGGACGGCGGCGCTCCTTGACGGTGCGAACGATGACCGCCTTGACGACGTCACCCTTCTTCACGTTGCCACCGGGGATCGCGTCCTTGACGGTGGCGACGATGACATCGCCGATGCCCGCGTAGCGGCGACCCGAGCCACCGAGAACACGGATGGTGAGAATTTCCTTCGCACCCGTGTTGTCGGCGACGCGCAGTCGCGACTCCTGCTGGATCACGTCTATCTCCTGATCGTCTGCCGGTTCCCCGGGGCCCGCTCAAGCGAGCGGGCCCCGGAGCCTGGCGGAACTGTTCCGAGGGGAAACCCCCTCAGAGGTATTACGGAATTACTTGGCCTTCTCGAGGATCTCGACGATGCGCCACCGCTTCGAGGCGGACAGCGGCCGGGTCTCCATCAGGAGGACGCGGTCGCCGATGCCGGCGGTGTTCTGCTCGTCGTGCGCCTTGAGCTTGTTCGTACGGCGGATGACCTTGCCGTACAGCGCGTGCTTCACACGGTCCTCGACAGCGACGACGACGGTCTTGTCCATCTTGTCGCTGACGACCAGACCCTCACGGGTCTTGCGGAAGCCGCGGTCGGCCGTGGTCTCGGTCACGTTGTTCTCAGTCATCAGGCGCTCTCCACCGTCTCGATGCCCAGCTCGCGCTCACGCATCAGGGTGTAGATCCGCGCGATGTCCTTGCGCACGAGCTTCAGCCGCCCGTGGTTTTCGAGCTGACCGGTCGCCGCCTGGAAGCGGAGATTGAACAGCTCTTCCTTGGCCTCGCGAAGCTTGGCGACAAGCTCCTCGTTGCCCAGCTCGCGCAGTTCGGACGCCTTGGTAATGGCCGCCATCACGACTCACCTGCCTCGCGCCGAACGATCCGGCACTTCATCGGAAGCTTGTGAGCAGCGCGGGTAAGCGCCTCACGCGCAATCTTCTCGTTCGGGTAGGACAGCTCGAACATCACCCGACCGGGCTTGACGTTCGCGATCCACCACTCGGGGGAACCCTTACCGGAACCCATGCGGGTCTCGGCGGGCTTCTTGGTGAGCGGACGGTCCGGGTAAATGTTGATCCAGACCTTGCCGCCACGCTTGATGTGACGGGTCATCGCGATACGAGCGGCCTCGATCTGACGGTTCGTCACGTACGCGGGGGTCAGCGCCTGGATACCGTATTCGCCGAACGCAACCTGCGTGCCACCCTTGGACATACCGCTGCGCTTCGGGTGGTGCTGCTTGCGGTGCTTGACCCTACGGGGGATCAGCATTTCGGTCAGGCCTCCGTTCCGCCGGTAGAAGAGGTCGTCGCCTCAGCGGCCGGCGCAGCGGTGGTGGCGTCGGCCTTGGGGGCCTCCGCTCCCGTGCCCTGCGGCTTGCGGCCACGGCCGCCACGCTCGCCACCGCGGCCACCGCGGCCGGCGGGGCGGTCGTTGCCGCCACCACGGGCCGGACGGTTGCCGGCGCGGGCCGCGGCGTTCTCGGCGCGCACCTCGGCGATGTTCTTGACGTCGCCCTTGTAGATCCAGACCTTCACACCGATACGGCCGAAGGTCGTCTTGGCCTCGAAGAAGCCGTAGTCCACGTTCGCGCGGAGCGTGTGCAGGGGCACGCGGCCCTCGCGGTAGAACTCCGAGCGGGACATCTCGGCGCCGCCGAGACGGCCACCGCACTGGATCTTGATGCCCTTGGCGCCGGCCTTCATCGTCGACTGCATGCTCTTACGCATGGCGCGACGGAAGGAGACGCGGGAGGACAGCTGCTCGGCGACGGCCTGGGCCACCAGCTGAGCGTCCACCTCGGGGTTCTTGACCTCGAGGATGTTCAGCTGGACCTGCTTGCCGGTCAGCTTCTCCAGCTCGCCGCGGATACGGTCCGCCTCGGCGCCGCGGCGACCGATGACGATGCCCGGACGCGCGGTGTGGATGTCCACGCGGACTCGGTCGCGGGTGCGCTCGATCTCGACCTTCGAGATGCCGGCCCGCTCCATGCCCTTCGTCATCATGCGACGAATGGCAACGTCTTCCTTGACGTAGTCCTTGTACAGCTTGTCGGCATACCAACGGGACTTGAAGTCCGTGGTGATACCGAGCCGGAACCCATGCGGGTTAACCTTCTGGCCCATTACCGGGTTCCTTCCTTGCTGCTGACGACCACGGTGATGTGGCTGGTCCGCTTACGGATCCGGTAGGCCCGGCCCTGTGCGCGCGGACGGAACCGCTTCAGGGTCGGACCTTCGTCCACGTACGCCTCGCTGATGACCAGCGAAGAGGCGTCGGTGTGGTCGTAGTTGTGAGCGGCATTGGCAATGGCGCTGTCGAGCACCTTGCCTACCGTCACGCTCGCGGCCTGCGGGGCGAAGCGCAGGACCGCCTGAGCCTCCGTGGCATCCATGCCACGGATGAGGTCCACCACTCGGCGGGCCTTCATGGGCGTGACGCGGATGTACCGCGCCTGGGCCCTGGCTTCCATGGTTGTCCCTTCGGTGTAAGTCATAGTCAGTCACCCCGCGTTAGCGGCGCTTCGACTTCCGGTCGTCCTTGACGTGGCCGCGGAAGGTGCGAGTCGGCGAGAACTCGCCGAGCTTGTGGCCGACCATCGACTCGGTGACGAACACCGGGACGTGGATCTTGCCGTTGTGCACCGCGATCGTGTGGCCGAGCATGGCCGGGATGATCATCGAGCGACGGGACCAGGTCTTGATGACGTTCTTGGTGCCTGCCTCGTTCTGTACGTCCACCTTCTTGATGAGGTGTCCGTCGACGAAGGGCCCCTTCTTGAGACTGCGCGGCATCTAAACCCGCTCCTAGCGCTTCTTGTTCGTCTTGCGGCGGCGGACGATGTACTTGCTGCTTGCCTTCTTCGGCGAGCGAGTACGACCCTCCTTCTGACCCCACGGGCTGACCGGGTGGCGACCACCGGAGGTCTTGCCCTCACCACCACCGTGCGGGTGGTCGACCGGGTTCATCGCGACACCGCGGACGGTCGGGCGTACGCCCTTCCAGCGCATACGGCCGGCCTTGCCCCAGTTGATGTTCGACTGCTCGGCGTTGCCGACCTCGCCGATCGTGGCGCGGCAGCGTACGTCGACCATCCGGACTTCGCCGGAGGGCATACGAAGGGTGGCCATGGAGCCCTCCTTCGCCAGCAGCTGGACCGAAGCGCCCGCGGAACGGGAGATCTTCGCGCCGCCGCCGGGACGCATCTCGATGGCGTGGATGGTCGTACCCACCGGGATGTTGCGCAGCGGCAGGTTGTTGCCCGGCTTGATGTCGGCCCCGGGGCCGTTCTCAACCCGGTCGCCCTGGCTCAGCTTGGCCGGGGCGATGATGTAGCGCTTCTCGCCGTCTGCGTAGTGCAGCAGCGCGATGCGGGCGGTGCGGTTGGGGTCGTACTCGATGTGCGCGACCTTGGCCGGCACGCCGTCCTTGTCGTGACGACGGAAGTCGATCACGCGGTAGGCGCGCTTGTGGCCACCACCCTGGTGGCGAACGGTCACACGACCGGCGTTGTTACGGCCGCCCTTGCTGTGCAGCGGGCGGACCAGCGACTTCTCCGGCGTGGACCGCGTGATCTCGACAAAGTCGGCGACGCTGGAGCCACGACGGCCCGGAGTCGTCGGCTTGTACTTGCGGATACCCATTGTCTCTCAGTCCTCGGAAGAATTCCGGATCCTGGACGTCTCGACCTCCGTCAGGAGGTCGGGCCGCCGAAGATGTCGATACGGTCGCCCTCGGCAAGGGTCACGATGGCGCGCTTGGTGTTGGCGCGCTTGCCGAAACCGGTGCGGGTGCGCTTGCGCTTGCCCTGGCGGTTGATCGTGTTGACCCCGGCGACCTTGACCGAGAAGACCGCTTCCACGGCCTGCTTGATCTGGGTCTTGTTGGCGTGGGGCGCCACGATGAACGTGTACTTGTTCTCGTCGAGCAGCGCGTAGCTCTTCTCGGAGACCACGGGCTTGACAAGAATGTCGCGCGGGTCCTCGAAGGTCTTGCTGGTGATCTCGGCCATCAGGCTTCGTCCCCTTCGTTGTTGTCGGCCTTGGGGCCAGACACGAAGGACTCGAAAGCGGCCTGGGTGAAGACCACGTCGTCGGAGACGATCACGTCGTACGTGTTCAGCTGGCCCGGCGCCAGGATGTGCACCTGGGGCAGGTTGCGGGCGGAGAGCCACGCGGCCTCGTCGGAGCGCTCGGCGATCAGGAGCACGTTCTTGCGCTCGGAGATCTTGCCCAGCAGCGTCTTCGCGGCCTTGGTGGAGACCGCGCCGTCGACCACGCCGGACACGACGTGGATACGGGAGTGACGGGCCCGGTCGGTGAGGGCACCGCGCAGGGCGGCGGCCTTCATCTTCTTCGGGGTCCGCTGCGAGTAGTCACGCGGCACGGGGCCGTGGACGACGCCACCACCGGCGAACTGCGGAGCGCGGGTCGAACCCTGACGGGCGCGGCCGGTGCCCTTCTGGCGGTACGGCTTCTTGCCACCACCACGGACTTCGCCGCGGGTCTTGGTCTTGTGCGTGCCCTGTCGGGCAGCGGCCAGCTGGGCGACAACGACCTGGTGGATCAGCGGAATGCTGACCTTGGCGTCGAAGATCTCCGAAGGGAGTTCGACGGTCCCGGCCTTGTCGCCTGCCGGCGAAAGGATGTCAACGGTGCTCATCAGTTACCTCAGGCCCCCTTGGCCGCGGTACGGACCAGGACGAGGCCGCCGTTCGGACCAGGAACCGCACCCTTGATCAGGATGAGGCCCTTCTCCGCGTCAACGGCGTGAACGGTCAGGTTCTGGGTGGTGACCCGCTCGTTGCCCATACGGCCCGCCATGCGGAGGCCCTTGAACACACGGCCCGGGGTGGCGCAGCCACCGATGGAACCGGGAGAGCGGTGCTTGCGCTGGGTGCCGTGACCGGCGCCGAGGCCCTTGAAGTTGTGACGCTTCATGACACCGGCGAAGCCCTTGCCCTTGCTCTTGCCCGTGACGTCAACCTTGACGCCGGACTCGAACGTGGCGGCGGTGATCTCCTGGCCGAGCGTGTACTCGCTGGCGTCGGAGGTGCGGAGCTCCACCAGGTGGCGGCGGGGGGTCACGTCGGCCTTGGCGAAGTGGCCCTTGAGGGGCTTGTTCACCTTGCGAGGGTCGATCTCGCCGAAGGCGATCTGGACCGACTCGTAGCCATCGGAGTCATTCGTACGGACCTGGGTAACGACGCAGGGTCCGGCCTTCACCACGGTGACCGGGACGACGCGGTTGTTCTCGTCCCAGACCTGGGTCATGCCGAGCTTCTCGCCCAGGACACCCTTGATCGGCTTAGTCATCTCTTCCGTGCCTCTCAGAGCTTGATCTCGATGTCGACGCCGGCCGGAAGGTCCAGGCGCATCAACGAGTCAACGGTCTTGGGCGTCGGGTCGAGAATGTCGATCAGGCGCTTGTGCGTGCGCATCTCGAAGTGCTCGCGCGAGTCCTTGTACTTGTGCGGCGACTTGATGACGCAGTACACGTTCTTCTCAGTGGGCAGCGGCACCGGGCCCGCGACCGACGCACCAGTACGCGTCACCGTCTCGACGATCTTCTTCGCCGAGGAATCGATGACCTCGTGGTCGTAGGCCTTGAGCCGGATGCGGATCTTCTGTCCCGCCATGGCTGCTTCGTAGTCCTGTCTCTCGTAACGCTCTGGGACCCGGTAGTTCCGGGCTCTTCTCCGACCCACGCGGTCGGGCGTGTCGCGTCCCCGCCACGAAAATTTCCCGAAGGAATTCCCTGCGAGGGGCGCGGCCCAAGTCCGCGGGCCGGGGTAGAACCGCGACCGCGCAAGCAGTCACATCTCCGCCACCGGGAGCCTGGTCGGTACCCCACTGACACTTCCCGGAAGATTCCCGTACGTCCGTCCCAGCGCTGCCCCGTAAGGCAGTTGGAGACGACGAGTACTGTGGGACTCGCTTCCGGTCCTCCCGGCGGGAGGCGCACAGCATTGGCACTCAACCGAGCAACCTGAACAGTGTGCCACAGGCGCCTCGGCCCTGGCCAATCAGGGTCCAAAAGGGTACCCCACCCCCGGATACCCCAACCCCCGGCCACGCCCCGGGGCGCAGCGGACCGCCCTCTCGGCCGATCTCCGCCCGGGTGCCCGTCGTGGCCTCCAGCGTCCGGATGCGGACCCGCGCCTGCACCCGGGACGCGTACGGGTCCCGCTCCACCACGATGCGCGGATCGCCCGCCCCCAGCCGCTGCCGCACGGAGTGCTCGACCAGGTCCATGTCTGTGACAGCGCCATCACACGGAGCCATGAGCAGCGATCCGCCCAGGTCCGTTTCGCGCAGCGCCCAGGGCGCTCCACCGAGCGCGGTCTTCCGCGGCACGCTCATGAACGTGCCTTCTCCCCTCGTGAACGAGGGGGCTTCTCGCTACGCCGGTTGGGTTTCGCGACGGACCAGCCCGGCCCGTAGAACGTCGAGTGCGCCCACGGTGCCAGCGTGCGTCTGGTGGTCGCAGTTCTGGCAGTGGAACTTTCGGGGCAGGTACGGGAGGTGGAGCACAGCGCAATCGGCACAGCCGACGCGACGCGGGAGCGCCCTTGGCGCCCGGCCCGCAACCACCACACTCAACCGCAAGGGGGCGGCCCCACCCGCCATCCACGTCACCGGCCCACCTCTCACCCCGCCCGCCAGCTCTCCCCCGGTCCCAGGTACGTCGGCGTCAGGCCGCCCGTGTCCACCACCAGCCGTTGCAGGACCACCGTCGGGTCCACCATCCAGAACGACAGCCGGTGTGTTCCCGCCCCGCTCAGCCTGTGCCGGGTGGCGGTGCGGTTGATGTTGTCGGAGGTGTGGCGGGCCCACTGGCGGTTCATGGTCCCGTCGTCGGCACCGGTCGCGGCGATGATGTCCACCGTCTGCGGGGCGTCGTCGTCGAAGGAGACCGCGTACCGCAGACCCTCGACCGGCAGCGCCGGGTTGCGCGGGGATACGTACGCCCAGACCGTCACAGGACCGGGCGCCAGCAGGCCGATCTCGTACTCCAGCCGGGGTGAGCCGCCGCGCGGGGTCTGCCGGGGGGCGGTGACCGGGAAGGGGGTCATGCCCGCGCCCGTACGCCCGATCCGGTCGACGCGCCGCCACGTAACACCCCCACCGCCCCCAACACTCCCGCTGCCCCCGCCGTCCCCACCCACCGCCCGCGTGAAGTGCTCCGCGTCGATGGCGGCATAGCCGCCCGCCGCCACGAAGCCCCGCAGCCCGCGCAGCCCCCGCACCTCGCTCGGCGTCGGGCGCGCCGCGACCGCGCCGACCGTGACCACGGCGCCGTCCGGGCCATGGACGGCGATGTCCGCCTCCGTACGGCCGTAGGGCGCACGGGACCAGTCCACCCGCAGGGTCACCCGTACCTGCTGGTCGACCCGGCCGCTCGGGTGGTCCGCCGTGATCCAGTCCACCGACGGCACCACGCGGTACGCGAACGGCCGCCGCCCCCGGTTGAACACCTCGATGTACTGGTCGGGACAGGTCTGGTACGGACTGAACTCGGCCAGCACGAGAGGCACACCCTCCCGAGCCCCTCCCTCCCCCGGCCACCACCCCGCCGACCCGTCGACCGCCACCCCCAGCGCCGCCGTGTCCGGCGGTTCGACGCGCTGGACGGCGGGGAAGATCTCGTCGGGCAGGGCCACATGGTTGCGCTCGGGCTGCTGCCAGGGCGCGTCGGGGCCGTACCGCTCGATGTCCCCGTATCCGATGTGCGGCTGGGTCTGGAAGCCCCGCCACTTGCCACCCGCGACCTGGCGGTTGTAGTGGTCCGCGAGGGCGAGGTCGTCGGCGAGCCGGGCCTCGGCGGCCGACGCGCGGTCGTTCGTGGCGGCCCGGCCCTGTGCCGCGTACAGCAGGTTGGTGAACTGCGCCTCGCGCAGCGCGTAGACGTTGGCGGTGGCCACGACCGCGTACCCCACCAGCTCGAACCACGCGTCCCGGGCCTCCGCCGGCAGCCGCCGTTCGATCCGGCGCGCGTCCTCGGCCAGCCGGCGCCATTCGCCGGTGACCCGCTCCAGCTCCCGGTGGCCGGTGAGCGAGAACGGCGTGGCGCGGTCGTCGTACACCACCGCCGACCGGTCCCGGGCGGGATCCTTCGCGGGATCCAACGTGATGGCCCGGTTGAGGAGTTCGGGCTTGCGGCGCGACTGGAGCTGGCCGTAGGTGGCGAGTACGTCGGCGACGGCGGCGGCCTGTGCCTCGCCGAAGTTCTGCCGGGCGTAGCGCAGTTCCCATTCGGGGAGCCGTTCGAGCGGCCAACGGTCCGGGTTCCAGGCGTAGTCGAGGAAGAACTGCGTCGGCAGTTCGTTCCCCTTGAGGTCACCCACATTGGTGACCCACAGCCCGTGATTGCCGTACGCGACGGCCTGGTACAGCTGATCCCACAGGTTGGGGAGGGAGGTGGTGTCGACCCACTTGTAGTTGCGGCCGAGGCCCACGTAGTCGAAGTGGTAATACAGCCCGTAGCCACCGCTCCTGGCGGGTTCGGCCGGGTCCGGGTGCTTGCGGATGTTGCCCCAGTTGTCGTCAGTGAGGACGACGGTGACGTCCTCGGGGGCGCGCAGCCCTCGGTCCCAGTAGTGCTGGACCTCCTTGTAGAGCGTCCACACCTGCGGGATCCCGGCGGGGTCCCGGCCGGTGACCTCCGCGAGGATGCTCCGCTGCGCGGCGATGATCTCCCGCATCAGCTCGATGCCGTCGCCGTCCGGCAGCCCGGTGTCACCATTGCCGCGCATGCCGAGGGTGACGACGCCCTCGAAGTCCTCCTCGACCATCCGGACGATGCCGTCGCGCCAGTACGCCCTGATCGCCTCGGCGTTGCGGACGTACGACCACTCGCCCGTACCGCCGTACGGATCGCGCCCGGGGGTGACGATACGGCCCGCGCTGTCGCGTACGGCGGGGACGGCGTGCCGGTTCCACTCCTCGATGCCCCGCATCATGGGCGCCTCGTGGGAGGTGCCCATGACGATGCCGTACTCCTTGGCGCGGGCGTGGTTGAGCGGATCGTCCTCGGCGAACGCGCGCCCCCACACCGCCGGCCACAGGTAGTTCGCCTTCAGCCGCAGCATCACCTCGAAGACCTTGGCGAAGAAGTCCGCGTTGAAGCCGCCGGGGCGGCCGGGCGCCTTGCCGGGACCGAAGAACGCGGGGGCCCAGGTGCCGAGCGCCGGGTTCTCGTCGTTGAGGAAGATGCCGCGGTACTTCACGGCGGGCGTGCCCTGCGTATGGCGGCCGGGCAGGACGTGGAGCGCGTCGCGGCGGACCGGGACCACGTCGTCCCACCAGTACCAGGGCGAGACACCGATCCCGAGGGAGACGTCGTACACCCCGAAGATCGTCCCGCGCGGATCGCTGCCCGCGACGACGAACGCGCGGTCCACCCCGGGCAGCGGGTGCTCGACCACGGTCTGCAACGAGGTCTCCCACTTCCCCTCGATGCCGCTGACGTCCAGCGTCCCGGCCGCGACCAGGCCGTCGATCAGCGCGCTGCGCCCGATCGTCCCGACGAGGACCACCTCCCGGTGCCCACGCACCCCGCGCGCCGTTCCGCGCCGGTCGGTGTCGGGCCGTATCCCTGTCACCCGTTCGATATCGTCCCGCAGGTCCCCCACCACCCGTACGACACCCGGATGGTCGTCCGCCGCGACCACCAGGGCTGCCGCCCGGCCCGAGCTCACCAAGGGGAAGGCCCCGGGCCGGGCACTGAAGGAGATGTACGAGCCCGGGTCGGTCGGCTGCGTACTGCCGCCCGGCGTGGCGGCCGGCGCCTCCCCGGAGAGTCCCGCAGCCCCCGCGAGCGCACCGAGGGCCGTGAGGCTCCCCCACCCCAGCCCCACCCCCGCCCCGGTGCCGAGAACGGCTCTGCGGCTGGGCTGCTGGGGAACATCGCTACCCATGACACTCCTCCAGTCGCTGACGTCACTCACTGACGTCACTTGCATACTGGGTCGGAAAATTCACCGAAACAATGGGTGTGCAGCCTCGAAAACTTTCGGTCTCGGCGCAAAGGCCCCATCCCGGCCAGAGCCGCACCTCCCCCTCCACCGAAGGCAACGCGGCCCCGGAAGCGGGCGCGACCTCGAAGACAACGCGACCCCGGAGGCAACGCGAAAGGCCCCGCCCACCGTCCGTGAGGACGGTGCGCGGGGCCCTTGCAGGTTGCCCGGGGGACGACTCCCCCGGATCACCAGGTCGGATCAGATCCGATCATCCGAGGATGATCAGACGTTGATCTTGGTGACCTGGCCGGCGCCGACGGTCCGGCCACCCTCACGGATGGCGAACTTGAGGCCCTCCTCCATGGCAACCGGCTGAATCAGGTTGACCGTCATGACGGTGTTGTCGCCCGGCATGACCATCTCGGTGCCCTCGGGAAGGGTCACCACGCCCGTTACGTCCGTGGTACGGAAGTAGAACTGCGGGCGGTAGTTGTTGAAGAAGGGGGTGTGACGGCCACCCTCGTCCTTCGACAGGATGTAGGCCTGGGCCTCGAACTCGGTGTGCGGCGTGACCGAACCGGGCTTGATGATGACCTGGCCGCGCTCGACGTCCTCGCGCTTGATGCCACGGAGGAGCAGACCGACGTTCTCACCGGCCTGGCCCTCGTCGAGCAGCTTGCGGAACATCTCGATGCCGGTGACCGTGGTGGTGGTCTTCTCCTGCTTGATGCCCACGATGTCAACGGTCTCGTTGACCTTGAGGACACCACGCTCGATACGACCGGTGACGACGGTGCCACGACCGGTGATCGTGAAGACGTCCTCGATCGGCATCAGGAACGGCTTGTCGACGTCGCGCTCGGGCTGCGGGATCGACTCGTCGACAGCGGCCATCAGCTCGAGGACGGTCTTGCCCCACTCCTCGTCGCCCTCAAGGGCCTTGAGCGCCGAGACCTTGACGACCGGAAGGTCGTCGCCCGGGAACTCGTACTCGGAGAGCAGCTCGCGAACCTCGAGCTCGACGAGCTCGAGGATCTCCTCGTCGTCCACCATGTCGGCCTTGTTCAGCGCGACAACGATGTACGGCACGCCGACCTGGCGGGCCAGGAGCACGTGCTCCTTGGTCTGCGGCATCGGGCCGTCGGTGGCCGCGACCACGAGGATGGCGCCGTCCATCTGCGCCGCACCCGTGATCATGTTCTTGATGTAGTCCGCGTGACCGGGGCAGTCGACGTGCGCGTAGTGACGCGACTCCGTCTGGTACTCGACGTGCGCGATCGAGATCGTAATACCGCGCTGGCGCTCCTCGGGAGCCTTGTCGATCTGGTCGAAGGCCGAGGCCTCGTTCAGGTCCGGGTACGCGTCATGCAGCACCTTGGTAATGGCGGCCGTGAGGGTCGTCTTACCGTGGTCGATGTGACCGATGGTGCCGATGTTGACGTGCGGCTTAGTCCGCTCGAACTTCGCCTTCGCCACTGGGGTCCTCCTGGAGTGGTTCTGTACGCCTTACTCATCGGCGCCAGGTGATCTTTGCTGGGATGCCGGGGCCCTGCGTATCCCCACCGCGGTGCGGCGGGGATACTCCAGGACTTCCGGTGACAAGCCTAAAGCGTGGACTCGGAAGAGTTACTCGCCCTTGGCCTTCGCGATGATCTCCTCGGCGACGTTCCGGGGAACCTCGGCGTAGGAGTCGAACTGCATCGAGTAGCTTGCGCGACCCGAGGTCTTGCTGCGGAGGTCTCCGACGTAGCCGAACATCTCCGACAGCGGTACCAGGCCCTTGACGACCTTGGCGTTGGCCCGGTCCTCCATGGCCTGGATCTGGCCACGGCGGGAGTTGATGTCGCCGATGACATCGCCCATGTAGTCCTCGGGCGTGGTGACCTCGACGGACATCATCGGCTCGAGGAGTACGGGGGACGCCCTGCGGGCACCCTCCTTGAACGCCTGCGAACCGGCGATCTTGAAGGCCAGTTCCGAGGAGTCGACCTCGTGGTAGCCACCGTCGAGAAGCGTGATGCGCACACCGGTCATCTCGTAACCGGCGAGGATGCCGAACTGCATGGCCTCCTGCGCGCCGGCGTCCACCGAAGGGATGTACTCCTTCGGGATACGCCCACCGGTGACCTTGTTCACGAACTCGTACGAGGTGTCGCCACCCTCGATGGGCTCGATCATGATCTGCACCTTGGCGAACTGCCCGGTGCCACCGGTCTGCTTCTTGTGGGTGTAGTCCACGCGCTCGACGGTCTTACGGATCGTCTCACGGTAAGCCACCTGCGGCTTGCCGACGTTCGCCTCGACCTTGAACTCGCGGCGCATCCGGTCGACCAGCACCTCAAGGTGGAGCTCGCCCATGCCGCCGATGACGGTCTGGCCGGTCTCCTCGTTGCTGTGCACCTGGAAGGAGGGGTCCTCCTCCGCGAGAGACTGGATGGCGACACCCAGCTTCTCCTGGTCACCCTTGGACTTGGGCTCGATCGCGACCTCGATGACCGGGGCCGGGAAGTCCATGGACTCCAGGATCACCTGGTTCTTGTCGTCGCACAGCGTCTCACCGGTGGTGGTCTGCTTCAGGCCCATGACGGCGACGATGTCTCCGGCGCCCGCCGACTCGATCTCCTCACGCTTGTTCGCGTGCATACGGTAGATCTTGCCGATGCGCTCCTTGCGGCCCTTCACCGAGTTCAGCACCGCGGTGCCGGACTCCAGAAGGCCGGAGTACACCCGGATGAAGGTGAGCTTGCCCAGGTGCGGGTCGCGCATGATCTTGAACGCCAGCGCGGCCAGCGGCTCGTCGACGGAGGGCTTGCGCTTGACGACCAGCTCGGGGTCCTTCACGTCGTGGCCCTCGATGGCCTCGACGTCGAGCGGGGTCGGCAGGTAGCGCACGACCGCGTCGAGCAGGGGCTGGACGCCCTTGTTCTTGAACGCGGTACCGCAGAACACCGGGGTGACGGTGGTCGTGTCGGCCTTGCCGGAGGCGATGGTGATACGACGGATCGCCGCGTACAGCTGCTCCTCGGTGGGCGTGGTGCCCTCCAGGTACAGCTCCATCAGCTCGTCGTCGTTCTCCGAGACGGTCTCCAGCAGCTTGCCGTGCCACTCCTCGGCGGCCTCGGCGTACTCGGCCGGGATGTCGACGACGTCGTACATCTCGCCCTTGGCCGCCTCGGCGGACCAGACGAGCGCCTTCATCCGTACGAGGTCGATGACGCCCTGGAAGTCGGCCTCGGCACCGATCGGAAGCTGCATGACGATCGGAACCGCGCCCAGGCGGTCCGAGATCATCTCGACGCAGCGGTGGAACTCCGCGCCGGTCCGGTCGAGCTTGTTGACGAAGCAGATGCGGGGGACACCGTAACGGTCCGCCTGGCGCCATACGGTCTCGGACTGCGGTTCCACACCGGCGACACCGTCGAACACGGTGACAGCACCGTCGAGGACGCGGAGCGAACGCTCCACCTCGACCGTGAAGTCCACGTGGCCCGGGGTGTCGATGATGTTGATGGTGTGGTCGACGTCCTCGAGCGGCCAGTGACAGGTCGTCGCGGCGGACGTGATGGTGATGCCGCGCTCCTGCTCCTGCTCCATCCAGTCCATCGTGGCAGCGCCATCGTGGACTTCACCGATCTTGTAGCTCACACCGGTGTAAAACAGGATGCGCTCGGTGGTCGTCGTCTTGCCCGCGTCGATGTGGGCCATGATCCCGATGTTGCGGACCTTGGCCAGGTCAAGCGAAGTGGTGGCCATAAGGCTCAATCTTCTCTCGGTCTCGATGTGGGGAGCGACTACCAGCGGTAGTGCGCGAAGGCCTTGTTGGATTCGGCCATCTTGTGCGTGTCCTCACGCTTCTTGACCGAGGCGCCGAGACCGTTGGAGGCGTCGAGCAGCTCGTTCATGAGGCGTTCGGTCATCGTCTTCTCGCGACGGGCGCGGGAGTAACCCACGACCCAGCGCAGGGCGAGGGTGGCGGCGCGACCGGGCTTGACCTCGATCGGCACCTGGTAGGTGGCGCCACCGACACGGCGGGACTTGACCTCGAGCGTGGGCTTGACGTTCTCAAGCGCGCGCTTCAGGGTGATGACCGGGTCGTTACCGGTCTTCTCGCGCAGGCCCTCCATGGCGCCGTACACGATCCGCTCGGCGGTGGAACGCTTGCCGTTGAGCAGAAGCTTGTTGATCAGTGACGTGACAAGAGGAGAACCATAGACCGGGTCGATGATGACCGGGCGCTTCGGGGCGGGGCCCTTACGAGGCATTCTTACTTCTCCTTCTTGGCGCCGTAGCGGCTGCGGGCCTGCTTGCGGTTCTTGACACCCTGGGTGTCAAGGGAGCCGCGGATGATCTTGTAGCGAACACCCGGCAGGTCCTTCACACGGCCACCACGCACGAGCACGATCGAGTGCTCCTGCAGGTTGTGTCCCTCGCCCGGAATGTAGGCCGTGACCTCGATACCAGAGGTCAGACGCACACGCGCGACCTTCCGGAGAGCGGAGTTCGGCTTCTTCGGGGTGGTCGTGAAGACGCGCGTGCAGACGCCACGACGCTGGGGCGAACCCTCAAGCGCGGGCGTCTTGTTCTTCTCGACCTTGTCCTGCCGGCCCTTCCGGACCAGCTGCTGGATCGTAGGCACTACTTCTCCGGTTTCTGTGTGCCGTTAGTGAAACTAACCTGGAACACCTCCGACCCACGCGGTCGGGTGTGTCGAATACTGCATGACCCCGCGAGAGGCGGAGAGAGCACAGATTGCGGCGGGCCCGTACTCGGACCCCCGATGCGGCTGAAGACACGCACAGGAGCCCAGGCACACCCCAGGCACAAGGTCTGAGCGTACCTACCTCATCGACTCCGGTCAAAACAAATGCCGCGGACCCCGGATCGACCGCACCGCGTACCCACGCGTTGACGCCGCGTACCCGCCCTCGTCACCGTCTCCGAACGCCGGAGGGCGGTCTCCCCGTACCCACTGGTACGAGGAGACCGCCCTCCGGTCCGCTCACGCCTTACTGGTTGTACGGACCGTAGTCGTAGTCCTCCAGCGGTACGGCCTGGCCGGAGCCCGTACCGAACGGCGAGTAGTCGATGTCGTCGTAACCGACGGCCGAGTACATCGCGGCCTTGGCTTCCTCGGTCGGCTCGACCCGGATGTTGCGGTAGCGGGACAGACCCGTACCGGCCGGGATGAGCTTACCGATGATGACGTTCTCCTTGAGGCCGATCAGGGAGTCCGACTTGGCGTTGATCGCCGCGTCGGTGAGGACCCTGGTCGTCTCCTGGAAGGACGCCGCCGACAGCCACGACTCGGTGGCCAGCGAGGCCTTGGTGATACCCATCAGCTGCGGACGGCCGGAGGCCGGGTGGCCGCCTTCCGTGACCACACGACGGTTCTCGGTCTCGAACTTCGAGCGCTCCACCAGCTCGCCCGGCAGCAGCTCCGCGTCGCCGGACTCGATGATCGTCACACGGCGCAGCATCTGCCGGATGATGATCTCGATGTGCTTGTCGTGGATCGACACACCCTGCGAGTTGTAGACCTTCTGGACTTCGCCGACCAGGTGGACCTGGACCGCGCGCTGACCGAGGATCCGCAGCACGTCGTGCGGGTTGGTGGCACCGACGGTGAGCTTCTGGCCCACCTGGACCGGGTCGCCCTCGCCCACCAGCAGACGGGCGCGCTTGGAGATCGGGAACGCCGTCTCCTCGCTGCCGTCGTCGGGGGTGACGACGAGCTTCTTGGTCTTCTCGGTCTCCTCGATACGGACGCGGCCCGCCGCCTCCGAGATCGGGGCGACACCCTTGGGCGTACGGGCTTCGAAGAGCTCGACGACTCGGGGCAGACCCTGGGTGATGTCGTCACCGGCCACACCACCGGTGTGGAAGGTACGCATCGTCAGCTGGGTACCGGGCTCACCGATGGACTGGGCGGCGATGATGCCGACCGCCTCACCGATGTCGACCAGCTTGCCGGTGGCCAACGAGCGGCCGTAGCAGAAGGCACAGGTGCCGACCGCGGACTCGCAGGTCAGGACCGAGCGGGTCTTGACCTCCTCGACCCCGGCGGCCACGACGGCGTCGATCAGGACATCGCCCAGGTCGACATTGGCCGGCGCGATGACCTTGCCGTCGACGACGACGTCCTCGGCGAGCATCCGCGCGTAGACGGACGTCTCGACGTCCTCCGCCTTGCGCAGGACACCGTCGGCGCCGCGCTCGGCGATCCGCAGCTTCAGACCGCGGTCGGTGCCGCAGTCCTCCTCGCGGATGATGACGTCCTGCGAGACGTCCACCAGACGACGGGTGAGGTAACCCGAGTCGGCGGTACGCAGGGCGGTGTCGGCCAGACCCTTACGGGCACCGTGGGTGGAGATGAAGTACTCCAGCACGGACAGACCTTCACGGAAGGACGCCTTGATGGGACGCGGGATCGTCTCGTTCTTGGCGTTGGACACCAGACCACGCATACCGGCGATCTGACGCATCTGCATCATGTTTCCGCGAGCACCCGAGTTCACCATCATGAAGATGGGGTTGGTCTTCGGGAAGTTCGCGTTCATCGCCTCGGCGACCTCGTTGGTCGCCTTGGTCCAGATCGCGATGAGCTCCTGCGTGCGCTCGTCCTTGGTGATCAGACCGCGCTCGTACTGCTTCTGGACCTTCTCGTCCTGCGCCTCGTAACCCTGGACGATCGCCTTCTTCGCCTCGGGCACGACGACATCGGAGATGGCGACGGTGACACCGGAGCGGGTCGCCCAGAAGAAGCCGGCCGCCTTCAGGTTGTCGAGCGTCGCCGCCACGATGACCTTGGGGTAGCGCTCGGCCAGGTCGTTGACGATCTCGGAGAGCTGCTTCTTGCCCACCGAGTAGTCGACGAACGGGTAGTCCTCGGGCAGCAGCTCGTTGAAGAGCGCGCGGCCCAGGGTGGTGCGGAGACGGAACGGGTCGCCCTGCTGCCACGCGACGGCGGTGCCGTCGGTGTCGGCCTCGGCGCTGACCGGCGGGGTCCAGCCGCGCGGCGGGATGGTGCCCACCGGGAAGCGGATGTCGACCTTCGCCTGGAGCGACAGCTCCCGGTTGTCGAACGCCATGGTCGCCTCGGCGGTGGAGCCGAAGGACCGGCCCTCGCCGATGACCTTGCGCTCTTCCTCGTCCGTGGTGAGGAAGAAGAGACCGAGCACCATGTCCTGGGTCGGCATGGTGACCGGACGGCCGTCGGCCGGCTTCAGGATGTTGTTCGAGGACAGCATCAGGATGCGGGCCTCGGCCTGCGCCTCCGCGGAGAGCGGCAGGTGGACGGCCATCTGGTCACCGTCGAAGTCCGCGTTGAACGCGGTGCAGACGAGCGGGTGGATCTGGATGGCCTTGCCCTCGACCAGCTGCGGCTCGAAGGCCTGGATGCCCAGGCGGTGCAGGGTCGGCGCACGGTTCAGCAGCACCGGGTGCTCGGCGATGACCTCTTCGAGCACGTCGTACACGACCGTGCGGCCGCGCTCGACCATGCGCTTCGCCGACTTGATGTTCTGCGCGTGGTTCAGGTCCACCAGGCGCTTCATCACGAACGGCTTGAAGAGCTCCAGTGCCATGGCCTTCGGCAGACCGCACTGGTGCAGCTTGAGCTGCGGGCCGACGACGATCACGGAACGGGCCGAGTAGTCGACTCGCTTGCCGAGGAGGTTCTGACGGAAACGGCCCTGCTTGCCCTTGAGCATGTCGCTCAGGGACTTCAGCGGACGGTTACCGGGACCGGTCACCGGGCGACCACGGCGGCCGTTGTCGAACAGCGCGTCGACGGCCTCCTGGAGCATCCGCTTCTCGTTGTTCACGATGATCTCGGGGGCACCGAGGTCGAGGAGACGCTTGAGGCGGTTGTTGCGGTTGATCACACGGCGGTACAGATCGTTCAGGTCGGAGGTCGCGAAGCGGCCGCCGTCCAGCTGCACCATCGGACGCAGGTCCGGCGGGATGACCGGGACGCAGTCCAGCACCATGCCCTTGGGGCTGTTGCTGGTCTGGAGGAACGCGGAGACGACCTTGAGGCGCTTCAGCGCACGGGTCTTCTTCTGGCCCTTGCCGGTACGGATGATCTCGCGGAGGCGCTCGGCCTCCTCGTCCAGGTCGAAGGACTCCAGGCGCTTCTGCAGCGCCGCGGCACCCATCGAACCGTCGAAGTACGTGCCGAAGCGGTCACGCAGCTCGCGATAGAGCAGCTCGTCGCCCTCCAGGTCCTGGACCTTGAGGTTCTTGAAGCGGCTCCACACCTCGTCGAGGCGGTCGATCTCGCGCTGCGCACGGTCGCGCAGCTGCTTCATCTCGCGCTCGGCACCTTCGCGCACCTTGCGGCGTACGTCGGCCTTGGCGCCCTCGGCCTCCAGCTCGGCCAGGTCGGTCTCGAGCTTCTTGGCGCGGGCTTCGAGGTCGGAGTCGCGACGGTTCTCGGTCTGCTGACGCTCGACGGAGACATGCGCCTCCAGCGACGGCAGATCGCGCGTACGGCGCTCCTCGTCCACGAACGTGATCATGTACGCGGCGAAGTAGATGACCTTTTCGAGGTCCTTCGGCGCCAGGTCCAGCAGGTATCCGAGGCGGGAGGGAACGCCCTTGAAGTACCAGATGTGGGTGACGGGCGCGGCCAGCTCAATGTGGCCCATCCGCTCACGGCGCACCTTGGCGCGCGTGACTTCCACGCCACAGCGCTCACAGATGATGCCCTTGAAGCGGACACGCTTGTACTTGCCGCAGTAGCACTCCCAGTCCCGGGTCGGACCGAAGATCTTCTCGCAGAAGAGTCCGTCCTTTTCGGGCTTGAGCGTGCGGTAGTTGATGGTCTCCGGCTTCTTCACTTCGCCGTGCGACCAGGTCCGGATGTCGTCCGCGGTGGCAAGGCCGATCCGCAGCTCGTCGAAGAAGTTGACGTCGAGCACTTGTCGTCAATCCCTCTTTCGGGGGTTCGAGCCCCTCGCGTCAGCGAGAAAATGGGGCACTTCAGCAATGGTCTGAACGGGTCCGGGGAGAGCCGGCCGGATCGGTGATCCGGCCGGCGAACCCGTCAGACCTCTTCGACGCTGCTCGGCTCGCGCCGGGACAGGTCGATACCGAGCTCCTCCGCCGCGCGGAAGACGTCCTCGTCCGTGTCACGCATCTCGATGGACATGCCGTCCGAGGACAGCACCTCCACGTTGAGGCAGAGCGACTGCATTTCCTTGATGAGCACCTTGAAGGACTCGGGAATGCCGGGCTCGGGGATGTTCTCGCCCTTGACGATGGCCTCGTAGACCTTCACGCGGCCGGTCACGTCGTCGGACTTGATCGTCAGCAGCTCCTGGAGTGCGTACGCGGCGCCATAAGCCTCCAGCGCCCACACCTCCATCTCACCGAAGCGCTGACCACCGAACTGGGCCTTACCACCCAGCGGCTGCTGGGTGATCATCGAGTACGGACCGGTCGACCGGGCGTGCAGCTTGTCGTCGACCAGGTGGTGGAGCTTGAGGATGTACATGTACCCGATCGAGATCGGGTCCGGGAACGGCTCACCGGAGCGGCCGTCGAACATCCGGGCCTTACCGGAGCCCTTGACCATCCGCTCACCGTCGCGGTTCGGGATCGTGGACTCGAAGAGTCCGGAGATCTCGTCCTCGCGGGCGCCGTCGAAGACCGGGGTCGCGACGTTGGTGCCGGGCGCGACCTCGTCGGCGCCGATGGACTTCAGCCGCTCCATCCACTCCTCGTTGCCCTCGACCTTCCAGCCCTGGCTGGCGAGCCAGCCGAGGTGGATTTCGAGGACCTGTCCCGGGTTCATTCGGGACGGCACGCCGAGCGGGTTGAGGATGATGTCGACCGGGGTGCCGTCCTCCAGGAACGGCATGTCCTCGATCGGCAGGATCTTCGAGATGACGCCCTTGTTGCCGTGACGGCCGGCGAGCTTGTCACCATCGGTGATCTTGCGCTTCTGCGCGACGTACACACGAACCAGCTGGTTCACGCCGGGCGGCAGCTCGTCGCCCTCCTCGCGGTCGAAGACGCGGACGCCGATGACCTTGCCGACCTCACCGTGCGGCACCTTCAGCGAGGTGTCGCGGACCTCACGGGCCTTCTCGCCGAAGATCGCGCGGAGCAGCCGCTCCTCCGGGGTCAGCTCGGTCTCGCCCTTGGGCGTGACCTTGCCGACCAGGATGTCCCCGGCGACGACCTCGGCACCGATACGGATGATGCCGCGCTCGTCGAGGTCCGCGAGGACCTCTTCGGAGACGTTCGGGATGTCCCGGGTGATCTCCTCGGGGCCGAGCTTGGTGTCACGGGCGTCGACCTCGTGCTCCTCGATGTGGATCGAGGAGAGGACGTCGTCCTGCACCAGCCGCTGGCTGAGGATGATCGCGTCTTCGTAGTTGTGGCCCTCCCACGGCATGAACGCCACGAGGAGGTTCTTGCCGAGCGCCATCTCACCCTGCTGGGTGGCGGGCCCGTCGGCGAGGACCTGGCTCTCGACGACCCGGTCGCCCTCGTTGACGACGACCTTCTGGTTGACCGAGGTGCCCTGGTTGGAGCGGGAGAACTTGGCGATGCGGTACGTGGTGTACGTACCGTCGTCGTTGGCGACCGTGACGTAGTCCGCGGATACCTCCTGGACCACACCCGTCTTCTCCGCCTTGACGACGTCACCGGCGTCGACCGCGCAGCGGTACTCCATGCCGGTGCCGACGAGCGGCGCCTCGGACGTGATCAGGGGCACGGCCTGACGCATCATGTTCGCGCCCATGAGGGCACGGTTGGCGTCGTCGTGCTCCAGGAAGGGGATCATCGCGGTCGCGACGGACACCATCTGGCGCGGCGAGACGTCCATGTAGTCGACGTCGTCGCCCGGGATGTAGTCGACCTCGCCGCCACGACGGCGGACGAGCACGCGGGGCTCCGTGAAGCGCATGTCCTCGGAGAGCGTCGCGTTGGCCTGGGCGATGACGAAGCGGTCTTCCTCGTCGGCCGTCAGGTAGTCGACCTCGTCGGTGACGACACCATCGGTGACCTTGCGGTACGGCGTCTCCACGAAGCCGAACGCGTTGACCCGGCCGTACGAGGCGAGCGAGCCGATCAGACCGATGTTCGGGCCTTCGGGGGTCTCGATCGGGCACATGCGGCCGTAGTGCGACGGGTGCACGTCACGGACTTCGAAGCCGGCCCGCTCACGGGAGAGACCGCCGGGGCCCAGCGCCGACAGACGGCGCTTGTGGGTCAGACCCGACAGCGGGTTGTTCTGGTCCATGAACTGGGACAGCTGGCTGGTGCCGAAGAACTCCTTGATGGAGGCGACGACCGGCCGGATGTTGATCAGGGTCTGCGGCGTGATCGCCTCGACGTCCTGGGTCGTCATGCGCTCGCGCACGACGCGCTCCATCCTCGCCAGACCCGTACGGACCTGGTTCTGGATGAGCTCGCCGACGTTACGCAGACGACGGTTGCCGAAGTGGTCGATGTCGTCGGTCTCGACGACGATCTGGGTGCCGCTCTCGCCGACCGTCTCGGTCTCCCCGGCGTGCAGCTTGACCAGGTACTTGATGGTCGCGATGACGTCGTCGGTGGTGAGCACGCCGGCGTCCAGCGGCTCGTCCGCGCCGAGCTTCTTGTTCACCTTGTAGCGGCCGACCTTCGCGAGGTCGTAGCGCTTCGGGTTGAAGTAGAGGTTCTCCAGCAGCGTCTGAGCGGCTTCGCGCGTCGGGGGCTCGCCCGGACGCAGCTTGCGGTAGATGTCGAGAAGCGCGTCGTCCTGGCCCTGGGTGTGGTCCTTCTCCAGGGTGGCGCGCATGGACTCGTACTCGCCGAACTCTTCGAGGATCTGCTCGGTCGTCCAGCCGAGAGCCTTGAGGAGGACGGTGACGGACTGCTTGCGCTTGCGGTCGATGCGGACACCGACCATGTCGCGCTTGTCGATCTCCATCTCCAGCCAGGCACCCCGGGACGGGATGATCTTGGCGGAGAAGATGTCCTTGTCGGACGTCTTGTCGATCGAGGAGTCGAAGTAGACACCCGGCGAGCGGACCAGCTGGGACACCACGACACGCTCGGTGCCGTTGATGACGAAGGTGCCCTTGTTCGTCATGAGCGGGAAATCGCCCATGAAGACCGTCTGGGACTTGATCTCACCGGTCTCGTTGTTGGTGAACTCGGCGGTGACGAAGAGCGGGGCGGCGAACGTGAAGTCGCGGTCCTTGCACTCCTCGATCGAATTCTTGGACGGCTCGAAGCGGTGGTCGCGGAAGGTCAGCGACATCGACCCGGAGAAGTCCTCGATCGGGGAGATCTCCTCGAAGATCTCCTCCAGACCTGACTTCCTGGGGACGTCCTGCCCACTCTCGACAGCCGCCTCGACACGAGACTTCCAGGCGGGGTTGCCGAGGAGCCAGTCGAAGCTCTCGGTCTGGAGCGCCAGGAGGTTCGGAACCTCAAGCGGCTCCTTGATCTTTGCAAAGGAGATGCGCAGCGGGGCAGTGCTTGCGCCATTGTTCGTATTCGTGGTCGAGGCGTTGCGCGAGGCGGCCAAGAGGGGGTCCTTCCGAGGGCTCGGACTCACTACGCGCGTACCGGTCCCAAGCGGGGCATCGAGAGGGAAAGCCCAGTTCAGGGCTTTTCATTCACCGATGCTCGTGCGAGGGGGTGCCCCTGGTGACGGGCAGGGAGCAGCTAACAGGCAGCGCAAAGGGTCAGTGTAGCCACTTGGCACACTGATGTCCAGAGCGGGTTTTCCGACACCCTCGTTTTTCTCAACACCCTTGTCTCAACTGCGTGTCTCTACAGCAATCATCGCGCCGAAGGCGCACATCGTTACTGCCCTCTTCGCCGCCGATCCATGCCTCGGATCCGGATCGGTGTGACGACGCGTCCTGAGAATTGCGCGCTGCGTGCGGTTCGTCAAGGCCCCCCACCCCATGCGGACCGTCACGGGGCGTACGGAAGCACGGCGATGATCACGATACTCGCAGCGGGCCGAAGAGCAAGGCACCCCCCGCGGGAACGGCGAAGGGCGACCACCCGACTGGGTGATCGCCCTTCGCGTCAACGCTGCGCCTCACGGCGCCGAGACTGCCTCCGTACGCCTACAGGCGGGCGGCTGCGGACTCGCGTGAGGTCACTTGACCTCGACGGAGGCGCCGGCGGCCTTGAGGGACTCGGCGGCCTTCTCGGCGGCCTCCTTGGCGACCTTCTCGAGGACGGGCTTGGGGGCGCCGTCCACGAGGTCCTTGGCCTCCTTGAGGCCCAGGGAGGTGAGCTCGCGCACAACCTTGATGACCTGGATCTTCTTCTCGCCGGCACCCGTGAGGATGACGTCGAACTCGTCCTGCTCCTCGACGGCGTCGGCGACGGCGGCAGCGCCACCGGCGGCGGCAACGGCGACCGGGGCGGCGGCCGTGACGTCGAACTTCTCCTCGAAGGCCTTCACGAAGCCAGCGAGATCGATGAGGGTCATGTCCTCGAACTGCGCGAGCAGCTCGTCCTGGGTGAGCTTCGCCATGATGGCGGTCCTTCCACTATTCGGCTGGTGCCGTATGTACAGTTCCGCGGGCGTACCGGCCCGCTGTGGCCGACCGAGCGTGATTACTCGGAGTCGGCCTCGACGGGGGCCGGCGTACCGGCACCGTCCTGCTCTTCCTTCTTGGCACGAAGCGCTTCCGCGGTGCGGACGAACTTCGACGGAAGCGCCTGGAAGAGCGCGGCAGCCTGGGACTGCTTGCCCTTCATGGCACCCGCCAGCTTGGCGAGCAGAACCTCACGGGACTCGAGGTCCGCGAGCTTCTTGATCTCGTCGGCGGACAGCGCCTTACCATCAAGGACACCGCCCTTGATGACGAGATTCGGGTTGTCCTTGGCGAAGTCACGAAGACCCTTCGCCGACACCACCGGGTCACCGGTGACGAAGGCAACCGCCGTCGGACCTGCGAACAGGTCGTCCAGCGCGTTGATCCCGGCCTCGTTGGCCGCGATCTTGGTCAGCGTGTTCTTCACCACGGCGTACTGGGCGTTCTCACCGAGAGAACGACGCAGCTCCTTGAGCTGCGCCACGGTGAGACCCCGGTACTCGGTCAGCACGGCGGCATTCGAGCTGCGGAACTTGTCCGTCAGCTCGGCTACCGCGGCAGCCTTGTCGGGCCTTGCCATGAGCGTCGGCCTCCTTCCGGGTGATGAGGACCGCTCAGAAGGGGCTGGGCAAAACGAAACGCCCCGGCGCAGGCGCACGGGGCGTAGCTCAACCGAATGGAATCCGGGAGCTTTCCACAGTCACCTACGCGGGTCGTCCGCAGCTAGCGGATCCTTCGGCCACCGCACCCTCTTACGAGCACACGGCAACGACCAGCGGTCTTTGGCTTCTGGAGCAGAGTACGTGAACGGGGCTTCGACAGGCAAATCGCACCCTGGCGACGGCCTCAGCCCGCCGCGCTCTCCTTCATCATCTCTTCGAGATCCGCGACCTCGGCGGCCGGCGGGGCCTTGATCTCGACCGGCTTGTTGTAACCGGCGAACTTGATCGTCAGGTCCAGCGGACCCTTGTCGGAGGCGCCCCGGACGCGGAACTGCTTGGTCCGGTCGTCCTGGTCGATCCACATGTCCATCGTCAGCTTGTCGACGCCCATGTCCTCGTACCGTTTGAGCGTCTTCTCGGTGTTCTCCCTGGCCGCGGCGGGCTTCTCCGCCAGCGCCGCACGGACCTCGTCGAAGGGGAGCGTGCCCGAGTAGTGCGCGGTCCCGACCCCGTCGATGGTCTCGTCGCCGACCTTCTTCAGGTCTTCGGCGGCGGTCAGCGAGCCCGCCTCGGCCGCCGGGTTCTGGTCGGCCTGACCGGCCATGCCGCCCAGCGGATTCTCCCCGCCCTTCTCGGCGAGCGCGCCGACGGGGAATTTGAGCCAGCTCTTGCCGTCCATCTCGGCGGCGGCTTCCTCGCCCCCGTTGAGGTACAGGCCGTCGGAGGTGAGACGGATCTCCATCTCCTCCCGCTCCCCCTCGACCTCCATGCGCATCGTCATCCGCATGGCCAGGGGCTTCAGGCTCATCGACGCCTCCGCCTCGACGTCGCCCTCCCCGGGCACCTTCCCGCTCATCGTGTACGCCATCGAAGTGAGCTTCTCGTTCTTGTCCGCGGCCCGCTGGACGGCCGCCACCGGCGTCAGCTCCGCCTCGGCGGGCTCGGACCCACAGGCCGCGGTGGAGCACAGCAGAGCGCCCCCGAGCACGGCCACAGCGGCTCTGCGGTACATCGTCTTCATCAGGTTTCCCCCCGGAAATGAATGTGCGCAGACTCTATCTGCCACCACTGACAACGCCACCCGAATAAAAAGCCGGTCCCCGCCCCTCCGAAGAGGCGCGGGGACCGGCTTTCTGTACGGGTGACCCGTGGCTGCCGTCAGTGTCAGACGGCAGCCGGGTCCTCCTCGACGAGGAGGTTACGGGTGCGGTTGGCGTCCAGCGGGATGCCGGGGCCCATCGTGGTGGCCAGGGTGGCCTTCTTGATGTAGCGGCCCTTGGCGGCGGACGGCTTCAGACGGAGGATCTCCTCCAGCGCCGCGGCGTAGTTCTCGACCAGCTTCGTCTCGTCGAAGGAGACCTTGCCGATGATGAAGTGCAGGTTCGAGTGCTTGTCGACGCGGAACTCGATCTTGCCGCCCTTGATGTCGTTGACAGCCTTGGTGACATCCGGGGTGACCGTGCCGGTCTTCGGGTTCGGCATCAGACCACGCGGGCCGAGGACGCGGCCGAGGCGGCCGACCTTGCCCATGAGGTCCGGGGTGGCGACGACGGCGTCGAAGTCCAGACGGCCCTTCGCGACCTCGTCGATCAGTTCGTCGGCGCCGACGATGTCGGCGCCCGCGGCACGCGCGGCCTCGGCGCGGTCACCGGTCGCGAAGACCAGGACCCGGGCGGTCTTGCCGGTGCCGTGCGGGAGGTTCACGGTGCCACGGACCATCTGGTCGGCCTTGCGCGGGTCGACGCCCAGACGCATGGCCACCTCGACGGTGCCGTCGAACTTGGTGGTGGTGGTGTCCTTGGCGATACGGACGGCCTCGAGCGGGGCGTAGTTGCGCTCCCGGTCGATCTTGGCCTCCGCGCCACGGAGTGCCTTGCTGCGCTTCACTTCGTCTCCTGGTGATTCATCAAGTGTGGAGTTCGTGGTCCGGACCGCGCATGGTCCTGCCACTGGATGGAGCTGCCCGGCTGGGTCAGCCCTCGACCGTGACGCCCATGGAACGGGCGGTGCCGGCGATGATCTTCTCCGCGGCATCCAGGTCGTTGGCGTTCAGGTCGGGCATCTTCGTCGTGGCGATCTCGCGCACCTGGTCGCGGGTGAGCTTCGCGACCTTCTTGACGTGCGGCTCGCCGGAGCCCTTCTCCACACCGGCAGCCTTGAGGATCAGCTTGGCGGCGGGCGGAGTCTTGGTGATGAAGGTGAAGGAGCGGTCCTCGTAGACCGTGATCTCCACCGGCACGACCATGCCACGCTGCGACTCGGTCGCGGCGTTGTAGGCCTTGCAGAACTCCATGATGTTGACGCCGTGCTGACCCAGCGCGGGGCCGACCGGCGGGGCCGGGTTGGCCGCGCCGGCCTTGATCTGGAGCTTGATAAGCCCCGTGATCTTCTTCTTCTTGGGAGGCATTTCTCTCTCCGGGTCCTAGTGAGAGTGTTTCGGCCACCATCCGGTCATCCGGACGGAGGCATACCGCACAACGATAACGGGTATGGCCTCGCAGCCAAAAACCAACAGGTCAGACAGGTACGAAACCCCGCCCGACCTGTCGAAACCACTGGCTGCTACATCACCTGCCGCGCTCAACCGGTCACACGGCCCGCTTGGAGCGGCAGTTGGTCACCGCGTAGCAGCGCGCCCCTTCGGGGGCCTCGAACCGGACCGGACGGCTGTCGACGACGTTCCCGTCGGCACGACGGCACCGCGCCCCGCGATAGCTCTGTCCGCGTCTGTCCGCGCACGAAGAAGTCCCCACCCGCGGGCAGACCGCTGGTGGGGACTTCTCGAAAACTGTGGTCCGGCTAGTTCTTCTGGATCTGGTCGAAGCTCAGCTCGACCGGGGTCTCGCGGCCGAAGATCTCGACCAGCCCCTTGACCTTCTTCGAGTCGGCGTTGATCTCGTTGATCGTCGCCTGGAGCGTGGCGAACGGGCCGTCGGTGACGGTGACCGAGTCACCCACCTCGAAGTCCAGCACCTGGACCTCGACCTTGCGGGACGGAGCCGGCTTGCCCTCGGCCTCGGCGGCCTCACGGGCGGCCTTCTCCTCGGCCTCGGGGGCGAGCATCTTGACGATCTCGTCCAGGGTCAGCGGGTACGGGTCGTAGGCGTTGCCCACGAAGCCGGTGACGCCGGGGGTGTTGCGGACGACGCCCCAGGACTCGTTCGTCAGATCCATGCGCACCAGGACGTAGCCCGGAAGCTTGTTCTGGCGAACGTTCTTGCGCTCGCCGTTCTTGATCTGGACGATCTCTTCCTCGGGGACTTCGGCCTGGTAGACGAACTCCTCGACGTTCAGCGAGACGGCGCGCTGCTCCAGGTTGGCCTTCACGCGCTTCTCGTAGCCCGCGTAGGTGTGGATCACATACCACTCGCCGGGCAGCGCGCGCAGTTCCTCGCGGAGCGCGGCGACCGGGTCGACGGCGGGAGCGTCGGCCTCGGCCGCGTCCTCATCGTCCTCGGACTCCTCGTCGGAGTCGATGTCCTCGGAGGACTCGACAGCGTCGGTCTCCTCGTCGGAGTCGGCCTCGCCGGACTCGTCGTCCGTCTCGTCCTCGGCGCGTACGGCGGCCTCTTCGGCCTGCTCGCCCGCAGCGATGTCAGCGGCTTCGGCCCGGTCTGGCTCGACAGCGTCCGCCGCCTCGACGATGCCGGTCTCGTCCTCACGGGACTCCACCGACTCTCGGGCGTCGTTCAGTTTCGGGTCAGACACGGTGGCTGCTTCTTCCTGGCTCAATGGGTGGAACACGCGAAAGGGGCGCCGCACCGGGCGCCACTACGCGGGATCAGCCGAAGACGTACTTGATTGCTTGCTGGAAGCCATAGTCAATCACGGTCACCAGACCGATCATGACGACAACGAAGACAATCACCACTGTGGTGTACGTCGTCAGCTGGCTACGAGTCGGCCAGACGACCTTGCGCAGCTCTGCGACGATCTGGCGGTAGAAGAGCGCGAGACGGCCCAGAGGCCCCTTCTTGCCGCGCTTGCCACCTTTACGGGGCTTCTTCGACTCGGCGGACTCATCGTCGGCATCAGGCTTGTCGATGGAGCCCACGGCGTCCGTCACGCTCTCTCACCTGATTCCGGGTCGTGACCGTGCCGCGCCCGGGGGAGCCGCACGGCGATGCATTGAATGTACGTACATGCGCACACAGCCTGGCGAAGGTGTGTGTAGCAGGGCCGGAGGGACTTGAACCCCCAACCGCTGGTTTTGGAGACCAGTGCTCTACCAATTGAGCTACGACCCTTTGTGGTTTCCCCAACCTACCGCATCCGACCGGATGCGTGGAGTGCCCGGTATGGACTGGCGGCTGAAGGCCAACGACGAGTGAGTGTACGTGGTCGTCGGCCCTGCGTCGAACAGCTCCCCCCGACGGCTCGTCCGGCGGTCCTCCCGGCCCCCCGTCCGCTCGTATGTCCAATCCGCGAAACTTGTGTGCCGCGGAGGTTTCGGGTCTGGGACCATGGCCCCATGAGCGCTGCTGCAACCCCTCCGACCGAGCGCCGGGTCTCCGCCCGTATCGGCGCGATCTCCGAGTCCGCGACCCTCGCCGTGGACGCCAAGGCCAAGGCACTGAAGGCCGCCGGGCGTCCGGTGATCGGCTTCGGCGCGGGCGAGCCCGACTTCCCGACGCCCGGCTACATCGTCGAGGCCGCCGTCGAGGCCTGTCGTAACCCCAAGTACCACCGCTACACCCCGGCCGGTGGGCTCCCCGAGCTGAAGGCCGCCATCGTCGCGAAGACGCTGCGCGATTCCGGTTACGAGATCGAGCCCTCCCAGGTCCTGGTGACCAACGGGGGCAAGCAGGCGATCTACGAGGCGTTCGCGGCGATCCTGGACCCGGGCGACGAGGTCATCGTCCCGGCTCCGTACTGGACGACGTACCCCGAGTCGATCCGGCTGGCCGGCGGTGTCCCGGTAGAGGTCGTGGCCGATGAGACCACCGGCTACCGGGTCTCCGTCGAGCAGTTGGAGGCGGCCCGTACCGAGCGTACGAAGGTCGTGCTCTTCGTCTCCCCGTCCAACCCGACGGGCGCGGTCTACAGCGCGGCCGACACCGAGGCGGTCGGCCGCTGGGCCGTCGAGCACGGCCTGTGGGTGATGACGGACGAGATCTACGAGCACCTCGTCTACGGCGACGCCGCCTTCACCTCGCTGCCCGCCGTCGTGCCGGAGCTGCGCGACAAGTGCGTCGTCGTCAACGGAGTGGCCAAGACCTACGCCATGACCGGCTGGCGGGTGGGCTGGATCGTCGGCCCCCAGGACATCGTCAAGGCGGCGACCAACCTCCAGTCGCACGCCACCTCCAACGTCTCCAACGTCGCCCAGGTCGCGGCCATCGCCGCCCTCACCGGCGACCTCACCGCCGTCGCCGAGATGCGGACCGCCTTCGACCGGCGCCGCCAGGCCATCGTGCGGCTGCTGAACGAGATCGACGGCGTGCTCTGCCCGGAGCCCGAGGGCGCCTTCTACGCGTACCCCTCGGTGAAGGGCCTGCTCGGCAAGGAGATCCGCGGCAGGCGCCCGCAGACCTCCGTCGAGCTGGCGGCGCTGATCCTGGAGGAGGCCGAGGTCGCGGTCGTCCCGGGCGAGGCCTTCGGCACCCCGGGGTATCTGCGGCTGTCGTACGCGCTCGGTGACGAGGATCTCGCCGAGGGCCTCGCGCGGATGCAGAAGCTCCTCGCGGAGGCC
This sequence comes from Streptomyces sp. NPDC088554, assembly GCF_044752945.1. NCBI lineage: Bacteria > Bacillati > Actinomycetota > Actinomycetes > Kitasatosporales > Streptomycetaceae > Streptomyces > Streptomyces sp. NPDC088554. The sequence continues at coordinate 140,396 of NZ_JBIVMF010000005.1, read as the reverse complement.
CGCGACTAGCGGTTCGCACCATCGGAAAACGGGCTCCTGGACATGTCCAGGAGCCCGTTTTCCGTTCGGACAAGACCACGATCAGGGAAAGTGGCTGCCGCTTCGCCGATCCGTACGGCAGGATCTATGGATGGAGAGCACCATCCCTCGCGATCTCAGCCTGCTGCCCAAGGCACATCTGCATCTGCACTTCACCGGTTCGATGCGGCCCACCACCCTGCTCGAACTCGCCGACAAGTACGGCGTCCGGCTCCCCGACGCGCTGACCGGCGGCGAGCCTCCCCAGCTGCGCGCGACCGATGAGCGCGGCTGGTTCCGCTTCCAGCGGCTGTACGACATCGCCCGGTCCTGTCTGCGCTCGCCGGAGGACATCCAGCGGCTGGTGCGCGAGGCCGCCGAGGAGGATGTGCGCGACGGCTCCGGCTGGCTGGAGATCCAGGTCGACCCCACCTCGTACGCCCCTCACCTCGGCGGACTGATCCCGGCGCTGGAGGTCATCCTCGACGCCGTGGACTCGGCGTCGCGGGAGACCGGGCTCGGTATGCGCGTCCTGGTCGCGGCGAACCGGATGAAGCATCCACTGGAGGCCAGGACGCTGGCCAGGCTCGCCGTGCGGTACGCGGACCGGGGAGTCGTCGGCTTCGGGCTCTCCAACGACGAGCGCCGTGGCATGGCCAGGGACTTCGACCGCGCGTTCGCCATCGCCAGGGAGGGCGGGCTGCTGGCCGCTCCGCACGGCGGCGAGCTGACCGGGCCCTCGTCCGTACGGGACTGCCTGGACGACCTGCTGGCCGCCCGCATCGGGCACGGCGTACGCGCCGCCGAGGACCCCGAACTGCTGCGCAGGCTCGCGGAGCGCGGGGTGACCTGCGAGGTCTGCCCGTCCTCGAACGTCGCGCTCGGCGTCTACGAGAAACCCGAGGACGTCCCCCTGCGAGCCCTCTTCGACGCGGGCGTCCCCATGGCGCTCGGCGCGGACGACCCGCTGCTCTTCGGCTCCCGGCTGGCCGCGCAGTACGAACTGGCGCGGCGCCACCAGGGCTTCGACGACACCGAACTGGCCGAGCTGGCACGCCAGTCGGTACGGGGTTCGGCGGCGCCCGTGGAGGTACAGGAGAAGCTGCTCGCGGGCATCGACGCCTGGTTGGCGACCTGACGCGCGGTGTCCGGTGGGCGGTCCCCCGGCGCCGTCGGAGGCGACTCAGAGGTCGACGCCGACCGTCACCGGTTCGTTGACCAGCGTGATCCCGAACGCGTCCGCGACCCCGGCGACCACCTCGCGGGCGAGCGCCAGCAGATCCTCGGTGCTCGCCCCGCCCCGGTTGGTCAGGGCGAGGGTGTGCTTGGTGGAGATCCTGGCCGGGCCGCTGCCGTACCCCTTGGTGAAACCCGCCTTGTCGATCAGCCAGGCGGCGGAGGTCTTCGTGCGCCCCTCCCCCTCCGGGAATCCGGGCGGGGTCACCGTGTCGCCGAGGCGGGCCCTGGCGCGGGCGACGAAGTCCGCGTACTGCTGGTCGGTGAGGATCGGGTTGGTGAAGAAGGACCCGGCCGACCAGGTGTCGTGGTCCTCGGGGTCGAGCACCATGCCCTTGCCCGCCCGCAGCTTGAGGACGACGTCCCTGGCCTCGGCGGCGGGCACCCGGTCCCCCGGTTCGACGCCGAGCGCGCGGGCCGTCTCCGCGTACTTGAGGGGCGCGGAGAGCCCGCCCGCGTCCTCCAGGCCGAACCGGACCCGCAGAACGACCCAGCGCTCGGGCTGCTCCTTGAAGAGGCTGTGCCGGTACGAGAAGCCGCACTCCGCGTTGGAGAGCGTGACCGTCCCGCCCGTGGACCGGTCGTAGGCGACCACCTCGGTGATCGTGCCGGCCACCTCCTGGCCGTACGCGCCGACGTTCTGGATCGGGGTGGCGCCGGCCGAGCCGGGGATCCCGGCGAGGCACTCGATCCCGGCGAGGCCCGCCTCCACCGTACGGGCGACTGCGTCGGTCCAGATCTCTCCGGCGGCCAGCTCCAGCGTGGTGCCGTCGAGGATGAGGCCCTTGGTGGCGATGTGCAGGGCGGTGCCGTCGAAGCCCTTGTCCCCGATGACCAGATTGCTGCCGCCGCCGATGATCAGGAGCGGGGTGCCGGTGGTGTCCGCCTCACGGACGACGGCGATCACTTCGTCATCGGTGACGGCCGTGACGAGGCGCCCCGCGGGGCCGCCGAGGCGGAAGGTGGTCAGGGGCGCGAGTGGAGCGTCGTGGAGTTCCTGCACGGGGACAAGAGTACGGTCCACGGGGTTTCCCGGCGGGACCACGGGTTGCCCTGCGGAACGCGGGTTCTCGTGGAACACGGGTTCTCGTGGAACGCGGTAAGGGGCGCCTGCCATTGCGGGCGCCCCTTACCGAAGTGCCTCTGTTCAGGCGAGCTGGATGACGGCGCGGGACATGCCCAGCACCTTCCGTCCCGCGCTCATGGCCGTCAGATCCACCCGGACCCGGCTGTCGTCCAGCTTGGCCGCGACCTTGGCGCTGACCTCGACCAGCGCGCCCTCGTCGTCGTTGGGCACGACCACGGGCTTGGTGAAGCGGACGCCGTACTCGACGACGGCTCCCGGGTCGCCCGCCCAGTCGGTCACCACACGGATCGCCTCGGCCATGGTGAACATGCCGTGGGCGATGACGTCCGGGAGCCCGACCTCCTTGGCGAACTTCTCGTTCCAGTGGATCGGGTTGAAGTCCCCGGAGGCGCCCGCGTACCGCACGAGCGTCGCGCGCGTGACGGGGAACCGCTGGGACGGCAGCTCCGTGCCAACCTCGACCTCGTCGTAACCGATCTTCGCGGTCATCGGCTCACGCCTCCACGGCGGCGCGCGCCACCAGCTTGGTCCACGCGGTCACGACATGTTCGCCGGCCTCGTCGTGCACATCGCCGCGGACATCGATGATGTCGTTCCCGGCGAGGGACTTGATCGCCTCGATGGTGGAGGTGACCGTCAGCCGGTCCCCCGCGCGCACCGGGCGGGAGTACGCGAACTTCTGGTCGCCGTGTACCACTCGGCTGTAGTCCAGACCGAGCTGCGGATCGGCGATGACCACGCCCGCGGCCTTGAATGTGATCGCGAACACGAAGGTCGGCGGGGCGATCAGATCGATGTGCCCGAGAGCCTTGGCGGCCTCCGGATCGTTGTACGCCGGATTGGGATCGCCCACCGCCTCGGCGAACTCACGGATCTTCTCCCGACCGACCTCGTACGGCGCGGTGGGCGGATACGTACGCCCCACGAAGGACTGATCAAGCGCCACTGACTCGCTCCCTCCTGATGTAGCTGACCACAACAGATGATCACAGCAAACGACACGAGGCCGCCCCCAGTGGGGACGGCCTCGCATACGAGCCTGTTTCAGCGCGTTTCGCGGTGCGCGGTGTGCGAGTTGCAGCGCGGGCAGTGCTTCTTCATCTCAAGACGGTCCGGGTTGTTACGCCGGTTCTTCTTGGTGATGTAGTTCCGCTCCTTGCACTCCACGCAGGCCAGCGTGATCTTCGGGCGGACGTCGGTGGCAGCCACGTGAGTGCTCCTTGGACGGACAACGGATGAACGGATGAACGCATAAAAGAGTAGCCGATCGAAGGACCGACCCCACAATCGGCTACTTTTGTGTAGCGGTGACCGGACTTGAACCGGTGACACAGCGATTATGAGCCGCTTGCTCTACCGACTGAGCTACACCGCTTCGATGCTGGATCCCCTCGCCCGAAGGCGAGGTTCACCGAACATCTGAGCCCCAATACGGAATCGAACCGTAGACCTTCTCCTTACCATGGAGACGCTCTACCGACTGAGCTATTGGGGCGAGCGATGAAGACATTACACGCTCGGTCGCCGATCGCCCAAATCCGTTTCCCCGCCCCTTGCGCGTGCTTCTTCCCGGCCGTCCCGGAGCCCTCGTCCGCACCGTCGATACGCCACCAGTGGGCACGCCGGTACGACTATTTCGCTCCTCCGCGAAGCCCGGCGGAGGCGCCCCTAGGCTCGACCCCACCCTGAGTGATCTTGCACACCTCGGGTCCCGTCGCAGAGCCTCTCCAGGAGCCCGATGCCCGACAGCCAGCCGCAGCCCTCCGACGGTGCCACGGCCGACACCACCGCGCTCGTCCTCTGCGGCGCCCGTCTCACGGACGGCCGCACCGTCGACGTACGGCTGAGCGCGGGCCGGATCGAGGCCGTGGGCACGGTGGGCAGCCTCAGCACGCACGGCGCCCGGGTGGACCTCGCCGGCTATCTGCTGCTCCCCGCCCCCGCGGAACCGCACGCCCACGGCGACACCGCGCTCACCTCAGGGCCCCCGGGCGCGCCGGTCTCGTACTCCCCCGAGGAGGTGCAGCGCCGCGCCACCGAGGCCACGCTGCTGCAACTCGGCCACGGCGCGACCGCGCTGCGCTCCCACGTACGGATCGGGGACGCCCAGCGCCTCGGCCGGATGGAGGCGGTGCTCCAGGCCCGCCGCTCGCTGCGCGGGCTGGCCGATCTGACCGCCGTGGCCGTGCCCCGGCTGCTGACCGGGGTGGCGGGGGCGGACGGGCTGGCGATGCTGCGGGACGCGGTGCGGATGGGTGCGGGGGTGGTGGGCGGCTGCCCCGATCTGGACCCCGATCCGGTCGGCCATCTGGAGGCGGTCCTCGGTCTCGCCGCCGAGCACGGCTGCCCGGTGGATCTCCATACGGACGGCGCCGACCCGGCCGGGCTCGCCCGGCTCGCGGCGATGGCGGGCGGGATGCGCCAGGGCGTGACGCTCGGGCCCTGTGCGGGGCTGGCGCGGCTTCCGGCCGAGGTGGTGGCCCGCGCCGCCCAGCGGCTCGCGGCGGCCGGTGTGGCGGTCGTCTGCCTGCCCCAGGGCGGCTGTGGGGGCGTCGAGCGGGCCGGGGGCCCCGGTCGTACGGCCGCGGAGCGGGGCATGGCCCCCGTACGGCTGCTGCGGGCGGCCGGGGTGCGGGTCGCGGCGGGCGGTGGCGCGCTGCGGGACATCTCGAACCCGGTGGGGCGCGGCGACCCCCTGGAGGCCGCCTATCTGCTGGCCTCGCAGGGCGGGATGCGCTCGGCGGACGCGTACGGCGCGGTGAGCGCGGCGGCGCGGGCGGTGATGGGGCTGGCCGAGGTGCGGGTGGAGGCGGGTTTCCCCGCGGAGCTGCTGGCCGTGCGCGGGGAGCGGATCGAGGGGGTGCTGTCCCTCGCGTACAGCAGGATCGTCATCCACCGGGGGCGGGTGGTGGCGCGGACGAGCGCGGTACGGGAGTACTGCGACTCGGCGGCGGAGGTGGCGCTGGAGCTGCCGCGACAGGGCCGGTCGGACCTCGGTGCCTGAGCTCCACGCGCGCGTGCGGCGTACGGTCGTGACCATGCGAATGGTGATTGCCGGAGGACATGGTCAGATCGCGCTGCGCCTGGAGCGGCTGCTCTCGGCGCGCGGACACGAGGCGGCGGGCATCGTCCGCGATCCCGGGCAGGCGGACGATCTGCGGGCCGCCGGCGCCGAACCGGTCGTCCTGGACCTGGAGTCGGCCACGGTCGACGAGGTCGCGGCGGCGCTGGCGGGCGCGGACGCGGCGGTCTTCGCGGCGGGCGCGGGCGGCGGCAGCGGCGCGGCCCGCAAGGAGACGGTGGACCGCGGCGCCGCGGTCCTCTTCGCGGACGCCGCGGAGCGCGCGGGGGTACGGCGCCTGGTCGTCGTCTCCGCGATGGGCGCGGACCCGGATCACGCGGGCGACGAGGTCTTCGACGCCTACCTGCGCGCCAAGGGCGCGGCGGACGCGTACGTACGGTCAAGGGCCGCGCTCGACTGGACGATTCTGCGGCCGGGGATGCTGACGAACGACGCGGGGACGGGGCTTGTCGCGCTCGCGGGGTCGACGGGGCGCGGTCCGGTGCCCCGTGACGATGTGGCAGCGGTGCTGGCGGAGCTGTTGGAGACCCCGGAGACGGCCGGTCTGACGCTGGAGCTGATCAGCGGATCGGTGCCGGTGGCCGAGGCGACGGAGGCCGCCGTCGAGCGCTGAGCCGTTGCTCCACCGACTTCACTGGCTCAGCTGGCTCCACGAAGATGGCCCCTGATCCGCGTTTCCGCAGATCAGGGGCCATCTCTATCACGTGGCGGCGCTAGGATTCGAACCTAGGAAGGCTAAGCCGGCGGATTTACAGTCCGCTCCCATTGGCCACTCGGGCACACCGCCATGGGATGTTCGCTGCCGCTGGATGACCACTGGTGGGCGGCGCTCCTTGGCAACGACGTAAACAATACCCGATGCCCAGGGGTGCTCCGCCACTGGATTGATCAGCCCTCGGGGGCGGCTCGGGTAACTAAGCTTTACGCCGAGCGACTGGCGGTGTCCGGTCGCGCACGATCATGTGACGAGTACCCCACAGCACCCCACAGCACCGATTACAAGGAGCCCACAGGACATGGCCGACTCCAGTTTCGACATCGTCTCGAAGGTTGAGCGGCAGGAGATCGACAACGCTCTCAACCAGGCATCGAAGGAACTCGCCCAGCGGTACGACTTCAAGAACGTCGGGGCGTCGATCGGCTGGTCCGGCGAGAAGATCCTCATGCAGGCGAACTCCGAGGAGCGCGTCGCCGCGATCCTCGATGTCTTCCAGTCCAAGCTGATCAAGCGCGGTATCTCGCTGAAGGCGCTGGACGCCGGCGAGCCGCAGCTGTCCGGCAAGGAGTACAAGATCTTCGCCTCGATCGAGGAAGGCATCTCCCAGGACAACGCCAAGAAGGTCGCGAAGTTCATCCGCGACGAGGGCCCGAAGGGCATCAAGGCGCAGGTGCAGGGCGACGAGCTGCGGGTCAGCTCGAAGAGCCGTGACGACCTCCAGACCGTGATCGCCCTGCTCAAGGGGCAGGACTTCGACTTCGCCCTCCAGTTCGTGAACTACCGCTGACGGCCGACGCTGATCGAGTGATCCGGCCTGTACGGACGGATGTCGCCGGGCAGGCCGGTGTCCGCGGACGGAGTGGGCGACATGGGCGGAGAGCTGTTCCCGAGGTCGCGTGCGGTGATCGCGCCGGGGGCGGTGCATGTGCCTTCCTGGTTGCCGGAGGAGCGGCAGCGGGAGCTGGTGGCCGCTTGCCGCGACTGGGCGCGTGGGCCGGTGCCGATCCGGCACACCATCCTGCCGAACGGCGGTGTCATGTCCGTACAGACCGTGTGTGTGGGCTGGCACTGGCAGCCGTACCGCTACACCCGCACCGCCGGGGATGTGAACGGCGCCAGGGTCGCGGAGTTCCCCGACTGGCTCGTCCTGCTGGGGCGCGCCGCGGTCGCCGAGGCGTACGGGGATCCGGGCGCCGCCGCTTCGTACACCCCGGACACCGCGCTCATCAATTTCTACGGGGCGGACGCGCGGATGGGGCTGCACCAGGACAAGGACGAGCGGTCCGACGCCCCGGTGGTGTCCCTGAGCATCGGTGACAGCTGCGTCTTCCGCTTCGGCGGTACGGAGCACCGGGGGCGGCCGTACACCGATGTCGAGCTCTCCTCCGGTGACCTGTTCGTCTTCGGAGGAGAGTCGCGCTTCGCGTACCACGGCGTCCCCAAGGTCCGTCCGGGAACGGCCGATCCCGCGACGGGGATGAGCGGCGGACGGCTGAACATCACCCTGCGGGAGACGGGGCTCGGCCGGGCCGGGTGAGGCGGGGCGGGCTCCGCCGTCAGCGGGATCGCGAGTTGCCGAAGAGGATCCGGTACGCGATGAGCAGGATGAGCGCCCCGCCGATGGCGGCCAGCCAGGTGGCCCCGTCGTAGAAGTTGTTGTTGATCGGGTGGTCGAGCCAACGCGCCGATACCCAGCCGCCGATGAAGGCTCCCGCGATACCGATGAGGGTCGTGCCGATCAGGCCGCCGGGGTCGCGGCCGGGGAGCAGTATTTTGGCGACGGCCCCGGCGAGCAGTCCGAGAATGATCCAGCTGATGACGCCCATGCCATGGACCTGCCTTTCGCTCCGTGTTGCCGTTGTCCTGAAGGACGCCGCCGGGACGGACGACGGTTGCGCAAAACCGCAACTCACGGCGCGTGCACAGGAACACACAGGAACGCGGGAACCGCGCGGGACACTCCGGCGTATCAGCCGACGGACGCCGGCTGTTTCGCGGCGTGTCGTCCGGGCCGGATACTGGCCGCGGACAGTGACGACCGACAGCGCACGCGGAAGGCAATACCCATGAAGCTCATCGAGCTGATCCTCAACGTCCTCTGGCTGGTTTTCTGCGGGATCTGGATGGCGCTCGGGTACGTCATCGCGGCCGTCATCTGCTTCGTCCTGATCGTGACGATCCCCTTCGGGATCGCCTCCCTGCGGATCGCCGGATACGTCCTGTGGCCCTTCGGCCGTACGACGGTCGAGCGCCCGGGTGCCGGGGCACCCTCCCTCATCGGCAACATCATCTGGGTCATCTTCGGCGGCTGGTGGCTGGCGCTCGGTCACCTGCTGACCAGCATCCCGCTGTTCGTCTCGATCATCGGGATCCCCTTCGGCTGGGCGAACCTGAAGATGATCCCCATCTCGCTGATGCCGCTGGGCCGGGAAATCGTCTCGACGGACGAGCGCTTCGGCGGCCGCTAAGTGCCGTGACCGGCAATGTTTGCCCCATGAGGAGCGTCGTCCAGCGTGCGACCGCAAGGCGGCCGGGATCCCTCGGTGGGGGCACCTTCCATGCCCTCAAGGCTATGGGGGAGGAGCTACTGGGTCGTGTCGCGAAAGTCCCCGTATCTCTGCCGGTCAGGGGCGGTGGCCCGCCATCTTCTCCAGTCGCGCGATGCGCTCCGCCATCGGCGGGTGGGTGGAGAACAGCTTCGAGACGCCGGCTCCGGGCCGGAAGGGGTTCGCGATCATCATGTGGCTCGCGGCCTCGATCCTCGGCTCGGGCGGCAGCGGGAGCTGCTTCGTACCGGCCTCCAGCTTGCGCAGCGCGTCGGCGAGGGCGAGCGGGTCACCGGTGAGCCGCGCGCCCGAGGCGTCCGCCTCGTACTCGCGGGAACGACTCACCGCGAGCTGGATCACCGAGGCGGCGAGCGGCCCCAGCAGCATGATCAGCAACATGCCGACCAGGCCGGGGCCGTCGTCGTCGTTGGAGCGGCCGATGGGGATGAGCCAGGCGAAGTTGACCAGGAACATCACCACGGAGGCGAGCGCCCCGGCGACGGACGAGATCAGGATGTCCCGGTTGTAGACATGGCTCAGCTCGTGGCCGAGGACCCCGCGCAGCTCGCGCTCGTCGAGGATGTGCAGGATGCCGTCCGTGCAGCAGACCGCGGCGTTGCGCGGGTTGCGGCCGGTGGCGAACGCGTTGGGCGCCTGCGTCGGCGAGATGTACAGCCGAGGCATGGGCCGGCGGGCGGCGGTCGAGAGTTCGCGGACGATCCGGTAGAGCTGTGGTGCCTCGAACTCGCTGACGGGGCGGGCCCGCATGGCGCGCAGCGCGAGCTTGTCGCTGTTCCAGTAGGCGTACGCGTTGCTGCCGATCGCCACGACGAGCGCGATGATCAGGCCCGTACTGCCGAAGAAACTGCCGATCCCGATGATGAGCGCTGACAGTCCCCCGAGGAGTACGGCGGTCCTCAGCCCATTGTGCCGACGGTGCACGGTACGCCCTCCAAGTGGTGCGGCAGGGGAACCCTTTACGTGGTGCTGCTCCACTCTCCAGTGGACCCTTCCTCACCGGTCAACGCCAGGCGAGCGGTCCGGGTTCCCTGCGGCTCCGGGCAGGGGCGTACACCTGTCCGGGGGAGGTGACGGAGAAGCGGGCTGTCCGGGAGGGGCTGCAGCGGTTCGGGAGGGGCTGCAGCGGCCCGAGGGCTTCAGAAGAGGCTGACTCCGGCGAAGCGCAGCACCAGTTGCGGCAGTCCCGACAGGACCACACCGGCGGCGGCGGTCAGCGCGATGGCCGCGGTGACGGCCGGGGCCGTGGCTACGGGGGCGGCCGGTTCGCCCGTACCGGCGTCCTCGGGGGCCTGGAAGAGGACGGCCGTCCACCGGAGGTAGTAGAAGAGCGCGATGACGACGTTGACGGCCATGACGACGGCCAGCCAGCCGAGGCCCGCGTCGACGGCCGAGGAGAAGACCGTGACCTTGGCGAACAGGCCGATGATGCCCGGGGGCAGCCCGGCCAGGCAGAGCAGGAAGAAGCCCATGGAGAGGGCGACGAGCGGCCGGCGGGCGTAGAGGCCCCGGTAGTCGGAGACGCGGTTCAGCGGTTCCGTACGGGCCACCAGGGTGACGACGGCGAAGGCGCCGAGGTTGACGACGGCGTACATCAGGGCGTACGCGACGGTGGAGCCGACCCGGTCCTCTCCCGCGTACGCGGCGGCGGCGATCGGCACCAGGAGGTAGCCCGCCTGGGCGACGGACGACCAGGCCAGGAGCCGTACCGCGCTCCACGCGCGCGTGGCCGACTGGCGCACTGCCGCCACGTTGCCGAGGGTCATGGTGAGCGCGGCGAGGACCGCGAGGGCGGGGCCCCAGACGTTTCCGTACGAGGGGAACGCGATGACGGTCACCAGGATGAGGCCGGAGAAGCCGACCGCCTTGCCGACGACGGAGAGGTACGCGGCGATGGGCAGGGGCGCTCCCACATAGGTGTCGGGGACCCAGAAGTGGAACGGGGCCGCGGCCGTCTTGAAGGCGAAGCCGACCAGGGTGAGGGCGATGCCGGCCTTGGCGAGGGTCTCCAGCCGGCCGGGGACGTCGTCCAGGTGGGCGGCGATCTCGCCGAGGTGCAGGGTGCCGGTGGTGGCGTACACGAAGCTGACGCCCAGCAGCATCACGGCGGTCGCGGTGACGGAGGAGAGGAAGAACTTGAGCGCCGCCTCGGAGGAGAGCCGGTCGCCGCGCCTGAGCCCGACCAGGGCGAAGGCGGGCAGGGAGGCGACTTCGAGGGCGACGACCAGGGTGACGAGATCGCGCGAGGCGGGCAGCAGGGCCGCGCCGGACGCCGAGGCGAGCAGCAGGAACCAGTACTCCCCCACGGGGAGGTCCTTGCTGTCGTGGAGGGAGAGCAGCACGGTCAGCAGCGCTCCGCCGAGCACCAGCGCCTGGACGACCAGGGCGAAGTGATCGGCGGTGTAGCTGCATACGTCGGCGTTGTCCGTCAGGCAGAACGTCGTGCGGTCGCCGGCGCGCAGCGGTACGAGCGCGAGGAGCGCGGCGGCGAGTCCGGCGACCGCGACACCGCCGAGGAGCGGCTTGCGGTGTTCGGGGACGAAGAGGTCGGCGACCAGCACGATCAGGGCGACCGCCGCTGTGATGGCGGGGGGCGCGATGGCCTGCCAGTCGATCGACTGGACGAGGCCGGCGGCGCTCTCGGTGGCCACGGTCACGACTTGCCTCCTGCGAGGAGCTTCTGCACGGCGGGGTCGGTGAGGCCGAGCAGGATCGCGGGCCAGAGTCCGGCGAGGACAGTCAAGGCGACGAGCGGGGTCCAGGCGGCGAGTTCATAGGGCTGGACGTCGGCGAAGCGCGGGGCGTCGCGCGGCGGCTCCTCCTGTGGCGTCGTGTCCTCCTGTGGCATCGCGGCTTCCCGTGGCGTCGCGCCCATGCAGACACGGCGTACGACCACCAGGAGATAGGCGGCGGTGAGCAGGGTGCCGAGGCCCGCGACCGCCATGAAGGTGCGGAATGCGGGGCGGCTGAGTCCTTCGGCGGGGTTGAACGCGCCGAACATGGTGAGCATCTCGCCCCAGAATCCGGCCAGTCCCGGCAGTCCGAGGGAGGCGACGGCCGCGAAGGCGACCAGCCCGCCGAGGCGGGGCGCCCGGCCGTAGAGCGCGGCGCCCGTCGCCCCCGCGAGCGTGTCGAGGTCGGCGGTGCCGTAGCGGTCCTTGAGAGCGCCGACCAGGAAGAAGAGCAGGCCGGTGATGAGGCCGTGGGCGATGTTGGCGAAGAGCGCGCCGTTGACCCCGGTGGGTGTCATGGTCGCGATGCCCAGCAGGACGAAGCCCATGTGGCCGACCGAGGAGTAGGCGATCAGCCGCTTGAGGTCGCCGCCCGCGCCCATCGGGGGGATGCGCGCGGAGCCCGTCGACGAGGGGTGGCGGTCGGGTGATGGGAGGGCAAGGGCGAGGCAGGCGAGGGAGCCGTAGACGATGCCGACGACGGCGAAGGCCCCGAGGTAGGGCGCGAAGGTCCGCATCCCGTCGGGGGCGATGGGCAGGATGATACGGACGAATCCGTACGTACCCATCTTGAGCAGGACTCCGGCGAGGAGTACGGATCCCACGGTCGGCGCGGCGGTGTGGGCGTCCGGCAGCCAGCTGTGCAACGGCCACATCGGGGTCTTCACCGCGAGCCCGACACCGATCGCCAGAACGGCGATGACCTGCACGGATGTACTGAGTCCCCGGCCGTTGTCAGTGGCGAGTGCCATCATGTCGAACGTGCCTGCGTCGAGCCCGATGAGCAGCAGGCCGAGCAGCATGACCACGGAACCGAGCAGCGTGTAGAGGATGAATTTCCAGGCGGCGGCCTGCCTGCCGCCGGTGACTCCTTCCGAGCCGCCCCAGCGGGCGATCAGGAAGTACATCGGGATCAGCACCATCTCGAACGCCAGGAAGAACAGCAGCAGATCGAGGACGGCGAAGGTGGCGAGCGTGCCGGATTCGAGCACCAGGATCAGTGCGACGAACGCCTTGGGCGAGGGGCCCTCGGGCATTTTGAAGTAGCTGTGGAGCGCGCACAGGAAGGTCAGCAGCGCGGTCAGGACCAGGAGGGGGAGGGAGATGCCGTCGATGCCGAGGTGGATCCGCACGTCCAGCGCCGGGATCCAGCTGATGTCGGTCGTGGCCTGCATCCTCGACGCGTGGTGGCGGTCGAAGCCGAGCGCCAGGACGACCGTGGCGAGAAGGATCGCGCCGGTGACGGTCACGCCGTGGCGGAGTACGGCCTGGTCGGGGTTCTTCCCCCGCAGTCCCGGCGGTGCGGGCAGCAGGGCCGCCACGGCGCCGACGAGCGGCCCGACGATGATCAACGCGAGAAGGAGCTGCATCACGGACTCACTGATATCGATCACGGCTCACGCTCCGGCTGCGACGAGTACGACGGCGATGGCCAGGACGACGGAGCCGGCGAGCAAAGCGCTGAGGTAGGTCTGTACGTTGCCGGTCTGCGCACGGCGTACGGCGGCGCCGAGCCAGCGGGTGCCGGTGCCCGCGCCGCGTACGTAGGTGTCGACGACCTCGCGGTCGAGGAAGCGGACGAGCTGGGCGGCGGCCAGCACGGGGCGTACGAACAGCTGGTGGTAGACGGCGTCGAGGTGGAAGCCGGCCGCCGCGTGCCGGTGCAGCGGCCCCAGCAGGAGCCGACCGGGGTCGGCCGGGTCGTGGGCGCTCGCGGCCGAGCCGTAGCTGCGGGCGTGGGCCTCCATGGCCTCGACCTCCGCGAGGGCGGGTTCGGCCTGGGGGTGGGCGACAGCGGCGGCCATCGGGGTGCGGGCGGCCAGCGCGGTGGTGTGCCGCCAGACCGCGTAGGTGATCAGGCCGCCGACGAGCGCGACCCCGGTGCCCAGGACGGAGGTGGTGAGGTTCGGGGCGAGGCTGTGTCCGTCGAACCAGTCGGTGAGACGGCCGACGGTCAGACCGAGAGCGAGGGAGGGGATCGCCAGCACCCACAGGACCATGTTCATGGCGAGCGGCTGCCTGCCGTGGTCGGGCGCCGGGCGGGCTCCCCGGCCGCGGAAGGCGAGCAGCCAGAGACGGGTGGCGTAGGCGGCGGTGAGCAGCGCGGCGAGCAGACCGGCGATCAGTACGGTCCAGCCCGCGGCGCCGGGGGCGGTGCTCCCTTCGGCGACCGAGGTGCCGAGTGCGGCGTGCTCGGCGGCGACGAGCACGGACTCCTTGGAGAAGAAGCCGGCGAAGGGCGGGATCGCGGCCAGCGCCAGCAGGGCGACAGTCATCGTCCAGTAGGCGTCGGGAATGCGTTTCGGCAGGTCGCGCATGCGGGACATGGTGGCCAGCGAGTTGGTGCCGGCGGCGTGGATGACCACACCGGCGCCAAGGAAGAGGAGTGCCTTGAAGAAGCCGTGCGAGAGGAGATGGAAGACGGCCGCGCCCCGGTCGCCCACCGCCAGGGCGCCCGACATGTAGCCGAGCTGACCGATGGTCGAGTAGGCGAGGACCCGCTTGATGTCGTCCTGGGCGAGGGCGGCGAGCGCCGAGCCGACCATGGTGACCGCGGCCATCGCCGCCAGCACCACCAGGGCCGCCGCCGAGGCGGCGAACACGGGGAGGAGCCGGGCCACGAAATAGATACCGGCGGCGACCATCGTCGCGGCGTGGATCAGCGCGGAGACGGGCGTGGGGCCCGCCATCGCGTCGGGCAGCCAGGTGTGCAGCGGGAACTGGGCGGATTTGCCCGCCACCCCCGCCAGCAGCAGGAGCGCGATCAGGGTGGGGTGGGAGAGGCCACCGTCCTCGACGGTCTTCAGGATGCCGGTGATCCGGAACGTACCGGCGTCGGAGGCGAGGGCGAACAGCCCGATGAGGAAGGGGACATCGCCGAGCTTGGTGACCAGGAACGCCTTGAGGGAGGCCGCGCGGGCCTCGGGGGTCTCCCAGTAGTGGCCGACGAGGAAGTACGAGCAGATGCCCATGATCTCCCAGCCGACCAGCAGCACCATCAGATCGCCGGAGTAGACGACGAGGAGCATCGCGGAGGTGAAGAGGGAGACCAGGGCGGCGTACGACGGATAGCGCGCGTCGTCGCGCAGATAGCCCGTCGAGTAGATCTGCACGCACGACGCGACGACGCCGACGAGGACGGCGACCAGGGCCGCGAAGCCGTCGATGTGCAGGGCGAGGTCGATGGGGACCGATCCCGTGGGCGTGAGCCGGGTGACCGCGTCCAGCGGCGCCGTACCGCTCCCCGCGCCGCCGCCCTGACGTACGGCCACCACGACGGCGAGCGCGGCCGCGCCCAGCGCCGGCAGCACGGCCAGGGGGCGTACGAACCCGGGCGCGGCACGTCCGGACAGCAGTCCGGCGACAGCGCCCAGGAACGGAAGGAGGGGGACGAGCACGGCGAGGGTCGTGGTGGTCACGCGGTGGCCTCAGCCTTCTGTGCCGGAGCGGCGGGGTCTTCCGGCTCGCCGGACCCGGTGTCATCGGTGCCGTCCGGGCCTTCGGCGGTGTCGCGGAGCCTGTCGATGTCCGAGGTGCCACGGTTGCGGTACACCATCAGGACGATCGCCAGACCGATACCGATCTCCGCGGCGGCGATGGCGATGACGAAGAGCGTGAGCGCCTGGCCGGTGTGCAGGGTGTCGCGGAGCCAGACGTCGAAGGCGACGAGGTTGAGGTTGACGGCGTTGAGCATCAGCTCGACGGACATCAGGACGAGGATCGCGTTGCGGCGCGCGAGCACCCCGTACAGCCCGACGCAGAACAGGAGGGCCGCGAGCACGGCGGGATAGGCAAGATGCATCAGCGCTGCTCCTTACCTTTGCCGGTGCTGTTCTTGCGGGACAGGACGATGGCGCCGACCAGGGCGGCCAGCAGCAGCACGGACAGCGCTTCGAAGGGCAGCACCCAGTTCCGGAAGAGGAACTGGCCAGAGACCTCGGTGGAGCCCTGGGTCGGTCCGTCCAGCTCGATCCAGGTCGTACGGAACGCGTCGACGACCACCCAGACCAGCGAGGCGGCCGCGACCACGGCCACCGCCAGAGCGACCGGGCGGTTGCCCGAATCGGCGTCCGGGGAACGGCCGATGGGCGCCTTGGTGAGCATCAGCCCGAAGAGGAGGAGGACCACGATGGACCCGACATAGATCAGGACCTGCACCCAGGCGATGAACTCCGCCGTCAGCAGCAGGTATTCGACGGCCAGCCCGCCGAGCGCCACGACCAGCCAGAGGGCCGCGTGCACCAGCTGCTTGGTCGTGACCGTGACAAGGGCCGCGCCGAGAGTCAGCAGTCCCACGAGGAGGAAGGCGATCTCCACTCCGGTCGGTGACAGGAAACCGGGTCCGGCCGCCGCGATGGTCAGGGGGGTCACTCGCCGGCCCCCGGCTCCCGCTGGGCCGCCTCGGCCGCCGCCGCTTCAGCCGCTGCCGTCTCGGCCGCCGCTGCTGCCGCTGCTGCCGTCTCGGCCGCTGCTGCTGCCGCCGCTGCTGCCGCCGCCGCGAGTTTGTCGGCGGTCTTGCGGGCCGCGCCCAGCTCCTTCGGCTCCTCGGCACCCGGGTCGAGCGCGGGCGGCGCGGGGACCGTCCACATCCATTCGCGGAGTTTGTCCCGCTCGTGGGTGAGTTCCAGGATGTCCGTCTCCGCGTACTCGAACTCCGGTGACCAGAAGAGCGCGTCGAAAGGACAGACCTCGATGCAGATACCGCAGTACATACAGAGCGAGAAGTCGATGGCGAACCGGTCGAGGACGTTACGGCTGCGCTCGCGCCCGCCGGGGGCCACCGCCGGGGCCGTCTCCTTGTGCGAGTCGATATAGATGCACCAGTCGGGGCACTCACGGGCGCAGAGCATGCAGACCGTGCAGTTCTCCTCGAAGAGCCCGATCACCCCGCGGCTGCGGGGCGGGAGTTCGGGCTGTGCTTCCGGGTACTGCTCGGTGACGGACTTCCTCGTCATCGTACGAAGCGTGACGGCCAGGCCCTTGGCCAGGCCGGAGCCGGGGATGGGAGGCATGGTTAGTTGATCGCCACCTTCACGATGCCGGTGAGCGCGATCTGCGCGAGAGCGAGCGGGATGAGAACGGTCCAGGCGAGTTTCTGCAGCTGGTCCTCGCGCAGCCGCGGATAGCTCACGCGCAGCCAGATGACGACGAAGGCGAGCACGGCCGCCTTGAGCAGGGTCCAGACCCAGCCGAGCCCGTCCTCACCGAACGGCCCGTGCCAGCCGCCGAGGAAGAGGACGGTCGTCAGCGCGCAGAGGACGACGATGCCCGCGTACTCGGCGAGCAGGAACAGCGCGAAGCGCAGACCGGTGTACTCGGTGTAGGCGCCGAAGATGATCTCGGAGTCGGCGACCGGCATGTCGAAGGGCGGTCGCTGGAGTTCCGCGAGCCCCGCGACGAAGAAGACCAGGGCTCCGACGATCTGCCACGGCAGCCACCACCACTCGAAGGCGTTGAGGATGCCGGGCAGCGACACGGTTCCGGCCGCCATCGCGACGGACGCGGCGGCGAGCAGCATCGGCAGCTCGTACGCGAGCAGTTGCGCGGCGGTGCGCAGACCGCCGAGGAGGGAGAACTTGTTGGCCGAGGCCCAGCCCGCCATGAGCGAGCCGAGCACGCCGACCCCCATCACCGCGAGCACGAAGAAGACGCCCGCGTCGACGACCTGGCCGACCGCGCCCTCGCTCGGGCCGATCGGGATGACGAGAACGACGAGGAGATACGGCAGGAGCGCGACGGCGGGGGCGAGCTGGAAGACACGGCGATCGGCGTTGGCCGGGATCACATCTTCCTTCTGTACGAACTTCACACCGTCCGCGACGAGCTGGGCCCAGCCGTGGAAACCGCCCGCGTGCATAGGGCCGAGGCGGCCCTGCATATGGGCCATCACCTTGTGCTCGGTCTGGCCGACCACGAGGGGGACGACCATGAACACGGTGAAGACGATGGCCAGCCGGAGGGCGACGTCGAGTACGTCGTTCACGCGTCTCCTTCGGGGCGGTCGCTCTCGGGGGTGGCCGGGTGCGGCGGTTTGCCGGGCTCGGGCGTGCTGCCACCGCCCTCGTCGCCGAAGGCCGGACGCGGCTGATGCCACGGCGCGTCCGCCCCCGCGGCCGACGGAGCAGCGGGGGCGGCCGGGGGCGGCGGAGAGGCGGGCGCGGCAGGCGCGGTGGTCTCCTGCTGCTGGCTCGCCGAGCCGCCCGTGACGCTGCGCGCGCGGCGGACCGGACGGTCCCGTACGGGCCGGTCACCGGCACCGGCGGCGGCGCCTGCTGCACCCGCGGCGCGCGCACCACGGGCCGGGCGGGCCGGGGCCGGGGGCAGCTGGCCCTTGAGCGGACCCCACTCGTTCGGGTCGGGGACCCCGGGCGGGAGCATCTGCCGGCGTTTGGGGCCGCCGTGCTCGGACTCCCCCGGCTCCTTCGCGCCGGGCCACGCCTTGGCGACCCGGGCCGCGAGGACGAAGTCCTTGCGCAGCGGATGGCCCTCGAAGGTCTCCGGGAGCAGCAGGGGTACGAGGTTCGGGTGGCCGGTGAAGGAGACGCCGAACATCTCGTGCGTCTCCCTCTCGTGCCAGTCCGCGCCCGCGTAGACCTCGACGGCCGTCGGCAGGACGGGCTTCTCGTGGGGCACGGTCGTACGGATCAGGAGGCGCCGGACCGTACCGCCGCCCAGGGCGACGAGATGCGCGCAGACCCGGAAGCCGGTGCCCGGCTCGTCGACGGCGCTCAGCCAGTCGAAGTAGGTGCAGCCGAGCCGGTCACGGGCCGTTTCGAGCGCGGTGGTCCAGGAGTCGGCGGGGACGTCGACGGTCAGGAGGTCGTAGGCGCGTTCTGCCGTGGCGGCGGCGCCGAAGATCTCGGCGGCGGTGTCCGGGAGCCCGTCGTACGGGTGCGCGTTCACGGAGCGGTCTCCCCCGGGGTCGTACCCGGCGCGGTTCCCGGGGTCGCACTTGACGCCGTGCCCGAGGCCACACTTGACGCCGTACCCGAGGCCACACTTGACGCCGTACCCGGGGCCGCACTTGACGCCGTACCCGAGGCCACACTTGACGCCGTACCCGGGGCCGCACTTGACGCCGTACCCGGTGTCGGTGGGGCCGTGACCAGGCCGCTGCGGAGCGCGGCGGTCGAGGGGCGGCCCGCCGGGGCGTACCGCTCGCCGAGCGACTCGCGGGCGATCTTCTCCTGGAGCTTCAGAATGCCCTGGAGCAGCGCTTCGGGGCGCGGCGGGCAGCCCGGCACATAGACGTCGACCGGGATGATCTGGTCGACGCCCTTCGTCACGGAGTAGGAGTCCCAGTACGGGCCACCGCAGTTGGAGCAGGCGCCGAAGGAGATCACGTACTTGGGCTCGGGCATCTGCTCGTACAACCGCTTGACCGCCGGTGCCATCTTGTCCGTGACCGTGCCGGACACGACCATCAGGTCCGCCTGGCGGGGGCCCGGCGCGAAGGGGATCACGCCGAGCCGGATGAAGTCGTGCCGGGCCATGGAGGCGGCGATGAACTCGATCGCGCAGCAGGCGAGCCCGAAGTTGAAGACCCAGAGGCTGTAGCGGCGGCCCCAGTTGAGGACCACCTTCATGGGTTCGGGGGCCAGCCGGGAGAGTACGCCGAGCCGGGGTTCCGGCAGCGGTACGGGGGCGGTCGCGCGGGCGGTGGGGGGCGTCGCGCCGGGGGTCACGTCCATTCGAGGACGCCCTTCTTCCATGCGTAGAGCAGTCCCACGGCCAGGAAGCCGAGGAAGACGAACATCTCGACCAGTGTCGTGGCGCCGTATCCGGGGGCGGCGAAGACGGTCGCCCAGGGGAACAGGAAGATCGAGTCGACTGCGAAGATCACGTAGAGAAAGGCGTAGATGTAGTAGCGGACCTGGGTGTGGGCCCAGCCCTCGCCGACCGGGTCGACACCGCATTCGTAGGTGAGCAGTTTCTCCGGCGTCGGCACTACCGGCCGCAGCAGCCGTCCCGCTCCGAAGGCCACGGCGACGAACAGCACACCGACGACCGCGAGCAGTCCGACCACTGAATAGCTCTGGAAGTAGTCCGACGCGAGAACGGTCGGTTGCGACACGTCCGCCCCTCGCTCCCTGACCTCGTAGCAACTTCATCGGCGTTTCCGACGATCTGTACGGACCGGAGTCTAGGCCCTGTTAAAGGGGCCGTAAGCAGTCGCGTCCGAAGAGCGGAGCGAAGGGTGGGGTCATCCCTGGTTCGGGGTGGGGTTGTCCCTGACCGGGGTGGGGTTACCCCTACCCCGCCTCTCCGAGCCGCCCCATGGCGTACGGCACATGGGGCGGGCAGGCTGGGCGCGACTGACCGTACGGCCTTATGCGGCCACGCCACCGCCCGGCCGCCCCTCCCCCTGTCCTGTCCGGCTGTCTCCTCGCGGCGGGCCGGAGCCATCCAGATGCTGGAATGCTGGAGCGCACGGATGGACAGGCTTCGGCAGTGGGGGAATTCAGGACCGTGAAGGACGCGCGGGACAAGGTGCGGGCGGTCATCGCCGAGGACTCGGCGCTGCTCCGGGAGGGGCTGACACGGCTGCTGACCGACCGAGGACACGAGGTGGTCGCCGGGGACGGGGACGGGAGGCGTTGACCAAGGCCGTCGACGAGCCAGCGGACCAGGGCGCGCTGCCCGATGTGGTCGTCGCGGATGTGCGGATGCCGCCGACCCACACCGACGAGGGCGTACGGGCGGCCGTGCGGCTGCGCCGGGACCATCCGGGGGTCGGGGTGCTGGTGCTGTCGCAGTACGTCGAGGAGCAGTACGTCGAGGAGCAGTACGCCACCGAGCCGCTGGCCGGCAGCAGCCGGGGCGTGGGGTATCTGCCTCAAGGACCGGGTGGCCGAGGTCCGGGTGGCCGAGGTCCGGGAGTTCGTGGACGCCGTGGTCCGGGTGGCCAGGGGCGGCACCGCGCTGGACCCCGAGGCCGTGGCCCAGTTGCCGGGCCGCAGCCGCAAGCAGGACGTGCTGTCCGGGCTGACCCCGCGTGAGCGGGAGGTCCTGGGGCTGATGGCCGAGGGACGGACGAATTCGGCGGTGGCGAAGGAGCTGGTGGTGAGTGACGGAGCGGTCGAGAAGCAGGTCGGCGATATCTTCCTGAAGCTCGGCCTCTCGCCGAGCGTAGGGGGACCACCGCCGGGTCCTGACCATGCTGACGTATCCCAGGAACTGACACCTGTCGCTCCCGGGAACGCCCCCACGACCGTCCTCTGTTCGCCGGATCACGGTCGGACCGGATGCGCAGGGAATGCGGTGGACCGGAAGTCCTGGAACCAGAAGTCCTGGAACCAAAGGATGAGAGCCGATCGAGCCTTCACCGAGGCGACCCGGAGCGATTCAGGGGTGACCAATCATGACAGAACCGCACATTCCCGCACCCCGAAAGGGCTTCCACCCTACGCTTGGTAAGGAGATCGTGACTCTTATCGACGTAGGGTGGAATCCGGGACCTCCGGGCAGCCCGCCGGTCCCGAGCCGCCGCCTCGAAGGAGGTCCATTCAGTGACCAGCCAGGTCAGTAGCCCGGCCGAGCAGGCCGATGAGGCCGACGACGCGAGCGAGAACGACCGCGCCGTCGGCGAACAGCGCACCCCGCCGACGGCGGGGGCAGGCGAGAAGCAAGTGCGTCGTCTCGATCGAGTGATTATCCGTTTCGCGGGTGACTCGGGTGACGGGATGCAGTTGACGGGGGACCGGTTCACGTCGGAAACGGCGTCGTTCGGGAACGATCTGTCGACGCTGCCGAACTTTCCGGCCGAGATCCGGGCGCCTGCCGGAACCCTGCCGGGTGTCTCCTCGTTCCAACTGCACTTCGCCGACCACGACATCCTCACCCCGGGCGACGCGCCCAATGTGCTGGTCGCGATGAATCCGGCCGCGCTGAAGGCGAACATCGGCGATGTGCCCCGTGGCGCGGACATCATCGTGAACACCGACGAGTTCACCAAGCGGCCGATGGCCAAGGTCGGTTATCCGACCTCGCCGCTCGAAGACGGCTCGCTCGACGCCTACCAGCTCCACCCGGTGCCGCTGACAACCCTGACGATCGAGGCGCTCAAGGGGTTCGGGCTCTCCCGCAAGGAGGCCGAGCGGAGCAAGAACATGTTCGCGCTCGGGCTGCTGTCGTGGATGTATCACCGGCCGACCGAGGGCACGGAGAAGTTCCTCCGGGCCAAGTTCGCCGGGAAACCGCAGATCGCCGAGGCGAACGTGGCCGCGTTCCGCGCCGGCTGGAACTTCGGCGAGACCACCGAGGACTTCGCCGTCAGCTACGAGGTCGCCCCGGCCAGCACCGCCTTCCCGGCCGGCACCTACCGCAACATCTCCGGGAACCTCGCCCTGTCGTACGGCCTGATCTCCGCCGCCCATCAGGCGGAGCTGCCGCTCTACCTCGGCTCGTACCCGATCACCCCGGCCTCGGACATCCTGCACGAGCTGTCCCGGCACAAGAACTTCGGCGTACGGACCTTCCAGGCCGAGGACGAGATCGCGGCCATCGGCGCGGCGCTGGGCGCGGCGTTCGGCGGTGCGCTCGCGGTGACGACCACCTCGGGCCCCGGGGTGGCGCTCAAGTCGGAGACGATCGGGCTGGCGGTCTCTCTGGAACTGCCGCTGCTCGTCGTCGCCATCCAGCGCGGCGGCCCCTCGACGGGTCTGCCGACCAAGACGGAGCAGGCGGATCTGCTCCAGGCGATGTACGGGCGCAACGGCGAGGCCCCGGTCCCGGTGGTCGCGCCCCGGACCCCGGCGGACTGTTTCGACGCGGCGCTGGAGGCCGCCCGGATCGCGCTGACCTACCGGACCCCCGTCTTCCTGCTGTCCGACGGCTATCTCGCCAACGGTTCCGAGCCGTGGCGGATCCCGGAGCCCGGGGAACTCCCGGACCTGCGAGTGGAGTTCGCCACCGGCCCCAACCACGAGCTGGCGGACGGCACCGAGGTGTTCTGGCCGTACAAGCGCGATGCGCGGACCCTGGCCCGTCCCTGGGCCGTGCCCGGCACGCCCGGTCTCGAACACCGTATCGGC
This sequence comes from Streptomyces sp. NPDC088554, assembly GCF_044752945.1. Lineage (NCBI taxonomy): Bacteria > Bacillati > Actinomycetota > Actinomycetes > Kitasatosporales > Streptomycetaceae > Streptomyces > Streptomyces sp. NPDC088554. The sequence goes on along the minus strand of NZ_JBIVMF010000005.1, from coordinate 117,707 downwards.
GGCATCGAGAAGCAGGACGGCACGGGCAATATCTCCTACGACCCGGCCAACCACGACTTCATGGTGCGCACCCGCCAGGCCAAGATCGACGGCATCGAGGTCCCCGAGCTGGCCGTCGACGATCCGGACGGCGCCCACACCCTGGTGCTGGGCTGGGGCTCCACGTACGGGCCGATTACCGCCGCCGTCCGTCGGCTCCGGAAGGACGGTGTCCCGATCGCCCAGGCGCATCTGCGCCATCTGAACCCCTTCCCGCGCAACCTCGGAGAGGTTCTCCTCCGCTACGACAAGGTCGTCGTACCGGAGATGAACCTCGGCCAGCTCGCCACCCTGCTCCGGGCCAAATATCTGATCGACGCCCATTCGTACAACCAGGTCAATGGGATGCCTTTCAAGGCCGAGCAGCTCGCCACGGCGCTCAAGGAGGCCATCGATGTCTGATTCCAACGAGTTGCTGTCCCTGGTGCCCCGGGCCGTGGCCGAGCAGTCCATGAAGGACTTCAAGTCCGACCAGGAAGTCCGCTGGTGTCCCGGCTGCGGCGACTACGCCGTCCTCGCCGCCGTCCAGGGCTTCATGCCCGAACTCGGCCTCGCCAAAGAGAACATCGTCTTCGTCTCCGGCATCGGCTGCTCCTCCCGTTTCCCGTATTACATGAACACCTACGGAATGCACTCCATCCACGGCCGCGCCCCCGCCATCGCCACCGGGCTCGCCACTTCGCGCCGCGATCTGTCCGTCTGGGTCGTCACCGGTGACGGCGACGCCCTGTCCATCGGCGGCAACCATCTGATCCACGCGCTGCGCCGGAACGTCAATCTGAAGATCCTGCTGTTCAACAACCGGATCTACGGACTGACCAAGGGCCAGTACTCCCCCACCTCCGAGGTCGGAAAGATCACCAAGTCGACGCCGATGGGCTCGCTCGACGCGCCCTTCAACCCCGTGTCACTGGCGATCGGCGCGGAAGCCTCCTTCGTGGCCCGCACCGTCGACTCCGACCGCAAGCACCTGACGGAGGTCCTGCGGCAGGCCGCCGACCACCCCGGCACCGCGCTCGTGGAGATCTACCAGAACTGCAATATCTTCAACGACGGCGCCTTCGAAGCCCTCAAGGACAAGGAGAAGGCCCAGGAAGCGGTGATCCGGCTGGAGCACGGACAGCCGATCCGCTTCGGCGTGGACGGCTCGAAGGGCGTGGTACGGGACCCGGCCACCGGCGATCTGGAAGTCGTCGCCGTGACCGCGGAGAACGAGTCGCGGATCCTTGTCCACGACGCACACGCCACCAGCCCCACCACGGCGTTCGCGCTCTCCCGGCTCGCCGACCCGGACACCCTGCACCACACGCCCATCGGTGTGCTGCGCAGTGTCCAGCGGCCCGTCTACGACACCCTCATGTCCGACCAGCTCGACGCGGCCGTCGAGCGGCACGGCAAGGGCGACCTCGCCGCCATGCTCGCCGGAAGCGACACCTGGACCGTCGTCGGCTAGGCCGTTTCCCGCAAGAAACAGCGGGACAGGGGTCCGGATCTCTCAGGAGGTCCGGACCCCGCCCGTTCCGCCGTCCTGCGCTTCGCCGCGCGCGCCGACCCGTTCGCCGTTCCGCGCTTCGTCGCGCGCGGCGGCGGCGCGTGCCGTGTCGTACGCCTCGCGGGCCATGAGCACCTCGTCCAGCCGCCGTTCCGTCCAGCGCGCCAGCCCCCACACCTGCTCGGCGGCCTCCCGGCCGAGCCCGGTCAGCGAGTAGTGCACCCGTGGCGGGATGACGGGTTTGGCGTCACGATGGACGAAGCCGTCACGTTCCAGCGTCTGAAGGGTCTGGGCGAGCATCTTCTCGCTGACGCCGTCGATCTCGCGCCGCAGTTCGCCGAAGCGGTACGAGCGCTCCAGCAGGGTGGCCAGTACGAGCACCCCCCAGCGGCTGGTCACGTGTTCCAGGACCAGCCGGGAGGGGCACATCTGCCGGTTGACATCCGGTCCTGGACTGAAGCCGCTGATTACCGTCATGCCAGTACCTTACTTCAAAGTGGGTACTTTCCCTGGGTTAGTGCCCGCCATAGAGTGAGCTTCAGAGCACCACATGGACCGCACGACCCCCGTACGAACTGGAGCGAACCCCATGAGCATCGTCGTCACCGGAGCCACCGGACACCTCGGCCGTCTCACCGTCGAGGCCCTGCTCGCCGCCGATGTCCCGGCCGACGGGATCGCCGTGGTCGTACGGAACAAGGAGAAGGCCGCGCACCTCGTGGCGCTCGGCGTCGAGCTGCGGGTCGCCGACTACAACGAGCCCACGACACTGAAGGGCGCCTTCCGCTCGGGCGACCGTGTCCTGCTGGTCTCGGGCAACGAGGTCGGGCAGCGCGTGGCGCAGCACGGCGCGGTCATCGACGCCGCGAAGGAGGCCGGTGTGGCCCAGCTCGCCTACACCGGCGTGCTCGGCGGCCCCGACGCCGACTTCCTGCTGGCCACCGAGCACAAGGCCACCGAGCAGCTGATCCTGGACTCCGGGCTGCCGTACACCTTCCTGCGCAACGGCTGGTACACCGAGAACTACACGGACAACCTGGCCCCCGTGCTGGAGCACGGCGCCGTCCTCGCCAACGCCGGTGAGGGCCGGGTCGCCTCCGCGTCGCGCGCGGACTTCGCGGCCGCGGCCGCCGCCGTACTGACCGGTGCGGGCCACCTGAACACGGCGTACGAGCTGAGCGGCGACACGGCGTGGTCCCTCGCCGAGTACGCGGCGGAGCTGTCGCGGCAGACCGGCAGGGCCATCGCGTACAACAACGTGCCCGCCGAGACGCACCTCGGGATCCTCACCGGCGCCGGGGTGCCCGAGGCGTTCGCCGAGATCCTGGTCGACGTGGACAAGGCGGTCGAGCGCGGTCTGCTCGCCGTCACCTCCGGCGACCTGGCGCGGCTGATCGGCCGTCCCACCACGCCGCTCGCCGACACGGTCGCCGTGGCGCTCAAGGCCTGACGACACCACGCGACATCCCACGCCACACACCGCATCACCACCCCCATGCGTCATGACCGTATGACGATACGGACATGACATCGCGGCCCGCGCGGCGCTACCTTCTTCGGGGCGCTGCCGGGTCGGCGCGCGGGAGCGTGGGCGGAGGGGTCAGTGAAGGCGGACAACGGCCAGGGCTGCAGCGACCAGCGGTCGGGACTGCTGTACGGGATCGGCGCCTACGGGATGTGGGGGCTGGTCCCGCTCTACTGGCCACTCCTCGCACCGGCCGGGGCGGTGGAGATCCTCGCCCACCGGATGGTCTGGTCGCTGGGGGTCGTCGTCCTCTGGCTGCTGGCGCTGCGCCGCTGGGGCTGGATACGCGAGCTGCTGCGGCAGCCGCGCAAGCTGGGGCTCATCGCCCTGGCCGCCTCCGTGATCTCCGTCAACTGGGGCCTCTACATCTGGGCGGTCAACAACGGCCGGGTCGTCGAGGCGTCCCTCGGATACTTCATCAACCCGCTGGTGACCATCGCCATGGGCGTCCTGCTGCTGAAGGAACGAATGCGGCCCGCCCAGTGGGTGGCGGTCGGCGTCGCGCTGACGGCGGTGCTGGTGCTGGCCATCGGTTACGGGCAGCCGCCCTGGATCTCGCTGATCCTGGCCTTCTCGTTCGCGACCTACGGCCTGACCAAGAAGAAGATCAACATCGGCGGCCTGGAGTCGCTGGCGGCCGAGACCGCTGTCCTGTTCCTGCCCGCCCTCGGTTATCTGATCTGGCTGAGCGCGTCCGGTTCGGCCACGATCGGATCGCAGGGCGCCGGGCATGTGGCGCTGCTCGCCGCGACGGGCGTCGTGACCGCGGTGCCGTTGGTCTGCTTCGGCGCGGCGGCGATCCGGGTGCCGTTGTCGACGATGGGGCTGCTCCAGTATCTGGCCCCGGTCTTCCAGTTCCTGCTGGGCGTCCTGTACTTCCACGAGGCGATGCCGCCGGAGCGCTGGGCGGGCTTCTCGCTGGTCTGGCTGGCGCTGGCGATCCTGACCTGGGACGCGCTGCGGACGGCCCGCCGCAACAGAGCCGTGGCGGCGCGCCTGGCACAGGCCGCGCCCGCCGCTCAAGCGGCCCCCGCCCAGGCGCCCGTCTCGGATCAGGCGTCGCTCAAGGGCTGAACCCCTTACGAGGTCCGGCGCGTCCTGTGGGTCCGCGCCTTCTGGCGGTTGCCACACCGTTCCATCGCGCACCAGCGGCGGCGGCCCGGCCGCGAGGTGTCGACGAAGAGCAGGAAGCAGTCGTCCGAGCCGCACTCGCGCACGCGATGGGCGTACGGCCCGGTGAACAGCTCGACGGCGTCGCGGGCGACGGTCGACAGCAACCGCGTCCCGGTCGCGCCCGGCGCCCAGGCATGGACACCGCCCGGCCCGATGCGGGCGACGAGCGGCGGCTCGGCCGCGGCGGCGTTGACCACCGCGAGATCCGGCGCGGGCAGGCGCCCGTCATGGGCGCGGGCCAGGGCGAGCCGCAGCAGCGCGTCCCGTACCGTACGCGCGTCGCGCACCTCGGCGTCGCTCACGGACAGCCCCGCGTCCAGCCCCGGCGCGAGCCGGCTGCGGCGTACCCACTCGGTCAGCGCGGCCGGCTCGCACAGCACCTCGTGGCGCGCGTACGGCCCCGGGCCGCCGGTCGTCAGCAGCTCCAGACAGAGCGCGCCCGCATCGAACCGGTAGGGGCGGCCTTCCGGCGTACGGAGGATCAGACCGGCCCCGCCCGGCGCCATGGCTGCCGCCGTTCCTGTCGTCGTGCCCGTTGCAGGCTTCTCCATGTAACCACTATAAGTGGTTATGCGACCCTGAGCTGTAAGCTCGTCATCGACGCCCACGATCCGCACGCCCAGGCCGACTCCGGGCGGACGCGCTCGGCTACGCGGTCGAGGACGGCAGCGCGCTCATCGCCCGCGTACTCGGCCTCGACCAGGCCGTGGAGGCGGACATCGTCTAATCCCATGGCCGCCGCGCCTGGCGCGATCCGATCGCTGTCCGGCATCCGGACGATCCGTACCAGCCGGAGAACGGCGTCGGACCGGGCCGACGGATCCTCTTCCAGCGCGCCTCCGCGCCGAAGAGCGCCGAGAACCGTCTCCCCCTCGATCCGCGCACCGGCCCCGGGCAGCGAAACGCCGAGGTGGAGTGGGTGGAAGGGCTGGGCGCGGCGGTGCTCGGGCAGGTGCGGGAGCCGGGAGGGAAGTTCACCGTCATGACAGATCCAGAGGGCAACGAATTCCGCGTCCACGAGAGCGGACGCGTCGGCGATCACCCGTCGGACGCCATGGGAAACGTCCGCTGAACGGATACGGATGACCAGTTTCCGCCCTTGACGATGAGTCAGGCCCTCACTGACCATTCAGCACGCACGACCCACAGTTCACAGCTCGACGCCGCGAGACGCAACGGCACACCGTGCGGCTCGCAGCGCGGCTCACAGCACAAGCCCGACCCGGCAAACACGGCACAGCGCACCACCCGCCCCAGCGCCCCGCGCCATCGCGGACGCGGGGCGGCCCGCACGTTCCGTTCTTGTCCCCGTACGGAATCCGGAGCCCCCCCATGAAGCTCTCTCTCTTCGCCACGCACCGCACGCCCGGCCGAATATCGGCCCGCGGAACGCGCAGAACCAGCGCCGCGATCACCGGAGCCGCCCTCGCCGGGCTGCTCGCCACCGCGACACCGGCGGCCACCGCGGCGCCCGCGCACGAGGCATCCGCGCCCCGGACCGCGTCCGCCGCCGCCGCGCTCGCCGCGCCGGACATCCCCCTCGCCAACGTCAAGGCTCATCTGGCCCAGCTCTCGTCGATCGCCGCCGCCAACGGCGGCAACCGCGCCCACGGCCGGGCCGGTTATCTGGCGTCGATCAACTACGTGAAGGGCAAGCTGGACGCCGCGGGGTTCGTCACCTCCGTACAGCAGTTCACCTCCGGTGGCGCCACCGGCTACAACCTGATAGCGGACTGGCCGGGCGGTGACACCAATCAGGTTGTCATGGCCGGGTCACATTTGGACTCGGTCACCTCGGGCGCGGGCATCAACGACAACGGCTCGGGCTCCGCCGCCGTCCTGGAAGCCGCGCTCGCCGTCTCCCGGGCGCAGCTCCAGCCGACAAAGCATCTGCGGTTCGCCTGGTGGGGCGCGGAGGAGCTGGGCCTGGTCGGCTCCAGGTACTACGTCAACAACCTGTCGACCGCCAACCGCGCCCGGATCAGCGGCTATCTCAATTTTGACATGATCGGGTCACCCAACCCCGGGTACTTCGTCTATGACGACGACCCGACGATCGAGCAGACCTTCAAGGACTACTACGCGGGCCTCGGCGTCCCCACCGAGATCGAGACCGAGGGCGACGGCCGCTCCGACCACGCCCCGTTCAAGAACGTGGGCATCCCGGTCGGCGGTCTCTTCACCGGCGCCAGCAACACCAAGTCCGCCGCACAGGCCCAGAAGTGGGGCGGCACCTCCGGAGTCGCCTTCGACCGCTGCTACCACCGCTCCTGCGACACCCTCGCCAACATCGACGACACCGCGCTCGACCGCAACAGCGACGCCGCCGCCTACGCGATCTGGACCCTGTCCGGCGCCTGAGCTCCGCCCCTGGGCTCGCCGGTGAGCCCGCACCCCGGTCCGGGACTCTCCGCCTCGGTCTCCGATACGGATATTCCGGGCCGGGTACGCGCGGTGGACGCGGCCCCGGGGACAGTGGAGCACCGGCTCCGAGGGCGAGCCGCACCGTCCGCGCGGACGGTGCGGCTCCCCGTTCATGCCGTGATGTCCCTCGTCGTGAACCGCGCCCAGGCCGCCGAGCCGAACACCGCCACATACAGCGCCTGGAGCCCCAGGTTCCTGACGATCCCGTCCCAGTAGACCGGCTCGCGCAGCAGGTCCGAGTAGGACATCCAGTAGTGCGGGAAGAGATACGGCTGTATGCCCTGGAGCTGCGGGATCGAGTTCAGGATCTGGACGGTGATCAGCAGTCCGACCGTCGCCGCCATCGCCGCGATACCGCTGTTGGTCAGGGTGGAGACGAACAGCCCCACCGCCGCGAGCCCGGTCAGCGAGACAGCGACGATCACCGCGATCAGCAGGGCCCGTATCAGCCCGTCCCCGAAGGAGATCCGGGTACCCGAGATCGTGGTGACCTCGCCGAGCGGGAAGAGCAGCGCGCCGACGGCGAGCGCGGAGACCGCCACGACCAGCGTGGCGACCAGGCAGAAGGTCACCGTGGCGGCGTACTTGGCGAGCAGCAGTCCGGTCCGTCCGGCGGGCGCGACCAGCAGATAGCGCAGCGTGCCGCCGTTGGCCTCGCCCGCGACGGCGTCACCCGCGACGACCCCGACCGCCATCGGGAGGAAGACGGGCAGCGTCGCGGCGAGCGCGGCGAAGACCAGGAACAGCCCGTTGTTGGTGATCTGGGTGAGGAACGCGGGTCCGTTCCCCCCACCACCCCCTCCGCCGCCGTCGCCCGTCTCGATCTTCACGGCGACACCGATGAGCACCGGTACGGCGGCGAGCACGCCCAGCAGGGCAAGGGTCCGCCAGCGCCGGAAGGTGATGACCAGCTCCGAGACGAACAGCCCGAGCGTCCACCACAACCGGGGCTCACGGGCCCCCTGCCGACCAGGGGAACCGGGGGAACCGGGGGAACCAGGGGAACCGAAAGGCCCAGAAGGCCCCGGAGCGCCGGGAGGCCCAGAAGACCCCGAAGGCTCCAACGGCCCTGGAGAAGCCGAAGAAGCGGCGCCCGTCCGCCCTGTCGCCTTCCCAGCGGCCGGTGTCTCAGCCCGCGACATCGAATCCCTCTCCCGTCAGTGCCACAAAAGCGTCCTCGAGCGAGGCGCGCTCCACCCCGAAGGCCCGGACGCGCACCCCCGCCCGCACCAGCGCGGCGTTGAGATCGGCCGTGTCCCGTCCCACGGGCGGCTCCCCGGTCACCCGGTCGCCCTCCACCACCACATCGGCTACCCCCAGCTCCGTCAGCACCCCGGCGGCGTCGCCCGGATCCGGGGTGGTGACCGCGAGCCTGCCCCGGGTCCCGGCTGCCAGCTCGGCGACCGTCCCCTGGGTGATCAGCCGTCCCTGGGCCATCACGGCGACATGCGAACACACCTGTTCGATCTCGTCGAGGAGGTGCGAGGAGAGGAAGACCGTCGTGCCGTCCGCCGCCAGCTCACGGACCAGCGTCCTGATCTCCCGCATGCCCTGCGGGTCCAGGCCGTTCGTCGGCTCGTCCAGCACCAGCAATCCACGCGGTTGCAGCAGGGCGGAGGCAAGCCCCAGCCGCTGCTTCATCCCGAGGGAGTACGCCTTCGCCTTCTTGCCCGCGGCGGCGGTCAGCCCCACCCGGTCCAGCGCCTGCGCCACCCGGGCGCGACGGGTGCGGGGATCGGCCGCCGGGTCGGCGGAGTCGTACCGTACGAGATTGTCCCGGCCGGTCAAGTAGCCGTACAGCGCGGGTCCCTCGATCAGGGCGCCCACCTGCGGAAGCACGGTCCGGGCCGCGCGTGGCATGGGACGGCCGAGGAGCGTGGCGGAGCCGGCGGTCGGCTCGATGAGGCCCATCAGCATCCGGATGGTGGTGGTCTTTCCCGAGCCGTTGGGCCCGAGGAAGCCGAAGACACTTCCCGTGGACACGGTCAGATCGAGCCGGTCGACGGCGAGCTGTCCACCTCGGTAACGCTTGGTCAGACCGCGCGTCTCTATCACCGCGCCAACGCCCGCGTCCGTACCGCCGGACATTCCCGTACTGACAGACATTCCCGTACCGCCAGACGCACCCGCACCGACAGACGCGGCCGCATACGCTCCCGTACTGCTATCGGCTGTCATCCGCTCCCCCCGTTCCCCGGTCAACGACTCGGACATATGTCCACGCCCCGAGAACGGACCGGCTCCGGTCCGCGTTCCGCCCCGTCGCGCGGTCCACGCGAACGGGGCGGTCCGCTTCGCGCTACTTCGCCTGGTCGGCAGCCTTGACCAGCGCGTCCTTCGTCACCGCGCCGACGTAGACCTTGCCGTCATCGGTCATCAGGGCGTTGACGATACGGGTCTGGAAGACCGTCCCCGAGCCGAACTTCCCGGTGACCTTGTCGCCCAGCGCGTCCATGAACGACTGCGCCTCCGCCGGGAGGTCGCCCGGCTTCGACGCGTCCGGGCCCTTGGCCCCCGTCGAGTCCGCGCCGTCGCCGGTCTTCAGCTCGTAGACCGTGCTCCAGCCCTTGCCGATGGTCTTCACCTCGTCCAGACCCGCGAGCTGCCCCAGCGGCCCGGCGCCCTTGGATCCGTCGAAGCTTTCGGATCCCTCGAAGCCCTTGGGAAGCCCCTTGGCCCCGTCGGACCCGTGCGCCCCGTCAGACCCGTGCGCCCCGTCGGACCCACCGGCGTCGTCCCGCGTCACCTTCGCGCCCTTGGGCGGCGTGAACTCGAAGACCGAGGCGTCGGGCTTGGCGAAGTCGACCTGCGTGAAGCCGACATCGACCACGGCCTTGCCGCCGCTGCTCGGCGCCAGCGTGAACTTCAGCGGGACACCGGTCCTCGCGTCGACCGCGATCTTGATCGAGCCGACCGTCGACCCGGTCTGCTTGGGCTTGAGCACCAGCTGGTACGCGTCCCGCCCGGCGACCCGCGCCGTGCCGTCGACGCTCACCGCGGTCGTGTCGCCCGCCATCTTCAGCGCCTGCTCGGCGAACTCCCGAGGCGTGGTCGGGGCGCCCTCCGGAACCTTGGAGCCTTCCGGAACCTCGGAGCCTTCCGGGGCCCTGGAATCGTCCGGGCCCTTCTCGCTGCCGCTCTCGTGCGCGCCCCGGGGACCCGCCATGTGGTACGCCGCGTTCGAGCCGCTGTCGTACGCCCACACCTCGTCGCCGTTGCGGATCAGGCTGTACTCCGCCGCGTTCTCCAGGACCGATACCCGCTGCTTCTCGGGGCCGTCCACCGCGATCCGCAGGGTGTGCGTGCCCGAGCCGAGCTGCGTCAGCTTCTCCGTCGGGTCGGCGGAGGATCCGGCTCCGCTCCCGCCGCCCGGGGCGGCGGAGGAGAACGCGCCGCCCGCCAGGTCGCCGAGGCCGGTCAGCGCCGGGAGCCCCAGGTCCACACTGATCTTCACGGACCCCGAGAGCTGCTGGGTGTCCGATGCCGCGATCTTCTCGACGAGCTGCTGTGCGCTGATCCCCGGGAGACTCGGGTCGCCGGTCGCGGCGAGCGCCGGGACGAGCCCGATGGTCGCCGCGGCCACCCCCGCCACCGCGACGGGAAGCGCGTAACGCGCCGCCTTGCGGCGGACCGCGCCCGGCTCCTCGCGCTCGTCGGTGATCTGCGCGCTGTCGTTCGGTGCCATGTGTGCCCTACCTCCGTGGTCGGCGGCCTTCCGTCCTCTGCTCTCGTCCACCCCTCGCCGCCATTCTCACCCGAATTGGTCAGGAGTGGTGTTGTCCATCTGACCAAATCACCGCCGGGGAAGCGTCAGCCCCCGGGATCAACTTCCCGTACTGCTCTGGGATGACATACGGATGAGATGCCCCCGCCGTCCACTAGGGGATGACGGGGGAACCGGGGCACCCGACAGAACGCCAGGACAGGACCCCGGCAAGGACGCCGGGGCAGTACACGACAGCGCGCGCCGGCTCAGCCCGCCCGGTGGACCACCGCGTCGCACAGCTGCACCAGGGCCGACTTCGCGTACCCCTCGGGCAGCGGCTCCAGGGTCGCCCGCGCCGCCTCCGCGTACCGCACCGTGTCGCGGCGGGCCTGCTCCAGCGCCGGGTGGGCGCGCAGCCGGCGCAGCGCCTCGGCGAGCTTCGCGTCGTCCGCGAGATCGCCGTCCAGCAGCTCGACCAGCTCCAGGTCCTCGGGCCTGCCGTACGCCTTCGCCTGGGCACGCAGCAGCAGTACCGGGAGAGTCGGGATGCCCTCGCGCAGGTCGGTGCCGGGGGTCTTGCCGGACTCCTGCGAGTCGCTGGCGATGTCGAGGACGTCGTCGGCGAGCTGGAAGGCCATGCCGAGCCGCTCGCCGTACTGGGTGAGGATGTCGATGACGGAGTCGTCCGCGCCCGAGGTCATCGCGCCGAAGCGGCCGGAGATGGCGATCAGCGAGCCGGTCTTGCCGCTGATGACGTCGAGGTAGTGGTCGACCGGGTCGCGGCCGTCGCGCGGGCCCGCCGTCTCCAGGATCTGGCCCGTCACCAGCCGTTCGAACGCCTCCGCCTGGACCCGGACGGCCTCGGGCCCCAGATCCGCCAGGATGTGCGAGGCGCGGGCGAAGAGAAAGTCACCCGTGAGGATGGCGACGGAGTTGCCCCAGCGGGCGTTGGCGCTGCCCACCCCGCGGCGGACCTCGGCCTCGTCCATCACGTCGTCGTGGTAGAGCGTCGCGAGATGTGTCAGCTCGACCACCACGGCGGCGGGGACGACTCCCGGCGCGTACGGATCCCCGAACTGTGACGCGAGCATGACCAGCAAGGGCCTGAACCGCTTGCCCCCGGCCCGCACCAGGTGCTGGGCAGCCTCCGTGATGAAGGGCACGTCGCTCTTGGTGGCGTCGAGGAGTCCCGCCTCGACTGCCGCCAATCCGGTCTGGACATCGGCCTCAAGAGCGTGGTCCCGCACGCTCAGCCCGAACGGCCCGACGACGGTCACGAGAGGTACTCCTGTCTGCTGACGATCACACGGATTGTCGATGTGTCGCTGTCTTCACTCAAGTCAGCGTATCCGGTCGGCTTTCGATCACCATGGGCGCCTTCCCGGCTCCCCCGGTATGTTCGGGATCATCCATATGACCAGGGGAGTCCCCTTTGTCCCGAACAGTGACCGGCGCGGAAACGAGCGACGAGAACCCGCTCCCCGGAGACGACCACGCCTTCCTCGGCCATCCCCGGGGACTGCTCACCCTCTCCGGTCTGGAGGTCTGGGAGCGGTTCTCGTTCCTCGGCATGCAGGCCATCCTCGTCCTGTATTTCGTGGCCACCGTCAAGGACGGCGGGCTCGGCATGGAAGCGGGCACGGCCGCCTCCATCTCGGCGGCGTACGGAACGCTCGTCTATCTGCTCTCGGTGGCGGGCGGCTGGCTGGCCGACCGCATCCTCGGCTCGTACCGCGCGGTGCTCTGGGGCGGCGTCCTCATCGCCTTCGGGCACTACGCGATGGCCGTCCCCACCGCCGCCATGACCTGGATCGGCCTCGGTCTGATCAGCGCGGGGACGGGCCTGCTCAAGCCCAATGTCTCCGCCATGGTCGGCAAGCTCTACCGCACCGAGGACGAGCGCAGGGACGCCGGTTTCGCCCTCTACTACATGGGCATCAACATCGGCGCCTTCCTCGGCCCGCTGGTCACCGCCTGGCTCGGCGACCACGCGAGCTGGCACTGGGGCTTCTCCGCCGCCGCCGTGGGCATGACCCTCGGGCTGATCCAGTACGTACTGGGCCGCCGTCACCTGGCCGGGCGCAAGCACGCCGCCGAGTTCGCCCTCGCGCCGGAACCGATGCGCCGGGCCGTACGACTGATGGCCGTGGGCGCCGCCGTCGCCGCCGTCCTGGCGGTGGCGCTGTCCCTGGCGGGCTGGCTCACCATCGGCCGCTTCGCCGACGTGCTCACCATGATCTCGGTGATCGCGCCGGTCGTCTACTTCGCGGTGATGTTCCGGAGCCCCCGGGTGACGGCGGAGGAGCGCGGCAGGCTGCGCCCGTACGTGGTGCTGTTCCTGGCCTCGGTCTTCTTCAACTTCATCCTCTTCCAGGCGTACTCCACGATGATCCTGCTGGCCTCGACCAACGCCGACACCTCGATCCTCGGCTTCCACTTCCCGGCCGGCTGGTACGCCTCCGCCCTCGGCGCCTTCGAGGTCGCGCTCGCGCCCGTCGTCGCGGCGCTCTGGGTCCGGATGGGCAGGAGCCAGCCGCACGCCTCGAACAAGATCGCGATCGGGGTGGTCCTCGGCGGGCTGTCCTTCCTGCTGATGGTCCTGCCGACCTCCGGGCACAGCGGCGACACCTACCGGATGGCCGCCTGGTGGATCGTCGGCTCGTACCTCCTGCTCGGTCTCGGCGACATCCTCGTGGAGACCTCCGGCCTCTCCGCCTCCACCAAGCTCGCGCCGAGGGCCTTCGCCAGCCAGACCATGGCGCTGTGGTTCCTCTCCCTGGCCCTCGCCAACGGCATCCAGGCACAGACGGTGAAGCTGTACGGGCAGGTCTCGCAGCCCGCGTACTTCGGCGTCAACGGTGCCATCGCCGTCGTCGCCGGTCTGGCCGTGATCGCGGCGGCGCCCTGGCTGCGCCGCACCATGCACCCCGTCCACTGACGTCGTCCTCCCGAGGTGACCGGTATGTCCCCCACCATCCGTCGCGACTTCCCGTACGAGACGGCCCACGCCGACATCCGTATCCCGCTGTCCGACGGCACCAGGCTGTACGCCAGGATCTGGCGGCCCGTCACCGACGAGCCCGTCCCCGCGCTGCTCGAATACCTGCCGTACCGGCTCACCGACTGGACGGCCCCGCGCGACTGGCAGCGCCATCCCTGGTACGCGGGCCACGGCTACGCGTCCGTACGGGTCGATGTGCGCGGGCACGGCAACAGCGAGGGGCTGCCCGGCGACGAGTACGACGCGACGGAGCTGGCGGACGGCGTCGAGGTGATCAACTGGCTGGCCGCCCAGGACTGGTGCGACGGGCAGGTCGGCATGTTCGGGATCTCCTGGGGCGGCTTCAACTCGCTCCAGCTCGCGGCCCTCGGCCCCGAGCCGCTCAAGGCCGTCGTCACCGTCTGCTCCACCGACGACCGCTACGACAACGACGTCCACTACATGGGCGGTTCGGTCCTCGCCGTCGACATGCACGCCTGGGCCGCGACGATGCTGGCCTTCGTCTGCCGCCCGCCCGACCCGGTGTACGTCGGGGACGCCTGGCGCCGGATGTGGCTGGAGCGGCTCGAAGCCGTCACCCCGTTCGTCCACACCTGGCTGGCCCACCAGACGCGCGACGCCTACTGGCGCCACGGCAGCGTCTGCGAGGACTACGGCGCGATCGACGCGGCCGTCCTCGCGGTGGGCGGCTGGCACGACCCGTACCGCGATACCGTGCTGCGGCTCGTCGAGCGGCTGGATCCGGCGCGGGTACGGGGGCTGATCGGGCCCTGGTCGCACCAGTACCCCGACCGGGGCCTGCCGCCGGGCCCGTCGATCGGCTTCCTCCAGGAGACGCTGCGCTGGTGGGACCACTGGCTGAAGGGCCGGCCCACGGGCATCATGGCCGAGCCTCCGCTGCGGTCCTGGATCAGCGCCTCGCACCCGCCCGCGACGGTCTACCCCGAGCTGCCGGGCCGCTGGGTCGGCGACCCGGCATGGCCCTCGCCGTACGTCACGCCCGTGACGTACGCCTTCGGGGGCGGACCGGTCGTCGTGGACTCCCCGCACCACACCGGGCTGGACGCGGGCCGCTTCTTCCCGTTCGGCAACGACGCGGATCTGCCGCCCGACCAGCGGGACGAGGACGCGAAGTCGGCCTGCTTCGACTTCGCGGTGGAGCCGGTGGAGCCGGGCTCCGCGGGGGCCCTTCCCGCGAGCATCGAGATCCTCGGCCGCCCCCGGGTCCGGCTGCGGCTGCGCGTCGACGCCCCGGCGGGCCAGGTCATCGCCCGGCTCTGCGATGTCGCGCCGGACGGCTCGTCCACCCTGGTCACCCGGGGCGCCCTCAACCTCGCCGCCAGGAACGGCCGGGACCGTACCGCCCCCTGGCCCGAGGGCGCGACCGAGGACGTCACCTTCGAGCTGAACGGCATCGGCCACACCTTCCCGCCCGGCCACCGCGTCCGGCTCGCGGTCTCCTCCGCGTACTGGCCGTGGATCTGGCCGCGCGCGGACTCCGCGGGCTTCACCCTCGACCCGGCGGGCAGCTCGCTCGAACTCCCCGTCCGCGCGCGGGTGGCCGACGAACCGCCGATCACCTTCGAACCGGCGGAGCAGTCGGAGCCGCTGGGCGTCGTGTTCCCCGCGACGCTCGACGAGGAGCGGCCGGAGCGACTGGTGGTACGGGATGTCGCCAAGGGACTCTGGCGGCTGGAGGTCGACCCGCGCTACGGCGGTTCGCGCGTCTACCCGGACGGTCTCGAATTCACCGAGGACGCGCTGGAGACGTACTCCATCCAGGAGAGCGACCCGCTGTCCGCCCGTACCCGCTCCGACTGGACGATCCGGCTGCACCGCCCCGATCTGGCCTGGGACACCCGGATCGAGACCCGCTCCGAAATCAGCTGCGACGCGGACTCCTTCCTCACCACCGACGAGGTG
This sequence comes from Streptomyces sp. NPDC088554, assembly GCF_044752945.1. Classification (NCBI taxonomy): domain Bacteria; kingdom Bacillati; phylum Actinomycetota; class Actinomycetes; order Kitasatosporales; family Streptomycetaceae; genus Streptomyces; species Streptomyces sp. NPDC088554. The sequence goes on along the minus strand of NZ_JBIVMF010000005.1, from coordinate 102,424 downwards.
GTCTGCCACCACGGCGACGAGATCGTCTTCCACCGGACCTGGGAGAAACGCATTCCGCGCACTTCCGGATGAGGGCCGTCCCGGACGCTGTGTGATCTTGGGGCGGCACGGGCTTTTCGTCACTGCCGCCACGGGGCAACACCGACGTAACGTGTCCCGTACTGATCCGGAAAGCGAGGCAGCGCCAATGCCCGAGCAGAGCCCGCTCGAACCGGCCGAGGGCGACCCCTTCGGCCCGCACAACCTGCCGTACGGAGTCTTCTCCACGGCCGACGAGCCCGACCGCCGCCGGCTCGGGGTCCGTATCGGCGCCCATGTGCTCGACGCGGGAGCGGCGGCGCTCGCCCTCGGCTCCCCGTACGCGGCACTGCTCGCCCGGCCGAGCCTCAACCCCCTGATGGCGGCGGGCCGCACCACCTGGCGCGATGTACGGCGGGCCCTGACCGCCTGGGTCACGGTCCCCGCGCACCGACCCGACATAGAGCCCCTCCTCCATCCGCTCGACTCGGTCACCCTGCATCTGCCGTACGAGGTCGCCGACTACGTCGACTTCTACGCCAGCGAGCACCACGCCCTCAACGCCGGCCGGATCTTCCGCCCGGACAGCCCCGGGCTCCCCCCGAACTGGAAGCACCTGCCCATCGGTTACCACGGCCGGGCCGGCACGATCGTCGTATCGGGTACGGAGGTGACGCGCCCGTCGGGACAGCGCAGGACACCTTCCGATCCGGCGCCCGTCTTCGGGCCCTCCGGCAAGCTGGACATCGAGGCGGAGGTCGGCTTCGTCGTCGGTACGCCGTCCCGCCAGGGCGATCCGGTGGAGCTGGCCTCCTTCCGCGACCATGTGTTCGGGCTCTCGCTGCTCAACGACTGGTCGGCGCGCGACATCCAGGCATGGGAGTACGTCCCGCTCGGGCCGTTCCTGGGCAAGTCCTTCGCCACCTCCGTCTCCGCCTGGGTGACCCCGCTGGAGGCCCTGGACGCGGCCCGGGTGACGCCCCCGCCCCGTACCGAAACACCGCTCCCCTATCTGGACGACGCGGCCGAGGAGGAACCCGGCGGCTTCGATCTGCGGATCACGGTCGCCCTCAACGGCCAGGTGATCTCCGAGCCGCCGTTCTCCACGATGTACTGGACCGCCGCCCAGCAGCTGGCCCATCTGACGGTCAACGGCGCCTCGCTCCGTACCGGAGACGTCTTCGCCTCCGGTACGGTCAGCGGCCCCGCCCGCGAGCAGCGCGGCTGTCTGCTGGAGCTGACCTGGAACGGCGCCGAGCCCCTCGAACTCCCCGCCGGCAAGCGGACGTTCCTGGAGGACGGCGACGTGGTCACGATGACCGCCTGGGCCCCGGGCCCGGACGGCACCCGGGTCGGCCTCGGTGAGGTGACGGGCCGGGTCGTGCCCCGCTCCTGAGCCCCGGCCGCTCCGCCGGGCGACGACCCGGCGGAGCGGCCGCGTACTACCGGACGAAGCCCCCCGCCTGGCCCGCGAGGTCCAGGAAGTACTGCGGGGCCACGCCCAGCACCAGCGTGACCAGGACACCGACGCCGATCGCCGTCATCGTCAGCGGTGACGGCACCGCGACGGTCGGGCCGTCGGCCTTCGGCTCGCTGAAGAACATCAGCACGATGACGCGGATGTAGAAGAACGCGGCGATGGCCGAGGCGATCACACCGACCACCACCAGCGCCCCCGCGCCGCTCTCCGCCGCCGCCTTGAAGACCGCGAACTTCCCCGAGAAACCCGAGGTCAGCGGGATACCGGCGAAGGCGAGCAGATAGACCGCGAAGACCGCGGCCACCAGCGGCGAACGCCGCCCGAGCCCGGCCCACTTGGACAGGTGCGTGGCCTCGCCGCCCGCGTCGCGCACCAGCGTGACCACGGCGAAGGCGCCGATCGTGACGAACGAGTAGGCCGCCAGATAGAAGAGGACGGACGAGATGCCGTCGCCCGTCCCCGCGATCACCCCGGCCAGGATGAACCCCGCGTGCGCGATCGAGGAGTACGCCAGGAGCCGCTTGATGTCGGTCTGGGTGATGGCGACGATCGCACCGCCCAGCATGGTGAGGATGACGATGCCCCACATCACCGGCCGCCAGTCCCAGCGCAGACCGGGCAGCACCACGTACAGCAGCCGCAGCAGCGCGCCGAAGGCGGCCACCTTGGTCGCGGCGGCCATGAAGCCGGTGACCGGGGTGGGCGCGCCCTGGTAGACGTCCGGGGTCCACATGTGGAAGGGCACCGCTCCGACCTTGAAGAGCAGCCCCATCAGGACCAGCGCGCCGCCGATGAGCAGCAGCGCGTCATTGCCCATGGTGTCGGCGAGCGCCGGGGTGATGTTCTGGGCGGTGCCCTCGACGACCGTCGCGATGCGCGCGTACGACACGGAGCCCGCGTATCCGTACAGCAGCGCGATCCCGAAGAGCAGGAACGCGGAGGAGAAGGAGCCCAGCAGGAAGTACTTGACCGCGGCCTCCTGCGACATCAGCCGCTTGCGGCGGGCGAGGGCGCACAGGAGGTAGAGCGGGAGGGAGAAGACCTCCAGCGCGATGAAGAGCGTCAGCAGATCGTTGGCCGCGGGGAAGACCAGCATGCCCGCCACCGCGAACAGGGCCAGCGGGAACACCTCGGTGGTGGTGAACCCGGCCTTGACCGCGGCCTTCTCCCCGTCGCTGCCCGGTACGGACGCGGCCTGGGCGGCGAAGGAGTCGACGCGCCTGCCATGGGCCGCCGGGTCGAGCCGGCGCTCCGCGAAGGTGAACACGGCGACGGCCGAGGCCAGCAGGATCGTGCCCTGGAGGAAGAGCGCGGGGCCGTCGACGGCGATGGCGCCCATGGCCGCGATGTGCTTCTTGGTGGTGCCGTAACCACCCGCCGCCAGGGCGACCACCGCCGAGAAGGAGGCGGCCAGGGCGACGACGGCGAGGAACAGCTGTGCGTGGTACCGCGCTCTGCGCGGGACGAACGCCTCGATCAGAATGCCGAGCACCGCGGCGCCCAGCACAATCAGCACAGGCGACAGCTGCGCGTACTCGATCTTCGGGGCCGGGATCTTGGCGATCCCGTCGGCCGCCGAAGTTGTCCACAGACTGTGGACGACAGTGGCACTCATGGAGCGGCCTCCACCTCGGGCTGGGGATCGGTCTGCTGGACGTCGGACATCGTGTGCTTCACCGCGGGGTTGACGATCTCGGTCAGCGGCTTCGGATAGACGCCCAGGAAGAGGAGCAGCGCGATCAGCGGAGTGATGACCACCAGCTCCCGGATCCGCAGATCCGGCATGGCCTTGACCTCGGCCTTCACCGGCCCTGTCATGGTGCGCTGGTAGAGGACCAGGACATAGAGCGCGGCGAGCACGATGCCGAGGGTGGCGATGATCCCGACCACCGGATAACGGCTGAACGTCCCGACCAGGACCAGGAACTCACTGACGAACGGCGAGAGCCCCGGCAGCGAGAGCGTGGCGAGCCCGCCGATCAGGAAGGTGCCCGCGAGGACCGGCGCGACCTTCTGCACCCCGCCGTAGTCCGCGATGAGCCGCGAGCCGCGCCGCGAGATCAGGAAGCCCGCCACCAGCATCAGCGCGGCGGTCGAGATGCCGTGGTTGACCATGTAGAGCGTGGCGCCCGACTGGCCCTGGCTGGTCATCGCGAAGATGCCCATGATGATGAAGCCGAAGTGCGAGATCGAGGCGTACGCGATCAGCCGCTTGATGTCGCGCTGGCCGACCGCGAGCAGCGCCCCGTACACGATGCTGACCAGCGCCAGCGCCAGGACCACCGGGGTGGCCCACTTCGACGCCTCGGGGAAGAGCCCGAGACAGAAGCGGAGCATCGCGAACGTGCCGACCTTGTCGACGACCGCGGTGATCAGTACGGCGACGGGCGCGGTGGCCTCGCCCATGGCGTTGGGCAGCCAGGTGTGCAGCGGCCACAGCGGCGCCTTCACGGCGAACGCGAAAAAGAAGCCGAGGAAGAGCCAGCGCTCGGTGTTGGTCGCCATCGACAGCGAGCCGTTGGCCCGCGCCTCGGCGATCTCGGCGAGCGAGAAGCTCCCCGCGACCACGTAGAGCCCGATGACGGCGGCCAGCATGATCAGCCCGCCGACCAGGTTGTAGAGGAGGAACTTGACGGCCGCGTACGAGCGTTGGGTGGCCGCCGCCTCGTCGCCGCCCCCCGCCTCGGTAGCGGAGAATTGGGCAGGTGCCGCGCGGTCGCCGAAGCCGCCGATGAGGAAGTACATCGGGATGAGCATGGCTTCGAAGAGGATGTAGAAGAGGAAGACGTCGGTGGCCTCGAAGGAGAGGATCACCATCGCCTCGACCATCAGGATCAGCGCGAAGAACCCCTGGGTCGGCCGCCAGCGCCGGTTCGGCCGCGCGGCTTCGAGCGGGTCCGCGTCGTGCCAGCCGGCCAGGATGACGAACGGGACCAGCAGGGCGGTCAACCCGAGGAGGGCCACCCCGATGCCGTCCACGCCCAGTTCGTACCGCACCCCGAAGTCGGCGATCCAGGCGTGCGATTCGGTGAGCTGGTAGCGGTCGCCGCCGGGGTCGAAGCGGACCAGTACGACGGCGGCCAGCGCGAGGGTGGCGAGTGAGAAGAACAGCGCCAGCCACTTGGCGGCGGTGCGCCCGGCCGCCGGGACGGCGGCCGTGGCGATCGCGCCGAGCGCGGGGAGCGCCGCCGTGGCCGTCAGAAGAGGGAACGACATTTCCGGTTACACCGCCCTCATCAGCAGGGTCGCGGCGATGAGCACTGCCGTACCTCCGAACATCGAGACCGCATAGGTGCGGGCGTAGCCGTTCTGCAGCTTGCGCAGCCGGCCGGAGAGCCCGCCGAACGACGCCGCGGTGCCGTTGACCACCCCGTCGACCAGGGTGTGGTCGACATAGACGAGGGAGCGGGTCAGATGCTCACCACCGCGGACCAGGACCACATGGTTGAAGTCGTCCTGGAGGAGATCGCGGCGGGCGGCGCGGGTGACCAGCGAGCCGCGCGGGGCGGTCACCGGGATGTCCCCGCGGCCGTACATCAGCCAGGCGACGGCGACACCGATGACCAAAACGACCATGGTGGCGCCGGTGACCGCACCGGCGCCGATGGGCGCGTGCCCGTGGTCGTGTCCGGTGACCGGCTCCAGCCAGTGCAGGAAGCGGTCACCGATGGAGAAGAAGCCGCCCGCGAAGACCGAGCCGACCGCCAGGACGATCATGGGGATGGTCATGGACTTCGGGGACTCGTGCGGATGCGGCGCGTTCCCCTGAGCGTCCGGCTGCCAGCGCTTCTCACCGAAGAACGTCATCAGCATCACGCGGGTCATGTAGAACGCGGTGATCGCGGCACCCAGCAGGGTGACGGCGCCGAGGATCCAGCCCTCCGTACCGCCCTTGGCGAAGGCCGCCTCGATGATCTTGTCCTTGGAGAAGAAGCCGGACAGACCGGGGAAGCCGATGATCGCCAGATAGCCGAGCCCGAAGGTGACGAAGGTGACCGGCATGTACGTTCGCAGGCCACCGTACTTGCGCATGTCGACCTCGTCGTTCATACCGTGCATGACCGAACCGGCGCCCAGGAAGAGCCCGGCCTTGAAGAAGCCGTGGGTCACCAGGTGCATGATCGCGAAGACGTAGCCGATCGGGCCGAGCCCCGCCGCCAGGATCATGTAGCCGATCTGCGACATCGTCGAACCCGCGAGGGCCTTCTTGATGTCGTCCTTCGCGCAACCGACGATCGCACCGAACAGGAGCGTCACCGCGCCGACCACCACGACCGCCAGCTGGGCGTCGGGGGCGGCGTTGAAGATCGCGCCGGACCGGGTGATCAGATAGACGCCCGCGGTGACCATCGTCGCCGCGTGGATCAGGGCCGAGACCGGGGTCGGGCCCTCCATCGCGTCCCCCAGCCAGGACTGGAGCGGCACCTGGGCGGACTTGCCGCAGGCGGCCAGCAGGAGCATCAGCCCGATCGCCGTCAGTCGGCCCTCGGACGCGTCCCCCGTCGCCGCCAGCACCGGTCCGAAGGCGAAGGTCCCGAAGGTGGTGAACATCAGCATGATGGCGATCGAGAGGCCCATGTCGCCCACCCGGTTGACCAGGAATGCCTTCTTGGCGGCGGTGGCCGCGCTGGGTTTGTGCTGCCAGAACCCGATGAGCAGGTACGAGGCGAGACCGACGCCCTCCCAGCCCATGTACAGCAGCAGGTAGTTGTCGGCGAGGACCAGCAGCAGCATCGCCGCCAGGAACAGGTTCAGATAGCCGAAGAAGCGGCGGCGCCGCTCGTCGTGCTCCATGTACCCGATCGAGTAGATGTGGATGAGCGTGCCCACGCCGGTGATCAGCAGGACGAAGGTCATCGACAGCTGGTCGAGCTGGAAGGCGATGTCCGCCCGGAACCCCTCGACGGGGATCCAGCTGAACAGGTGCTGGTGCAGCGAGCGTTCCTCGCCGCTCCTGCCGAGCATGTCGGCGAAGAGCACCACACCGGTCCCGAAGGACGCGGCGGCCAGCAGTGTGCCGAGCCAGTGGCCCACGCGGTCGAGCGCACGGCCGCCGCACAGCAGGACCGCCGCTCCGATCAGAGGCGCCGCGACAAGCAGCGCGATCAAGTTCTCCACGATTCAGCGACCCCTCAGAGCTTCATCAGGCTGGCGTCGTCGACCGAGGCCGAGTGGCGGGAACGGAACAGCGACACGATGATCGCGAGTCCGACGACGACCTCCGCGGCGGCGACGACCATCGTGAAGAAGGCGAAGATCTGGCCGTCGAGATTGCCGTGCATCCGGGAGAAGGCGACGAACGCGAGATTGCAGGCGTTGAGCATCAGCTCAATGCACATGAACACCACGATCGCGTTGCGCCTGATCAGCACGCCCGCCGCACCGATGGTGAACAGCAGCGACGCGAGATAGAGGTAGTGGACCGGGTTCATCGCGTGACCTCCTCCTCGTCACGGCCGAGCCGGTCCGCCGACCGCTGCTCCAGCGCCTTGAGGTCCGCGATGGCCTCGGTGGACACATCGCGGATCTGACCGCGGTCCTTCAGCGTCTTCATGACCGTCAGCTCGGACACGGTGCCGTCCGGCAGCAGACCGGGGATGTCCACCGCGTTGTGCCGGGCGTAGACACCGGGGGCCGGCAGCGGCGGCAGATGCCCGCCCTCGCGGACCCGCTCCTCGGCCATCTCCCGCTGGGTCATGGCCCGTTCGGTGCGCTCGCGGTGGGTGAGCAGCATCGCCCCGACGGCCGCGGTGATCAGCAGCGCGCCGGTGATCTCGAAGGCGAAGACGTACTTGGTGAAGATCAGGGCGGCCAGTCCCTCGACATTGCCGCCCGCGTTGGCCTGGGTGAGCCCCGTGAAGGAGTCCAGCGCGGCGTTGCCGATGCCCGCGATCAGCAGGGTGCCGAAGCCGAGTCCGCAGAGGGCGGCCCACCAGCGCTGGCCCTTGAGGGTCTCCTTGAGGGAGTCGGCCGCGGTGACACCGACCAGCATCACGACGAAGAGGAACAGCATCATGATCGCGCCGGTGTAGACGACGATCTGGACGACGCCCAGGAAGTACGCCCCGTTGGCCAGGTAGAAGACCGCCAGGATGATCATCGTCGCGGCCAGACACAGCGCGCTGTGCACGGCCTTGCGCATCAGGATCGTACAGAGCGCGCCGACCACGGCGACGGTGCCGAGGATCCAGAACTGGACGGCCTCGCCCGTGGAGGTGGTGGAGGCGGCTGCGAGCGCGTTCATGCGCCGGCCTCCTCGTCGTGCGGCTTCTCGCCCTTGCTCACCGCGAGCTGCGGAACGGTCCCGGGCGCGGCCTCGGTGACCAGCCCCCGGTAGTAGTCCTGCTCGTCCGTGCCGGGGAAGATCGAGTGCGGCGACTCGACCATGCCCTCGGTGAGTCCCGCGAGGAGCTGCTCCTTCGTATAAATGAGGCTCTCGCGGGAGCTGTCGGCCAGCTCGAACTCGTTGGTCATGGTGAGCGCCCGGGTGGGGCACGCCTCGACGCACAGTCCGCAGAGAATGCAGCGCGCGTAGTTGATCTGGTAGACGCGGCCGTAGCGCTCTCCCGGGGAGTACCGCTCCTCCTCGGTGTTGTCCGCGCCCTCCACGTAGATCGCGTCCGCCGGGCACGCCCAGGCGCACAGCTCGCAGCCGATGCACTTCTCCAGGCCGTCCGGATGCCGGTTCAGCTGGTGGCGGCCGTGGAAGCGCGGCGCCGTCACCTTCTTCTGTTCCGGATACTGCTCGGTCAGCCGCTTCTTGAACATGGCCTTGAAGGTCAGCCCGAAGCCGGCCACCGGATTCCGGGGGGGGCGCGGAACGTCCCCCCCGTGCGGGGAGACTTCTCCCTCACGCGAAGTGTCAGACACTGTCGGCCTCCTTTCCGCCACTCTCGGTTCCGTCACTCACAGTATTGACCCCGCCACTGACAATCAGCTCCCGCTCCCGTCGCGGACGCCTGCGCGGGACCGGTGGCAGCGTCTGTCCCGGCAACGGCGGTACGGGGAATCCGCCCGCCATCGGGTCGAAGGCCGGCGGTTCCGGCGCGTTCAGCCGGGCCTCCCGTTCCTGTCTGTCGCGGAAGACGTCGACGACGAACGAGATCAGCAACAGGGTGATGACCGCCCCGGCGACGTACAGCAGGATCGACTGGAAGCCGTAGTTCTCGTTGCGCAGCGCCCGTACGGTCGCGACGAGCATCAGCCAGACCACCGAGACCGGGATCAGGACCTTCCAGCCGAGCTTCATCAGCTGGTCGTAGCGCACGCGCGGCAGCGTGCCGCGCAGCCAGATGAAGAAGAAGAGCAGCAGCTGGACCTTGAGGACGAACCAGAGCATCGGCCACCAGCCGTGGTTCGCGCCCTCCCAGAAGGTGGAGATCGGCCACGGAGCGCGCCAGCCGCCCAGGAAGAGCGTGATCGCGACGGCCGAGACGGTGACCATGTTGACGTACTCGGCGAGCATGAACATCGCGAACTTGATCGATGAGTACTCGGTGTTGAAACCGCCGACGAGGTCGCCCTCGGACTCCGGCATGTCGAACGGGTTGCGGTTGGTCTCGCCGACCATCGTGATGATGTAGATGACGAAGGAGACCGGCAGCAGCAGGACGTACCAGCGGTCGGCCTGTGCCTCGACGATCGCCGAGGTCGACATCGAACCGGAGTAGAGGAAGACCGAGGCGAACGCGGCGCCCATGGCGATCTCGTACGAGATCATCTGCGCGCACGAGCGCAACCCGCCGAGCAGTGGATACGTCGACCCCGAGGACCAGCCCGCGAGGACGATGCCGTAGATGCCGATCGAGGCGACCGCGAGGATGTAGAGCATCGCGATCGGCAGGTCGGTGAGTTGCATCGTGGTGCGCTGGCCGAAGATCGAGACCTCGTTGCCGGCCGGGCCGAACGGGATCACGGCGATCGCCATGAACGCCGGGACCGCGGCGACGACCGGCGCGAGAACGTAGACGACCTTGTCCGCGCGCTTGACGACCAGGTCCTCCTTCAGCATCAGCTTGATGCCGTCGGCGAGCGACTGGAGCATGCCCCAGGGGCCGTGCCGGTTGGGGCCGATGCGCAGTTGCATCCAGGCGACGACCTTGCGCTCCCACACGATGGCGAAGAGCACGGTCACCATCAGGAACGCGAAGCAGAACACCGCCTTGACGACCACGAGCCACCAGGGATCGCGGCCGAACATGGACAGGTCCTCGGCGGCCAGGACGCTGCCCGGCGCCGCCGCGAGTCGGTCGAGGGCGGTCATGCGCGCACCTCCGGTGCCGTGTTGACGGAGTCGGCCGGCCCCGCCGGGGCGATACGGACCAGCGTGCCCGGGCGGGAACCGGTGTCCGCGAGGACACCGCCGCCCGTCGAGTTCAGCGGCAGCCAGACCACCCGGTCGGGCATGGCCGTCACCCGCAGCGGAAGGGTGACCGTGCCCGCCGGGCCGGTGACGGCCAGCACGTCGCCGTCCTTGACCCCGGTCTCGGCGGCCGTCGCGACGGAGAGCCGGGCGACCGCGGCGTGGCGCGTACCCGCCAGGGCGTCATCGCCGTCCTGGAGAAGTCCCTGGTCGAGCAGGAGCCGGTGACCCGCGAGGACCGCCTCGCCGTCGGCGGGCCGGGGCACCGGCAGCGACGGCTCCAGCGGCCCGGTCGGGCGCGGCCCGTCCCAGCCGCCGAGCCGGTCCAGCTCGGCCCGCGCGGCCCGCAGATCCGGCAGCCCGAGCCGGCCTTGTCCTTCGGTTCCTCCGTCGTGGGCGAGCGCGTCGGCCAGCATGTGCAGGACCCGCGCGTCGCTCGGCGCGAGGCGCCGGGTCATCTGCTCGGGCTTCAGCGCGGCCTCGAACAGCCGAGCCCTGCCCTCCCAGTTGAGGAAGGTGCCGGATTTCTCCGCGACCGCCGCGACCGGGAGGACCACGTCCGCCCGGTCGGTGACCTCGCTGGGCCGCAGCTCCAGCGAGACCAGGAAGCCGACCGCGTCCAGCGCGGCCCGCGCCGCCGCCGGGTCCGGCAGGTCCGCGAGCTCGACGCCCGCGACCAGCAGGGCGGCCAGCTCACCGGTGGTGGCGGCCTCGACGATCTGGCCGGTGTCGCGTCCGTACCGGTGCGGCAGTTCGCGTACGCCCCAGATCGCCGCGGTCTCCTCGCGGGCCCGCGGGTCGGTGGCGGGCCGGCCGCCGGGCAGCAGCGACGGGAGGGCGCCCGCCTCGATCGCGCCGCGTTCGCCGGCCCGGCGCGGGATCCACACCAGCCGCGCGCCGGTCGCCGTGGCGGTCCTGGTGGCGGCGGTGAGGCCGCCGGGGACGGCCGCGAGCCGCTCGCCGACGACGATCACGGCCCCCGGCGCGCGCAGCGCCTCCGCGGCCCGCGCGCCGTCCTCGTCCAGTCCGGCGCCGGAGGCGAGGGCGTCCAGCCAGTCGGTCTCGGTGCCCGGCGCGGCCGGCAGCAGGGTGCCGCCCGCCTTCTCCAGCCCCCGGGTGGCGTACGCGGCGAGCGCGAAGGTGCGCTGGCCGTGTGTGCGGTGCGCCTTGCGCAGCCGCAGGAAGACGCCGGGCGCCTCCTCCTCGGACTCGAAGCCCACGAGCAGGACCGTGGGCGCCTTTCCGAGGGTGGTGTACGTGACCCCCGTACCGTCCAGGTCACGGCCGTGTCCCGCGACCCGCGCGGCCAGGAAGTCGGCCTCCTCGCCGCTGTGGACGCGGGCGCGGAAGTCGATGTCGTTCGTGTCGAGGGCGACGCGGGCGAACTTGGCGTACGCGTAGGCGTCCTCGACGGTCAGCCGACCGCCCGTCAGGACGCCCGTACGGCCGCGCGCGCCGCTCAGTCCCCGGGCCGCGGCGGCCAGCGCCTCGGGCCAGCTCGCCGGTTCGAGGACGCCGTCCGCGTTCCGTACGAGAGGGGTCGTCAGACGGTCCGGCTTCTGCGCGTACCGGAAACCGAACCTCCCCTTGTCGCAGATCCACTCCTCGTTGACCTCGGGGTCGTCGGCCGCCATCCGCCGCAGGACCTTGCCGCGCCGGTGGTCCGTACGGGTCGCGCAGCCGCCCGCGCAGTGCTCGCAGACGCTGGGCGAGGAGACCAGGTCGAAGGGGCGCGCACGGAAGCGGTACGCCGCAGAGGTGAGCGCGCCGACCGGGCAGATCTGGATGGTGTTCCCGGAGAAGTACGACGCGAAGGGGTCGCCCTGGCCGGTGCCGACCTGCTGGAGCGCGCCGCGCTCGATCAGCTCGATCATCGGGTCGCCCGCGACCTGGTTGGAGAAGCGGGTGCAGCGCGCGCACAGGACGCAGCGCTCCCGGTCGAGGAGCACCTGTGTGGAGATCGCGACGGGCTTCTCGAACGTCCGCTTGCGGCCCTCGAAGCGGGTGTCGGGGGCGCCGACCTGCATCGCCTGGTTCTGGAGCGGGCACTCGCCGCCCTTGTCGCAGACCGGGCAGTCCAGCGGGTGGTTGATGAGCAGCAGCTCCATCACCCCGCGCTGTGCCTTCTCGGCGACCTGCGACGTCAACTGCGACTTGACGACCATGCCGTCGGTGCAGGTGATGGTGCAGGAGGCCATCGGCTTGCGCTGGCCCTCGACCTCGACGATGCACTGCCGGCAGGCGCCGGCCGGGTCGAGGAGCGGATGGTCGCAGAAGCGCGGGATCTCGATGCCGAGCAGTTCGGCGGCCCGGATCACCAGGGTCCCCTTGGGGACGGAGATCTCGATACCGTCGATCGTCAGCGATACGAGATCCTCGGGCGGGACCGCCGCCCCGCCGCCGGAGGGGGCAGAAGTGGTGACTGTCACGCGTTCACCTCCAGGTGCGGGTTCTGGTCTGCCCACGCGGTGGACTTCGCGGGGTCGAAGGGGCAGCCCTTGCCGGTGATGTGCTGCTCGTACTCCGCGCGGAAGTACATGAGCGAGGAGAAGATCGGCGAGGCGGCTCCGTCGCCGAGCGCGCAGAACGACTTGCCGTTGATGCTGTCGGCGATGTCGTTGAGCTTGTCGAGGTCGGCGAGCTGCCCCTTGCCCGCCTCGATGTCACGGAGCAACTGGACGAGCCAGTAGGTGCCTTCGCGGCACGGGGTGCACTTGCCGCAGGACTCGTGCGCGTAGAACTCGGTCCAGCGGGTGACGGCCCGGACGACGCAGGTGGTCTCGTCGAAGCACTGGAGCGCCTTGGTGCCGAGCATGGATCCGGCGGCGCCGACGCCCTCGTAGTCGAGCGGTACGTCGAGGTGTTCCTCGGTGAACATCGGGGTCGAGGAGCCGCCCGGGGTCCAGAACTTGAGCCGGTGCCCGGCCCGCATGCCGCCGCTCATGTCGAGGAGCTGGCGCAGGGTGATGCCGAGCGGGGCCTCGTACTGGCCGGGGCTGGTGACATGGCCGCTGAGCGAGTAGAGCGTGAAGCCGGGTGACTTCTCGCTGCCCATCGACTTGAACCAGTCCTTGCCTCTGTTGAGGATCGCGGGAACCGACGCGATGGACTCGACGTTGTTCACCACGGTGGGGCAGGCGTAGAGGCCCGCCACCGCCGGGAAGGGAGGACGCAGCCGGGGCTGCCCGCGACGGCCCTCCAGGGAGTCCAGCAGCGCGGTCTCCTCGCCGCAGATGTACGCGCCCGCGCCCGCGTGCACGACGACGTCGAGGTCGAGTCCGCTGCCGAGGATGTCGGTGCCGAGATAGCCCGCCGCGTACGCCTCGCGTACCGCTTCGTGCAGTCGGCGCAGTACGGGGACGACCTCGCCGCGCAGATAGATGAAGGCGTGCTGCGAGCGGATCGCGTAACAGGCGATCACGATGCCCTCGATGAGGGAGTGCGGGTTGGCGAAGAGAAGGGGGATGTCCTTGCAGGTGCCCGGTTCCGACTCGTCCGCGTTGACGACGAGATAGTGCGGCTTGCCGTCGCCCTGCGGGATGAACTGCCACTTCATCCCGGTGGGGAAGCCTGCCCCGCCCCTGCCGCGCAGCCCCGCGTCCTTGACGTACGCGATGAGGTCGTCGGGTGTCATGGCGAGGGCCTTGCGCAGCCCCTCGTACCCCTCGTGCCGCTCGTAGGTCGCCAGGGTCCAGGACTCCGGCTGGTCCCAGAAGGCGGAGAGGACGGGCGCGAGGTGCTTCTCCGGGCTGGTCCCGTTCTCGTCGAGCTGTGGAGCCATCGTCATCACTCCCCCTCCTCTTCATGACCGGTCCCGGCCTCGCGCGGGCGCACCACACGGGGTTCGGGGGGCTCGCCCTTGGCGAGCCGCAGACCGGCCAGCGACGCGGGCCCGGCACCGCCGGTGGCCTCGACGGCGCCGGGGCGCTCGTCGGGGAAGCCCGCCAGGATGCGGGCGGTCTCCTTGTACGTGCACAGCGGGGCGCCCCGGGTGGGCTCGACGGTGAGACCGTCGCGCAGGTCGTCGACGAGCCGCTTGGCGCTCTGCGGGGTCTGGTTGTCGAAGAACTCCCAGTTGACCATCACCACGGGTGCGAAGTCGCAGGCCGCGTTGCACTCGATGTGTTCGAGCGTGATCTTCCCGTCCTCGGTCGTCCCGTTGTTGCCGACGCCGAGGTGGTTCCGCAGCTCCTCGAAGATGGCGTCGCCGCCCATCACCGCGCAGAGCGTGTTGGTGCAGACGCCGACCTGGTAGTCGCCGCCGGGCCCGCGCCGGTACATGGAGTAGAAGGTCGCGACGGCGGTGACCTCGGCGGTGGTCAGGGCGAGCAGTTCGGCGCAGAACGCCATGCCCGTACGGGAGACGTGGCCCTCCTCCGACTGCACGAGATGCAGCAGGGGGAGCAGCGCGGACCGGCTGTCCGGATAGCGCGCGATGATCTCCTTCGCGTCGGCCTCCAGCCGGGCGCGCGCGTCGGCCGGGTAGGCCGGGGCGGGCAGCTGGGGCATGCCCAGGCTGACCTCGGAGTTGGGCGGTGTGGCGGTCACCGGTCGACGCCTCCCATCACGGGGTCGATGGACGCGACGGCGACGATGACGTCGGCGACCTGGCCGCCCTCGCACATCGCCGCCATGGACTGAAGGTTGGTGAAGGACGGGTCGCGGAAGTGGACCCGGTAGGGGCGGGTGCCGCCGTCCGAGACGACGTGCGCGCCGAGTTCGCCCTTGGGGGACTCCACGGCGGCGTACGCCTGTCCGGGCGGGACCCGGAAGCCCTCCGTCACCAGCTTGAAGTGGTGGATCAGGGCCTCCATCGAGGTGCCCATGATGTTCTTGATGTGGTCGAGCGAGTTGCCGAGTCCGTCCGGGCCGAGCGCGAGCTGCGCGGGCCAGGCGATCTTCTTGTCGGCGACCATCACGGGGCCGGGTTCCAGCCGGTCGAGGCACTGTTCGACGATCCGCAGCGACTGCCGCATCTCCTCCAGCCGGATGAGGAACCGGCCGTACGCGTCGCAGGTGTCGGCGGTCGGTACGTCGAACTCGAACGTCTCGTAGCCGCAGTACGGGTCGCTCCTGCGCAGGTCGTGCGGGAGTCCGGCGGAGCGCAGGACCGGGCCTGTCGCGCCCAGCGCCATGCAGCCGGTCAGGTCGAGATAGCCGACGTCCTGCATCCGGGCCTTGAAGATGGGGTTGCCGGTGGCGAGTTTGTCGTACTCCGGCAGGTTCTTCCGCAGGACCTTGAGCAGCTCGCGGAGCTGGTCGGTGGCGCCGGGGGGCAGATCCTGGGCGAGGCCGCCGGGGCGGATGAACGCGTGGTTCATCCGCAGTCCGGTGATCATCTCGTAGGCATCGAGGATCAGTTCACGATCCCGGAATCCGTAGATCATGATCGTGGTCGCGCCCAGTTCCATACCGCCGGTGGCGATACAGACGAGGTGCGAGGAGAGCCGGTTCAACTCCATCAGCAGGACACGGATGAGGGTGGCCCGGTCGGGGATGGTCTCCTCGATGCCGAGCAGCTTCTCCACGCCCAGGCAGTACGCCGTCTCGTTGAAGAACGACGTCAGATAGTCCATGCGCGTGACGAAGGTGGTGCCCTGCGTCCAGTTGCGGAATTCGAGGTTCTTCTCGATACCGGTGTGGAGATAGCCGATGCCGCAGCGGGCCTCGGTGACGGTCTCGCCGTCGATCTCCAGGATCAGCCGCAGCACCCCGTGCGTGGAGGGGTGCTGGGGACCCATGTTGACGACGATCCGCTCGTCGTCGGCCTGGGCGGCGGACTGGACGACCTCGTCCCAGTCGCCGCCGGTGACGGTGTACACGGTGCCCTCGGTCGTCTCGCGGGCCGAGGCCGACGCGGAGGCGGGAGCGTGGGGAGTGGACATCAGCTGTACGACCTCCGCTGGTCCGGAGCCGGGATCTGGGCGCCCTTGTACTCGACGGCGATACCGCCGAGCGGGTAGTCCTTGCGCTGCGGGAAGCCCTGCCAGTCGTCCGGCATCATGATCCGGGTCAGTGCCGGGTGCCCGTCGAAGATCAGGCCGAAGAAGTCGTAGGTCTCGCGCTCGTGCCAGTCGTTGGTCGGATAGATCCCGACCAGGGACGGCACATGCGGGTCGGCGTCCGGCGCGGAGACTTCGAGGCGGATCAGCCGGCCGTGGGTGAGCGAGCGCAGATGGTAGACGGCGTGCAGCTCACGGCCCTTGTCGCCGGGGAAGTGGACCCCCGACACACCCGTACACAGCTCGAAGCGGAGCGCGGGGTCGTCGCGCAGGGTGCGCGCGACCTGGAGGAGGTGCTCCCGGGCGATGTGGAAGGTGAGTTCGGCGCGGTCGACGACGGTCTTCTCGATGGCGTTCCCCGGGAGGAGGCCCTGTTCCTCCAGGGCGCCTTCGAGTTCGTCGGCGATCTCGTCGAAGACCCCGCCGGGGCCTCCGTACGGCCGGGGCGTCGCGCCCGGCAGGGTGACGGTCCGTACGAGACCGCCGTAGCCGGAGGTGTCGGCGCCGCTGTCGGCGCCGAACATGCCCTTCCGTACGCGGATGACGTCGCCGGTGTCGCCCCTCGGGGAGGGAACGTTCTTTCCGGGTTGCGGCTCGTCGCTCACCTGAGGAGCCCCTTCATCTCGATCATCGGGAGCGCCTTCAGGGCCGCTTCCTCCGCCTCGCGGGCCGCTTCCTCCGCGTTGACCCCGAGCTTGGAGCTCTGGATCTTCTGGTGGAGCTTGAGGATCGCGTCCATCAGCATCTCGGGGCGCGGTGGGCAGCCGGGCAGATAGATATCGACGGGGACGATGTGGTCCACGCCCTGCACGATCGCGTAATTGTTGAACATTCCGCCCGATGAGGCGCAAACCCCCATGGAGATAACCCACTTGGGGTTGGGCATCTGGTCATAGACCTGCCGCAGGACGGGCGCCATCTTCTGGCTCACCCGGCCGGCCACGATCATCAGGTCGGCCTGGCGCGGCGAACCGCGGAAGACCTCCATGCCGAACCGCGCCAGGTCGTA
Organism: Streptomyces sp. NPDC088554; assembly: GCF_044752945.1. Classification (NCBI taxonomy): domain Bacteria; kingdom Bacillati; phylum Actinomycetota; class Actinomycetes; order Kitasatosporales; family Streptomycetaceae; genus Streptomyces; species Streptomyces sp. NPDC088554. The sequence goes on along the minus strand of NZ_JBIVMF010000005.1, from coordinate 85,553 downwards.
CCGTCCGGCGCCGGTCGTCATCATCTCGATGGCGCAGCAGGCGAGTCCGAAGGTCGCGGGGAAGACGGAGGATTTCCGCACCCATCCCGAGGCCTGTTCGACGGTGGTCAGCAGAAAACCGCTCGGCAGCTTCTCTTCGAGTCCCATTGGTGGCCCCTCAGCCCCTTTAGTCCCATTCCAGACCGCCGCGCCGCCACACATACGCGTAGGCGACGAAGACGGTGAGCACGAAGAGCAGCATCTCCACGAGCCCGAAAATCCCCAGGGCGTCGAAGGTGACGGCCCAGGGGTAGAGGAAGACGACCTCGATATCGAAAATGATGAAGAGCATCGCCGTCAGGTAGTACTTGATGGGGAAACGGCCGCCTCCGGCCGGCGTCGGCGTGGGCTCGATGCCACACTCGTACGCTTCGATTTTCGCCCTGTTGTAGCGCTTTGGGCCGATAAGCGTGGCCATGACCACGGAGAAGATCGCAAACCCAGCCCCGAGGGCGCCGAGCACGAGGATGGGTGCGTAGGCGTTCACGCCCCTCAGCTCCTTCCAGTCGTCGTTGACCGTTGGACCGCACCGGGCGTTCGCGTGCCCGCCTCGTCACGAATCACTGAAGATCGCGTACATGTGAGGCAGTTCACAAGCCCGACTGCCCCGCATCCTATGCCGAGTGGTCTGTGATCTGCGACACGGGGTACGCCAACGCCTTTGTGATCTCCACCACCTGACGAAGGATCATGAAGTCGGATGAGCGGTCATCTTCATACGTGAAGCGGCCACGCGATCACCAGATGTGACATTCGAGCCCGTCGTGGCAGGTCAAAGGCGTATCGCACTATCAAGTGATGCACCGTACATACAAATTGGCGATGAGACGCCTTCGAGTGATAAAGCGACGGACTCACCCAAGAGGGGCGACCCGGGAACCGATGGGGACATGTGCGCGCATTCACGAGCGAGGGGCACAAGACCGGGCAAGCGGGTGCGAGATCGTTCGGGTGCCAGTGCGAGCGCGGACCGGCCGGACGGGCGCGAAGGGAGGCCGTGATCGAGCCGTGATCGTTTCGACCGTCGACCGGTGATCGGATAGTGACCTGCGTCACTTCGCGCAACCTTCCAGACAACCGGCCTTGGCCATGAATATGAAGGGATGGTAAGTGGCGGGCAATTCGGACTTTTACTCGAAAGTCAGTGATCACAACCCTGATCACTCGTGCCCGGTTTGTTCGTTATGGCGTCAATAAGGGTCGCCGTTAAGCGGATTCGATGATTCCGGACGTAACTGTGGCGCAGCACACGTTTCTTGACGCGAATCGGGTCGAGCCTGATAACCGTTGTACTCATGTCCCACACCGCTCAGATACCCAGCCACCGGAAGCCCCGCCGGAGCGCGCCGAAGGTCACCATCCTTCGCGCCGGAGTCGCGGGCGGCGTCCTCAGCACCATCGCCGTGGCCGCTGCCGCCGGACCGGCCAACGCCGAGCCGGTGACGCAGACCATTGAAATGCCCACGCTCACCTCCGGCCTCGCCGGTGACTTCGCCAAGTCCGCCGACGCGACCCAGCGCGTCGCCACCAACCTGGACCTCCAGGCCCAGGAGGACGCCGCGATCGCCAAGGCGGCGAAGGTCGCCAAGACGGCCAAGGCCGAGGCCGAGCGCACGGCGGAAGCCGAGAAGAAGAAGGCCCAGGCCGCCGAGCGGGCCGCCGCCGCCGAGCGGGCCACCCGCGACGCCGAGCGCACGGCGCTCGCCGCGGTCTCCACCAACTCCGCGTCGAACTCGAACTCGACGGCGGACTCGGGAGCCGGCTCGAACGCCTCGACCGGTTCGTCCTCGGCCTCGACGGTCACCTCGCGGGCCACCGGTTCCGCGGCCTCCGTCGTCGCCTTCGTGCAGTCGCACATCGGTGACGCGTACATCATGGGCTCCACCGGCCCCAACGCGTGGGACTGCTCCGGTCTCGTGCAGGCCGCGTACAGCCAGATCGGCATCGATCTGCCGCGGGTCTCGCAGGACCAGTCGACGGCCGGCACCCAGGTCTCGCTGAGCAACCTCCAGCCGGGCGACATCCTGTACTGGGGCGGTGCGGGCAGCGCGTACCACACGGCCATCTACATCGGCGACGGCCAGTTCGTCGGCGCGCAGAACCCCAGCAAGGGCGTCGTGCAGGCGTCCCTGGACTACGACCCGCCGAGCGGCGCCGTCCGCGTCCTCTGACGCACGGCACGGCTCCAGCAGTTCGACCGAGGCCCGCACCCCGCTCGGGGGGATGCGGGCCTCGGTCGTACCCGGGGTGCGGAGACACGCGGATGCGGAGGAGTGGGGTCCGAATGGCGAGTACCGGACAGAGGCGCTGAAAACAATCGCGCCGGGGTATGCCCTGAACGGAGCCGACCGCTCCCGCGTAGTAGTCAGTCAGTACGACCCCGCGCCCTCCGGACCGTCAGGCACCCCCCATGACCATCAAAGGGATCGACGTCTCGTCACACCAGCAGGCGACGTTCAGTACGACCGGCCTCGACTTCGTCTTCGTCAAGGCCACGGAAGGGAAGTCGTACGTCAACCCCCGGATGACCGCGCAGAGCGACTGCGGCCGGGCCGCCGGACTCGTCGTCGGGTTCTACCACTTCCTGCGGCCCGGCGACATGAAGGTCCAGGCGAGATACTTCGTCGACAACTGCGCCGACACCGACCACGATCCGCTGTTCGCCGACTGGGAGGACGAGGGGGTCTCCTGCGCCGAGAAGGACCTGTTCCTCGCCGAGGTGAAGCGGCTGTGCGGCGACACCCACCGGATCGGTCTGTACTGCAACCAGAACTACTGGCTCAACTGCGACACCACGGGGAACGCGGGCGACGCGCTGTGGATCGCGGACTACGTGACCGCCGGAAAGCCCCGGATCAAGGCGGCGTGGAAGTTCCACCAGTACACCGACAGCCCGGTCGACACGAACGTCGGAGCGTTCGCGGACCGGGCCGCGCTGCGGAAATGGGCCGACGGCTAGTGCGCGCGCGGACAGTGCTCCGAGGGATGGCGGCGCTCCGGCCGATGGCGGTGCTGCCCGGCCTGTTCTCAGGCCTTCGGAGCCACCTTAGAGAGGCCGTTGATGATGCGGTCCATCGCGTCGCCGCCGGTCGGATCCGTCAGGTTCGCCAGCATCTTCAGCGTGAACTTCATCAGGAGCGGATGCGTCAGACCGCGCTCCGTCGCGATCTTCATGATCTTCGGGTTGCCGATCAGCTTCACGAAGGCGCGGCCCATCGTGTAGTAGCCGCCGTAGGTGTCCTTGAGGATCTTCGGGTAGTGGTGCAGGGCCAGTTCGCGCTGGGCGGGGGTGGCGCGCGCCTGGGCCTGCACGATGACATCGGCGGCGATCCGGCCCGACTCCATGGCGTACGCGATGCCCTCGCCGTTGAACGGGTTGACCATGCCGCCCGCGTCACCGACCAGCAGCAGTCCCTTGGTGTAGTGCGGCTGCCGGTTGAACGCCATCGGCAGGGCGGCGCCGCGGATCGGCATCGTCATGTTGTCCGGGGTGAAGCCCCACTCCTCCGGCATCGACCCGCACCACGCCTTGAGGACCTCGCGCCAGTCCAGCTCCTTGTACGCGGAGGACGAGTTGAGAATGCCGAGGCCCACATTGGACGTGCCGTCGCCCATGCCGAAGATCCAGCCGTAACCGGGCAGCAGCCGGTCCTCGCCGGGGCCCCGGCGGTCCCACAGCTCCAGCCAGGATTCCAGGTAGTCGTCGTCGTGGCGGGGCGAGGTGAAGTACGTCCGTACGGCCACGCCCATCGGCCGGTCCTCACGGCGGTGCAGCCCCATCGCGAGGGACAGCCGCGTCGAGTTGCCGTCGGCGGCGACGACGAGCGGAGCGCGGAAGGTGACCGGGGTCTTCTCCTCGCCCAGCTTGGCGTGGACCCCGACGATCCGGCCGGTGCGCTCGTCCAGGATCGGGGCTCCGACATTGCAGCGCTCGTGCAGCCGCGCACCGGCCTTCTGGGCCTGCCGGGCGAGCTGTTCGTCGAAGTCGTCGCGCTTGCGGACCAGCCCGTAGTCCGGATAGGACGCGAGATCCGGCCAGTCCAGCTGGAGCCGTACGCCACCGCCGATGATCCGCAGCCCCTTGTTGCGCAGCCAGCCGGCCTCTTCGGAGATGTCGATGCCCATCGACACCAGCTCCTTGGTGGCACGCGGCGTCAGACCGTCACCGCAGACCTTCTCCCGGGGGAACGCGGTCTTCTCCAGCAGCAGGACATCGAGTCCGGCCTTGGCGAGGTAGTACGCGGTCGTCGAGCCGGCCGGGCCCGCTCCGACGACGATCACATCTGCGGTGTTTTCGGCGCGGGACTCGGTCACAGCAAGATCTCCCGAAGACTCGAAAAGGTGTACCGGACGGCACGAGGCACGTGCAGTCTATTGGTGCGTGCTGATCCCCCCAGTGAAGGGCTGCTCCCGTGGACCACCTGACCAAAGCACTCCCCGCGGTGCGGCTCCGCGTGCCCACGGACGAGGACGCGCTCTCCTGGCACCGGGTCTTCAACGACCCCGAGGTGATGGAATTCCACGGCGGCACCTCCGCCGAGCTGTCGGCGTACGAGGAGCTGACCGCCCGTCAGCGCAGACACGACGCCGAGCGCGGCTTCTGCTTCTGGACCATGCTCGACGAGAACGACGAGGTCATCGGCTTCACCGGCGCCCAGCCCTGGCCGCACGAGACCCATGGCCCGGTCGGCGAGATAGAGATCGGCTGGCGCCTCGGCCGGGACCACTGGGGCAAGGGGTACGCGACGGCCGCCGCCCAGGTCACCCTGGAGCGGGTCAGGGCGGCGGGCGTCGGGCGGATCGTGGCGATGGTCGACTCGCGCAACGAACGCTCGGCGGCGGTGGCGCGCAGGCTCGGCATGGAGCTGTCCGAGACCTACCCGTTCACCTCCGCGGCGGACAGGACCGAACAGCTGGAGTACTGCTTCCGGCTGGACCTGTAGGGCGGGGCGCCCGACCGGCTGCCGGGGCGCCCGACCGGCGGGGGCCCGCGCCGCGGCCCGACCGGTCAGACCCGCGGCGCCCCGGCTGTCAGGCCCGTACACCTCGGCCGGTCAGGCCCGTACACCTTGACCTCAGACCCGCGGCGCCCCGGCCGGTCAGGCCCGTACACCTCGGCCGGTCAGGCCCGTACGCCTCGGTGGAGTGCCACGACTCCGCCCGTCAGGTTCCGCCAGGCCACCTTCGACCAGCCCGCGCCCTGGAGCCTGGCCGCCAGCTCGCTCTGGTCGGGCCAGGCGCGGATGGACTCGGCGAGATAGACGTAGGCGGCCGGGTTGGAGGAGACGGCGCGCGCGACCGGGGGCAGGGCGCGCATCAGGTACTCCTCGTACACCGTCCTGAACGGCGCCCAGGTCGGGTGGGAGAACTCGCAGATCACGACCCGGCCGCCCGGCTTCGTCACCCGGTACAGCTCGCGCAGCGCGAGATCCGTGTCCTGGATGTTGCGCAGCCCGAAGGAGATCGTCACCGCGTCGAAGACCTCGTCGGCGAACGGCAGCCGCGTCCCGTCCCCCGCCGTGAACGGCATCCAGGGGTACCGCTTCCGGCCCTCGCGCAGCATGCCCTGGGAGAAGTCGCACGGCACCACGTACGCGCCACCGGCGGCGAACGACATCGAGGAGGTGCCGGTGCCCGCGGCGAGGTCGAGGACCTTCTCCGCGGGGCGCGCGTTCACCGCCTCGGCGACCTCCTTGCGCCATCGCCGGTCCTGGCCGAGCGAGAGCACATCGTTGGTGAGGTCGTAGTTCGCCGCCACGTCGTCGAACATCGAGATGACTTCGTGCGGCTGCTTGTCCAGGGAGGCTCGGGTCACGCGCCCCATTGTGGCAGGCCGCCCCCGGCGCCCCGGTCGTCAGGGCAGCAGCCTCGGCGGCCGTTTCGCCGCGAGGTCCTCCACCCAGCCGAAGAGCGCGACGGCGGCGGCGATCAGCACCCACGCGACCCCGAACTGGAACCACTGACTGTCCAGCGGCAGATACCGCTCGAAGGCGGGGACGTTCCACAGCACATCGATCAGCGGCACGCTCACCATCAGCGCCACCTCGTGCCAGAGGTAGACCGTCACCGCGCGGGCGTTGAAGACCGTGACGACGCGATCGGCCACCGGCCGCCGTGCCAGCCACCCGAAGTCGGGCCGGAAGCGCAGCAGCAGGAGGACGAACCCCGCCGACCACAGCGCCTGTGCGAGCGGGATGTCGTCGAGGTCGTACGTACCGTCGGCCTGGTGGCCGACGGCCCACACCGCGCCCGCCGCCATCACGGGCAGCGCCGCCGCGACCACCGCGCGCGGGCGCAGCCGGTCGAGCACCCCGTCACGGTGCGCGAAGCCGAGCAGCCAGCAGCACAGGAAGACCGACAGATCGCTGAGCGCGCTGCCGAGCCGTCCCTCCGGGAGGCTCCACACCGTCTCGAAGACCACCACGGGCACGAGCGAGCCGAGCAGCACGGGCACCGGCGCGCGCCGGAAGAGCCGCAGCAGGACAGGGGACAGCAGTACGAACCAGAGGTACGTACGGAGGTACCAGAGCACCGCCCACGCCTGCTCGCCCCACGCGTCGCCCGGCGGATCCCCCACCGGCAACACCCAGTAGACGGCGTCCGCCCCGGGCATCCAGCCGTGCCCGGCCATCGCGACGCCGAGCACCAGCCCGAAGACCCACAGCGGGATCAGCAGCCTGCGCAGCCTGCCCCTGATCACCCGGCCCGCGGGCCGCTCCAGGGAGCGCGCCATCAGCGACCCGGCGAGCGCGAACATGACCCCCATGGAGGGGAAGGCCAGCCCCAGCCACGGCCACTCGAAGGTGTGGTAGGTCACCACCCTGACCAGCGCGAAGGCACGCAGCGCGTCGACGTACCGGTCCCGCCCCGACGGTACGGCCTCCGCGACCGCCCCCGGCGGATCCGGAGGCGATCCCGGAAGCGGTCCCGAAGGCCGATCCGGAAGCGGTGCCGGAAGCGGTGTCCCCCTGCGGTGCGCCCCCGCCATCAGGACACCCCCGCCCCGGTCCGTGCCGTGCCGACCTCGCCCGTGCGCTTGAGCTTCTGCCAGCGCAGCCGGCCGCCGGTGAGCGCGGTGACGCCGGAGTGGATCAGCACGAGATACATCAGCTGCCGGTACGCGACCTGTTGCAGCGGCAGCATCAGCAGATACCGGTACTTCTCGCGGTCGAGCCGGAACGCGTACCCGGCGCACAGGAGTTGGACGAGGAGTACGGCGAGCCACGCCAGCAGCGAGGCCCCGAAGTCCACGAAGACCATCGCGTAGACCGTGAAGACGTCGATCAGCGGCGCGAAGACCGGGGTCACGATCTGGAAGAGCACCACGAGCGGCATCCCCACCCGGCCGAACCGCCCCGAGGGCCCCTTGTCCACGACCGACCCGCGGTGCTTCCAGAGGGCCTGCATCGTGCCGTAACTCCAGCGGTAGCGCTGCCGCCACAGCTGGCCGACGCTCGCGGGCGCCTCGGTCCAGGCGCGCGCGTGCTCCGCGTACACGACCCGCCACCCCGCGCGGTGGAGCGCGATGGTGATGTCGGTGTCCTCGGCGAGGGTGTCCTCGCTCATGCCGCCGACGTCGAGGACCGCCGCGCGGCGGAACGCGCCGATCGCGCCGGGGATGGTGGGCATGCAGCGCAGCAGGTCGTACATGCGGCGGTCGAGGTTGAAGCCCATGACGTACTCGATGTGCTGCCAGGCGCCGATCATCGTGTCGCGGTTGCCGACCTTGGCGTTGCCCGCGACCGCGCCGATCCCCGGGTCGCCGAAGGGCTGCACGAGCAGCCGCACGGTGTCGGGTTCGAAGACGGTGTCGCCGTCCATCATCACGACGATGTCGTACGACGCCTGCCGCACCCCGTTGTTGAGCGCGGCCGACTTGCCCGCGTTCTCCTGCCGGATGACGCGTACGTTGGGCAGCCCCATGGCCTCGACGATCTCGGCCGTACCGTCCGTGGAGCCGTCGTCCACGACGACGATCTCTATCGGGTGGGTGCTCGCGACAAGGGAGTTGACGGTGTTGGCGATGCATTCCTTCTCGTTGTACGCGGGCACGATCACGCTCACCGGTTCGTCCACCGGCGGTCCCCAGGAGAAGCGTCGTCTGTTGCGCCGCCGGTAGTGGCGACGGGCCAGGACCAGCATCAGCCCGAACCGTCCCAGCACGGCGACCCCGACGACCGCGAGCCCCGTGGCGAGACCCGGCACCGACCACTCGGCGACCGCGACGGCGGCGATCATCGCCCGGCCCTCCCAGCGGGTGGTGGCGTCGGCCTCGCGATGCGCGGCCTGCTCGACGCTGCCGGTGGACGGAAGCCCGGGACCGCCGGACGGCCGGGTGCCGGGCCGCGCGCTGTCCTCGGCCTGCTGGGCCTTCCGCTGGGCTCCGCTGACCGTGGTGAAGGTGTATCCCGCCGCCTTCATCTTCTTGATGTAGCGCGGCAGCGCCTCCAGCGTCTCCGTACGGTCGCCGCCCGCGTCGTGGAAGAGCACCGACGCGCCCTTGCCGCCCTTCGGGGTCGCCCAATTGATGATCTTACTGACGCCCGGCAGCTGCCAGTCCTCGCTGTCGGTGTCGATGAAGACGCTCGTGTACCCCATCGCGCCGAGCTTCTCGTAGACCGGCCAGCTCTCGTTGTCGATCGCGTTGTTCGTCGAGGAGTACGGGGCCCGGAACAGCGTCGTCGTCATCCCGGTGGCGCCCGCCAGCGCCAGTTGGGTCTGGGCGATCTCGCGCTTGACCCGGGCGGCGCTCTGGTACGAGAGGTCGACATGGGTGAAGGTGTGGACGCCCACCTCGTTCCCCTCGTCGACCATGTCCTTCACGACGCCCGGATAGCGGGCGATCAGGGAGCCGATCAGGAAGAAGGTGCCGGGGACGTCGTTCTCGTCGAGGATCTTGAGGACCTTCTCGGTGTACTGCGGATCGGGACCGTCGTCGAAGGTCAGCACGATGGTCCTGTCCGGCACCGACTCTGTCCGCGCCCGCCCGTTCACGAAGCTCAGGATCGGGCCGCCGTCGATGACCGAGTCCGGCACCTCGCTGTTGCTCGCGTCGGAACGCACCCGGTGGTCGCCACCGACCTCGGAGCGCAGATAGCCGTCGAGGAGCAGCACGCTGATCAGGCCGACGAGGAGCAGCAGGGCGACGATCACCCGGGGCTTGGGCATCGCCTGACGGCCGACGCGCTCGATACGGCCGGGGACCGCGTGCCGGCGCTTGCCGCTGAGGCCGTTGGTGCCGCTGAGGCTGCCAGGACCGACGGCGCCACTGGGACCGTCGATGCCACTGGGACCATCGGTTCCACTGGGATCGCTGGTACCGCTGGGATCGCTGGTACCACTGGGATCGCTGGTACCACTGGTACCACTGGGATCGCTGGTGGTCTGGGTCATCGGATCAGCCACCGCCACCGGCCGAGCCCCCGCCGGGCGGCGGGCCGTCCCCCGGTGGAACGTTTCCCTCCCCGACCTGCGCCACCGCCGGTCCCCCGTCGAACGGCGAGATCTCGGACGGGCTCAGCGAGATCCCGCCCATGAAGGCGAGCCCCAGCACGGCGACGTACCCGACACACGTGATGCCGAGCACGATCCCGGCCCGGCGCAGCAGCCGGGACCTTCGCCCGGAGCTGTCCACGAAAACGGGGCCTTCCTGGGCGGTGCCGCGTCGGCGACGACGACGGCCGCGCCCCGCCGGACGTTTCTCGAGAAGGGGGTCAGAATGCATGCGAGCACGGTGGCTGTCGGCCATGTGTAAAACCTGTGGGTCCCTCGCGGCGTTCCTATGAATTGGCCTCTTCCCTGTCAATCCACTGAGAGGAACGACGGGTCCGGCGGCTTCCCGGACACCCTTCTCCCCGGATAACTCACATCTCCGCATGGGAAGTTGATGATTTTTCCCCGGCGCGGTCCCGGCGAACTGTGTGGTCCGTCACTCGCATTCGATCATGAGAGCCCATGAGAGGGTGCGGAATCCGCCTTCCCCGAATTCCGCTGCCGCCATTCCAGGACGACATCTCCGGACGGCATCTCCGGTCTGAATCTCCCGGACGAGGTCTCCTCGATCGGAACTCCGACGCGGATAACCGGGAACAGAAATCAGAGAGCCGGTGCTTCACCATGCGAAACCCCTTGAGGCCGGTCCTCCGGCTGGCCGGACCGGTCGCGCTGGGTCTGCTCTGCACCGCCTGCGCGACGGGCACCGCCGCCGACACCGGCAGCCGGAGCCGGCCACCCCGGGCGGCCCCCTCCCCGCCCCCGAGCGCCTCCGCCACCGCCTTCGCCCCGTACGTCAGCGCCACCACGGCCGCCGGCACCGACACCGCCGGTGCGCCGAGTACGTACAACCTGGCCTTCGTCGTCAACGGCACCGGCACCGGCACCGGCACCGGCACCTGCGAGCCGTCCTGGGGCGGTACGTCGGCCTTCGACAGCGCGGCCGTGGTGGCGCGTACGGCGAAGCTGACGTCCTCGGGCGCCGATCTGCGCGTCTCCTTCGGCGGCGCGGCCGGTACCGAACTGGCGCTCTCCTGCGCCGACTCCGACCAGCTCGCCGCCGCCTACGCGAAGGTCCTGGACGCGGTCGGCGCGACCAGGGCCGACTTCGACATCGAGGGCGACGCGCTCACCGACACCGCGTCCATCGCCCTGCGCGACCGGGCGCTCGCCCAGCTCCAGAAGAAGCGCGCTCTCGATGTCACCTACACGCTGCCGGTGATGCCGAGCGGGCTGGAGAAGACCGCCGTCGCCGTTCTCGCCGACGCGCGGGACCGGGGCGTCGAGATCTCCGCCGTCAACATCATGGCCATGAACTACAGCAGTTCGGATGACGGGGACATGGGCGACTACGCCGAGCGGGCGGCGCGCGCGGCCCACGGCCAGATCGCCGCCACGCTCGGGCTGTCGTCCGCGAAGGCGTGGAAGGCCCTGCACATCACGGCGATGATCGGCGTCAACGACGTCCCCGGCGAGACGTTCACCCTCGCCGACGCCGCCCAGCTCCGTACCTTCGCCCTGCGCGAGGGCGTGGGCGCGCTCTCGATGTGGGCAACGTTCCGCGACCGGAGCTGCGCGGCCGGGGTGTCGACGGCCACCGCCTCCGACACCTGTAGCGGCGTCGGCCAGTCGGCGGGCGCCTTCGCGAAGGCGCTCTCGGCGGGCTGATCCGAAACCGGCTCAGGCGCGCCGGTGGACCAGTCTGCCCGCGCACACCGTGGCGAGGCACCGGCCGTCCGCGTCGAACACGGCGAGGTCCGCGCGGACCGTCCCGGTGATCGCCGGGCGGTACGCGGCGGGCAGCACCATGACCCCGGCCCGCGCGGCGGCGGCGCGGATGCCCGGCTCGCCGGCGTACTCCGCCAGGACCGCCACCGCGCCCAGCTTCAGCACGGCGTGGATCCGCTCGCGCGGGCTCGGCGCGGCGGGCAGCGGGCCCTCGTGGACACGGGCGGGGCCGAGGACGCCGCGCCAGCTCCGTACCCGGGCAGTGGGGAATCGTACGGTCAGCTCGTCGTACGGACCGACCGCGCCGATCCGGTCTCCGGTCACCAGGACCGCGCCGCCCGCGAGCGGCTCCGGGTCGTCCCAGTCGCGGCGCAGCTCATCGGCGGTGTGCAGGGTCTCCACAGCAGGTCTCTCGGTTCGCCGCGCTCTCAGGTGGTGGCGATGAGCTTCAGCTCGGGGTGGGCCGTGCCGCCCTCGATCGCCGTCGACGAGATGTGCGAGGCCACGCGGTCGTCGACCGGGTCGTTCGCCGGGTCGTCGTGCACGACGAGGTGCTCGTACGTCGTGGCGCGCTGCGCCGGGACCCGGCCCGCCTTGCGGATCAGGTCGATGATCTCCAGCCGGTTGGAGCGGTGCCGCGCGCCCGCCGACGAGACGACGTTCTCCTCCAGCATGATCGAGCCGAGGTCGTCCGCGCCGTAGTGCAGCGACAGCTGGCCGACCTCCTTGCCGGTGGTGAGCCACGAGCCCTGGATGTGCGCGACATTGTCGAGGAAGAGCCGCCCGATGGCGATCATGCGCAGGTACTCGAAGAGCGTGGCCTGCGTCTGCCCCTTCAGCTTGTTGTTCTCCGGCTGGTAGGTGTACGGGATGAACGCGCGGAAGCCGCCCGTCCGGTCCTGCACCTCACGGATCATCCGCAGGTGTTCGATGCGCTCGGCGTTGGTCTCGCCCGTCCCCATCAGCATCGTGGAGGTGGACTCGACCCCGAGGCCGTGCGCCGTCTCCATGATCTCCAGCCAGCGTTCGCCGGACTCCTTGAGCGGCGCGATGGCCTTGCGCGGCCGCTCGGGCAGCAGCTCGGCGCCCGCGCCCGCGAAGGAGTCGAGACCGGCGGCGTGGATACGCTGGATCGCCTCCTCGACGGAGACCTTGGAGAGCCGGGCCATGTGCTCGATCTCGGAGGCGCCGAGAGAGTGGATGACCAGTTGCGGGAATTCCTTCTTGATGGCGGCGAAGTGCTCTTCGTAGTACTCCACGCCGTAGTCCGGGTGGTGCCCGCCCTGGAACATGATCTGCGTCCCGCCCAGCTCCACGGTCTCCGCGCAGCGGCGCAGGATGTCGTCGAGATCACGGGTCCAGCCCTTGGCGGTGTCCTTGGGGGCCGCGTAGAAGGCGCAGAACTTGCACGCCGTCACGCAGACGTTCGTGTAGTTGATGTTCCGCTCGATGATGTACGTCGCGATGTGCTCGGTCCCCGCGTACCGGCGGCGGCGTACGGTGTCGGCCGCGCTGCCCAGCGCGTGCAGCGGCGCGGAGCGGTACAGGTCGAGCGCCTCCTCCGGGGTGATGCGCCCGCCCGCGGCGGCCCGCTCAAGGACTTCGGCGACACCGCCAGTGACATGTACGGACGGGGAGTCGGCCTTCTCGGTCACCGGGGCGGGTCCTTCCCAAGGGGGTTTTCACGACCCGGTCAGCGTACGCCAGGGGCCACGGCCGGTGACGGGCGGCGGCCCCCGGCGCCCCGGCCGCTCACCGCCGCTTCGTCGGGGTCCCGGTGGGGTTGCCCGCGCGCGCGTCGCGGGAGACATAGCGCAGGCCGTCCTCCACCGGCCCGAACCGCAGCCCGGTCGTGTCCCCGCCGCACACCGCCGTACCGCGCGGGCCGCGCTTCGCGTCCACGACCAGGGTCCCGTCCTCGACGGCGGTGAGGGTGAGCAGCTCCTCGCAGACGAAGTCGCCGAGGACATCGGTCTGTTCGGCCGTCCCGATCCGCTCGCCGACCGCGCCCTCCTCGATGGTCACCCTCATCGTCCCGGCGGGGTGAGGGGCGGTTCAGGGCGTCAGCAGTTCGACACGCACATCGGCCGGAAACCCGGTGGTCGGCCCGGTCCTGCGCGCGAACTCCCGTACGCCCGCGAGCTGGTCGGGGCCGAACCGGAAGTCGAGCGTCGTGAAGTAGCGCTCCAGCAGCTCCTCGTCGAAGGTCTCCCAGCGCGCGGCCTGTTCGGCGACCTTGGTGACCTCCGCCAGGGAGAGATCGCGGGACGCCAGGAACGCCTCGTGCGCCTGGCGCACCAGCACCGGTTCGCGCGCCAGATACTCCTTGCGCGCCGCCCACACCGCGAAGACGAACGGCAGCCCCGTCCACTCCTTCCACATCAGCCCCAGGTCATGGACCTGAAGACCCAGCCGGGGCGCGTCGTGCAGCGAGGCGCGCAGCGCGGCGTCCCCGATCAGTACGGCGGCCTCGGCGTCCTGCATCATCAGGCCGAGGTCCGGCGGGCAGGTGTAGTAGTCCGGCTTCACCGCGTACTTCTCGCTCAGCAGCAGCTGCGCGAGCCGGACCGATGTACGGGAAGTCGAGCCGAGGGCCACCCGGGCACCGTCCAGCCGGTCCAGCGGCACCTGCGAGACGATCACACAGGACATCACCGGCCCGTCGCAGCCGACCGCGAGATCGGGGAACGCGACAAGGTCGTCGGCGTTGCGGAGGAATTCGACCAGGGTGACGGGGGCGATATCGAGGTCGCCCCGGATCAGTTGTTCACTGAGCTTCTCCGGAGTGTCCTTCGTCAGGTCCAGATCCAGCAGGCTTCCGGTCCTGGCGAGCCCCCAATAGAGGGGCAGACAGTTCAGGAACTGGATATGGCCGACCCTCGGCCGGGGACTGCCGGGACCGCTCCCCGGCCACTCCCCTGATCCACCGGCCGCCCGGGAACCCGAGCGCCCGGGAACCCCGGAGGACTCCGCCACGGGCGCCGCCACCGCCGTCGCCACTGCCGTCGCTTCTGTCGCTGGGTTTTCCACTGGCCTGTCCACATCGCGAGGCTAGACCCGCGAGCCCCCGGGCAGTTCCCTGGGGCTCGGTTGCGGCGCGTCGGGGGGCTCACCGGAGCACACCGAGGGCTCGATTCGTCAGCACGGCGGGGCCTTATACAAACGTCCGGGTGAAGTGATCTTTCCCTCTACCGCTGCACACAGACCGCGTGCTAGGCTCGCCGCAAGTTGCAGTTTGGTTTCCCTTGCAGTACAGAGCCTGCGGAGCATGTGACCCGCAGGCTTTTGTAGTTTTCAGACTTCTTTGCAGGTTCTGGAGCAGGGCAACCCTTTGGCCCAAGGAGGGCTTATGGCTACCGGAACCGTCAAGTGGTTCAACGCTGAAAAGGGCTTCGGCTTCATCGCCCAGGACGGCGGCGGCCCGGATGTCTTCGTCCACTACTCCGCGATCAATGCGACGGGTTTCCGCTCCCTTGAGGAAAACCAGCCCGTGAACTTCGACGTCACTCAGGGTCCGAAGGGCCCGCAGGCGGAGAACGTCACCCCGGCCTAGTCTCCCGGGTCGGCGAATCGCGTACGACTTAGCAGTACCAAGGAGCCCTGCTTCTCCCACTCGGGTGGGAAAGCGGGGCTCCTGCCTTTTGCTCCGCGAACGGGCGCAGAGCTACGAACGGGCGTGGCGCCGGGCTACTGGGCCGCCGGTCGCGCGTCCTGGATCGCCGCGTCCTTCATCGCCGCGTCCTGAACGGCCGCGTCCTCCTGCGAGCGGTTGGCCTCGATCTTCGCCTTCGTGCTCTCGACCTTGCCGACGATCTGCGCGGACATCTCGTCGCGCTGCTTGCGCAGGAGTACGAAGCTGAGCGGCGCCGAGACGACGATCGCGAGCAGCAGCACCCACATGACGTTGGACGCGCCGGCGCCCTTGGGGATCACGCCGATCTGGACCAGGCCCGCGATGGCGACCAGACAGCCGACGAAGATGGTCAGGCGCATCACGGTGTACCGGATCGTGGCGTTCGTCTTCGCAGCGGTCACAGCGGTGCCTTCTCTCTTTGTCTGCGTGCCCGAACAGTCAAGCACGTCCCGTTCAGTCCCGGTTCAGGGGGAGCAGCATGGTGATGTCGTCGCGGTCGTCGCCCGGGGCGACCCTGATCGCGTCGGGTACGCGGCCGACTTCCTTGTAGCCGCAGGAGGCGTAGAAGGCGTCCACGCCCGTACCGCCCCGGCAGGTGAGCCGGATCGCCTCGATGCCGTCGATGCCACGGGCGGAGTCGGCGGCGGCGGCCATCAGGTCGCGGCCGTACCCCTTGCCCTGGTGGGCGGGGTGCACCATGACGGTGTACAGCCAGAGCCAGTGGCGCATCAGCCGGTGGGTGTTGTACGTGAGGAACGCCGCCGCGGCGACGGCGCCCTCCGTGTCGTACCCGACCAGCAGCCGCGAGCGGCCCTCGGCCATCGCCGTGAAGTGTTTGACCAGCTCGGGCCGGATGTCGTCGGCCGTGACGGGCGGTACGAAGCCGACCGCGCCGCCCGCGTTGGAGACGTCCGCCCAGAGCGCGAGCAGTCCGTCGCGCAGGGCGGGGTCCACCTTCGGGTCCAGCTCGAATATGAGCGCCATGCCGTGAACCGCCTCAGAGCCGCATCGGCTGCGGGGACTCCCGGCGGTCCGCGTCCGGGCCGGGGTACTCGCGGATGATCTCGTACCGGGTGTTGCGCTCGACGGGCCGGAAGCCCGCGTCGCGGATGAGGTCGAGCAGGTCCTCACGGCCGAGCTTGTTGGGCGTGCCGTAGTTGTCGGCGTCGTGCGTGATCTTGTACTCGACGACCGAGCCGTCCATGTCGTCCGCGCCGTGCTGGAGCGCGAGCTGCGCGGTCTGGACGCCGTGCATCACCCAGAAGACCTTGACGTGCGGGACGTTGTCGAAGAGCAGCCGGGAGACCGCGAAGGTCTTCAGCGCCTCGGCTCCGGTGGCCATCGTCGTACGGGCCTGGAGCCTGTTGCGTACCTTGCCGTCCTTCATGTCCACGAAGTCGTGCTGGTAGCGCAGCGGGATGAAGACCTGGAAGCCGCCGGTCTCGTCCTGGAGCTCACGCAGCCGCAGCACGTGGTCGACGCGGTGGCGGGGCTCCTCGATGTGCCCGTACAGCATCGTCGCCGGGGTCTTGAGCCCCTTCTCGTGGGCGAGCCGGTGGATACGCGACCAGTCCTCCCAGTGGGTCCTGTGGTCGACGATGTGCTGGCGGACCTCCCAGTCGAAGATCTCCGCGCCGCCGCCGGTCAGCGACTCCAGACCGGCTTCGATCAGCTCGTCGAGGATCTCGGAGGCCGACAGCCCGGAGATCGTCTCGAAGTGGTGGATCTCGGTGGCGGTGAACGCCTTGAGGGAGACCTGCGGGAGGGCTTCCTTGAGCGCGCTGAGCGAGCGCGGGTAGTAGCGCCACGGCAGCGTCGGGTGCAGGCCGTTGACGATGTGCAGTTCGGTGAGGCTCTCGCCCTCCATCGCCTTGGCGAGGCGGACGGCCTCCTCGATGCGCATCGTGTACGCGTCCTTCTCGCCCGGCTTCCGCTGGAACGAGCAGTAGGCGCAGGAGGCGGTGCACACGTTCGTCATATTGAGGTGACGGTTGACGTTGAAGTGGACCACGTCGCCGTTCTTGCGCGTCCGTACCTCGTGCGCGAGTCCGCCGAGCCAGGCCAGATCGTCCGTCTCGTACAGCGCGACGCCGTCCTCGCGGGTGAGGCGCTCGCCGGCCCGGACCTTGTCCTCCAGCTCACGCCTGAAACCCACGTCCTGGACAGATGCAGTCATCGGGCCGTCTCCCTACCGTCTACCAATCGGGCCAGACGAGCCTACGCCCCCTCAGGGGACGAGGACGACGCGGCCCATGCTCACCCGTTGCTCCAGCAGATCGTGGGCGCGGGCGGCCTCGGCCAGCGGAATCCTGGCGTACACCACCGGCCGTACGGAACCGTCCGCGACCAGGCCGAACAGCAGCCGTACGCCCTCCGCCGCGAGCGCGGGACGGGTGCGCGCGAGGGCGTCCAGGGAGAAGCCCGCGAGGTGGCGCGGCCCCATCAGCTCCAGCGGCGGGACCGGTGGCTGTTCGGCGTGGCCGCCGGACGCGCCGTAGAGGACGAGCCGTCCGTACGGAGCGAGGAGCCGGATCCCGTCGAGGAGCCCGGGGCCCGCGACCCCGTCCAGGACGATGTCCACCCCGCCGGGGCCCGCCGCCGCGGCGGCGCGCGCGGGCCAGTCGGGGGCGCGGTGGTCGACGGCCGCGTCGGCGCCGAGGGACCGTACGAAGTCCAGCTTCCGCGCCGAGCCCGCGGTGGCGACGACCCGGCGGGCGCCGAGCGCGCGGGCCGCCTGTACGGCGAGGTGCGCCACCGTCCCGGCGCCCGCCCGCACCAGCACGCTCTCCCCCGCCGCCAGCCGCGCGGTCAGCAACAGCTGCACCGCGGCCTGCCCCGCCGAGCCGAGCAGGGTGCCCTCCGCCGGATCGAGCCCGGCCGGCAGCGGCAGCACCCGCGCGGCCGGGGCGGTCACGAACTCCGCGTACGCGTCACGCGCCTTCGGTACGACGACCCGCGGCCCGGGAGCGAGCCCGGCCACCCGGCCGCCGACCGCGACCACGGTGCCGACGACATCCGCCACCGGGCAGTACGGGAGCGGCGGCGCGCCGAGCGGGAAGGTGCCGCGTCGGCGCTGGACGTCGGCGAGGTCGACGCCGATCGCCTCGGCCCTGACGAGCACGTCCTCGGGGCCGGGGGCGGGCCGCTCGGCCTCCTCGGTCCTGAGGACCGAGGACGGGCCGTACGTGTGGTGGCGGACGATGCGCATGGTCGGGGGCTCCCTGGTCGGCTCCGCTGCCCCGGGCCCGTCGTCAGCTCTCCTCGGGCAGTTCTCCCACCCTGTTCTCCCACTTCGTGGAGAGAACGATGGTCGTACGGGTCCGCGACACGCCCTTCGTCCCGCTGAGCCTGCCGATCGTGCGCTCCAGGCCGTCCACATCGCTCGCCCGGACCTTGAGCATGTACGAGTCGTCGCCCGCGATGAACCAGCAGTCCTCGATCTCGGAGAGATCGCGCATCCGGCGGGCCACGTCCTCGTGGTCGGCCGCGTCGGAGAGCGAGATCCCGATGAGCGCGGTGACCCCGAGGCCGAGCGAGGCGGAGTCGACGGTGGCGCGGTAGCCGGTGATGATGCCCGCCGCTTCGAGCCGGTTGATGCGGTCGGTGACGCTGGGCCCGGAGAGCCCGACGAGCCGGCCGAGTTCGGCGTACGAGGCTCTGCCGTTCTCCCTGAGGGCCTGGATGAGCTGCCTGTCCACGGCGTCCATAAGCCTGAAACCTTCCATTATTCAACAATCACCGAAGTGGAAATAGAGAATCTAAGGCATGGGGGAACAAAACCCTGCGAATCTTCCCCGCGAATTACTGGATCACATCGGATCCAACCCGCCCGAACCAGTTCGAACCGGACCGAAATCAACCGGGCTGAAAACAATCGAACAGACCGAACAGAACGGAACCGAGCCGAACCAGGCCGACCCGGCCGACCGGGCGGAGCCGACGGCAGGGCTCGGCGGAACCGGCGAACCGCCCCGGCGGAAGGCCGGGCCCCGGCGGATCAGCCGATGGCCCCCCGCGAGCCTCCCAGCTCGCCCTCCCAGCGGCGGTACAGCTGATGGCCGACCCCCGCCGCGTCCAGCGCCCGCCCGGCGACGAAGTCCACCAGGTCCTGGAGGCGCGTCGCGCCCGCGTAGAACGCCGGGGAGGCGGGCAGCACCACGGCGCCCGCGTCGTCCAGCGTCACCAGATGCCGGAGCGTCTGGCCGTTCAGCGGGGTCTCCCGTACGGCGACCACCAGCTTCCTGCGCTCCTTGAGCATCACGCTCGCCGCACGCTGGAGCAGGTCCTTCGAGAGCCCGAGCGCCACCCCCGCCACACAGGCCGTGGACGCGGGCACGATCAGCATCCCCTTGGCCCGGTACGACCCGGAGGACGGCCCGGCGGCCAAATCCCCGGCGCCCCAGTGCCGTACGTCATCGAGCCGCCCGCCCGCGACCTCCGCCGCGAACGTGTCCGGGGTGCCGTCGGCACCGCGCGCCAGCCAGGCGCGCAGGTCGTCCCGCCAGTGCGCGTCCCGGAAGGCGATGCCCGTCTCGTCGAGCAGGGTCAGCCGCGACGCCCGGCTGACCACGAGGTCGACGCTCTCGCCCGCGTCCAGCAGCCCGCGCAGTACGGCGGCGGCGTACGGCGTCCCGGACGCGCCGGAGACACCGACGACCCAGGGTCGCCGGGGCTGTCGCGGGCTGGCGTGGTCTGCGTACGGTCCGGGCTTCACAAACGCGAGCCTATCCGGCGGCCCCGGACCGGAACCGAGGGCCGCCCTCCGTACGTTCAAGGGGGACAGAAGCACGGGAAAACGGACAGGAAGACCCGGACGGGACGAGCAGCGACCAAGGGGGGCTGTGATGGCATATCCGACCACCGGCACGACCGCACGGAGCCGGACCTCACGGATGAAGCCGGCCGCGGCCGTCATGATCGGCTGGGTGGCGCTCCTGTGGCTGCTCGAAGCGGTGAACAGCGCGACGGGCTCGCTCGCTGCGTACGGACTGAGCCCGCGGGACGTCGGCGAGCTGCGCGATGTCGTCCCGATGTCCTTCCTGCACCACGGCTTCGACCATCTCGCCTCCAACTCCGTGCCGCTGCTGGTGCTCGGTTTCCTCGCCGCGCTGACCGGTCTGCGGCGGTTCGCCGCCGTCGTGTTCACGATCATGGTCGTCGGCGGTCTGGGCGTCTGGCTCACCGCCGCCGACCACACGGTCACGGCGGGCGCCTCCGGGGTGGTCTTCGGGCTGCTCGGCTATCTGCTGGTGCGCGGCTTCGTCGACCGGAACGCGGTGGACATCATCACCGGTCTGCTGGTCCTGGTGTTCTACGGCTCGGCGCTGTGGGGCGTCCTGCCGACCAACTCGGCGGTCAGCTGGCAGGGCCATCTGTTCGGGCTGATCGGCGGGGTGCTGGCCGCGTTCCTGTTCCGCAGACAGCCCCCGCTGAACGAACGGATAACCGCCGGGGGCTGAAGGAACCACCGGGGCCGGGACCGGCTCTTCCGGCCCCGGTTCCTCGGCCCCGGGTCAGACCGGCCCCAGCCCCCGTGTCAGCAGGTCCAGCAGCGCGCAGGCGAACAGCGCCATCCCGATGAAGCCGTTCACGCTGAAGAACGCGCGGTTCAGCCGCGACAGGTCGTGCGGCTTCACGATCGTGTGCTCGTACAGGAAGGCACCCACCACGATCATCAGACCGATCCAGAAGAACACCTCGGCGCCCGTGGCCACCCCGTACCAGACCAGCAGCGCCGTGGTCACGACATGGCACGCGCGCGCGCCGTACAGCGCGGCGGGGATACCGAAGCGCGCCGGTACGGACAGCACGCCGTGCGCGCGGTCCGCCTGGACGTCCTGGCAGGCGAAGATCAGGTCGAAGCCACCGATCCAGATCCCGACCGCCAGCCCGAGGAGCACCGCGTCCCACGACCACTCCCCGGTCACCGCGAGCCAGGCGCCGACCGGCCCCATGGCCTGGGCGAGACCGAGGATCGCGTGCGGGAAGTTGGTGAACCTCTTGCCGTACGGATAGACCACCATCGGGATCACCGCGACCGGCGCCAGCGCCAGACAGAGCGGATTCAACGCGGCGGCGGCCCCGAGGAACACGGCGACGGCCACCAGCGCCCCCGTCCACGCCGACCGCACCGACAGCGCCCCGGTCACCAGCTCACGCCCCGCCGTCCGCGGATTGCGGGCGTCGATCTCGCGGTCGATGATCCGGTTGACGGCCATCGCGAACGTACGCAGCCCGACCATCGCGACCGTGACCAGCAGCAGCCGGACCCAGTGGATGGTCCCGTCCAGCTGGAACATCGCGGTCAGCGCGGCGATATAGGCGAAGGGCAGCGCGAAGACCGAGTGCTCGATCATCACCAGCCGCAGAAACCCCCTGGTCCGCCCCGGCGCGGCGGCCGCCGCGCTGGTCACAGCCCGTACTCCTTCCAGCGCCGGTCGACCTTGGCCGCCGTGTCCGGGTCGGACTCGACCATCTCCGGCCAGCCGCCGTCCCGGGTGTACCCCTCCTCGGGGAGTTTGCGGGTCGCGTCGATACCGGCCTTGCCGCCCCAGAACTGCTGGTAGGAGGAGTGGTCGAGATGGTCGACCGGGCCCTCGACCACGGTGAGGTCGCGTGCGTAGTCGGTGTTGCCGAGCGCGCGCCAGGACACCTCGTGCAGGTCGTGGACATCGCAGTCCGCGTCGACGACGACGATCAGTTTGGTCAGCGACATCATGTGCGCCCCCCAGACCGCGTGCATCACCTTCTGCGCGTGCTTGGGGTACTTCTTGTCGATCGAGATGATCGCGCAGTTGTGGAAGCCGCCCGACTCGGGCAGGTGGTAGTCCACGATGTCCGGCACGATGATCTTCAGCAGCGGCAGGAAGAAGCGTTCCGTCGCGCGCCCCAGCGGCCCGTCCTCGGTGGGCGGCCGGCCGACCACGATCGACTGGAGCAGCGGGCGCTCCCGCATCGTCACGCAGTCGATGGTGAGCGCGGGGAACTCCTCCTGCGGGGTGTAGAAGCCGGTGTGATCGCCGAACGGCCCCTCGGGCAGCGTCTTGCCGGGCTCCAGCCATCCCTCGATGACGACCTCGGCGTTGGCCGGGACCTGGAGCGGCACGGTCCTGCAGTCGACCATCTCGATCCGCTGCCCCTGCACGAAGCCCGCGAACAGGTACTCGTCGATGTCGCCGGGCAGCGGCGCGGTGGAGGCGTACGTCACGGCGGGCGGACAGCCGAACGCGATGGCCACCGGCAGCCGCTCCCCGCGCCTGGCCGCGACCTGGTAGTGGTTGTGGCTGTCCTTGTGGATCTGCCAGTGCATCCCGATGGTGCGCCGGTCGTGGCGCTGGAGCCGGTAGAGCCCCAGATTGCGGACGCCGGTCTCCGGGTGCTTGGTGTGCGTCAGCCCCAGGTTGAAGAACGATCCGCCGTCCTCGGGCCAGGTGAACAGCGCGGGCAGCTGGTCGAGATCGACGTCGTCGCCCATGAGGACGACGTCCTGGACGGGCGCGTTCTTGATCTTCTTCGGCGGTACGTGGGTCATCGCGCCGAGCTTCCCGAACGCCTCGCGGACCCCGATGAAGCCCTGCGGCAGCTCCGGCTTGAGCAGTCCGCCGATCTTGTCGCTGATGTCGCTGTACGCCTTCAGCCCGAGCGCCTTGAGGAGCCGCCGGTCCGTCCCGTACACATTCATCGCCAGGGGCATCGACGAGCCCTTGACGTTCTCGAAGAGCAGCGCGGGCCCGCCGGCCTTGTTCACCCGGTCGACGATCTCCCCTACTTCCAGATAGGGATCGACTTCGGCCTTGATGCGCTTGAGGTCGCCGTCGCGCTCCAGCGCCCGGAGGAGCGAGCGAAGATCGTCGTAAGCCATGGGAACCAGTGTGTCATCCTCCCCGGCGCGATCTTCCGGGGCGGTGCCGAATGCTCACGGGTCATCGGATGAGCGCCCACTCGCTACTCTGGAGGGGCCAGGGGGCCGTTCACCCGGTCTCGATCTCCATGCTCAGGGGGGACCCTCCATGCTTCGGGTGCTGATGTTTCTGGTGCCGCTGGCTCTCAGCGTCTACGCCTTCATCGACTGCATCACCACCGAGGAGAAGGAGGTCCGGTTCCTCCCCAAGCCCATCTGGGCCATCCTGGTGCTGCTCTTCCCCCTGGTCGGTTCGGTCTCCTGGCTGATCGCCGGGCGCGATCGGGTGGCGAAGGCACGGGGCGGGACGTGGGTCGCGCCGGATGACAATCCGGAGTTCCTGAAGTCCCTGAGCACCGACGCGTCCCTCAAGAACCCGGAGAAGGACCCGAAGAGGGACCTGGAGAAGGGCGCGGCGAAGTCCTCGGCGGAGGACGACGACTCCTCCCCTCTTGAGCAGCGGGAAGCGGATCTGCGTCGCCGCGAGGAAGAGACAGAGCGTCGGGAGAAGGGCAGCGGCAGCGCCGACGACGCCCCTCCGAAGCCCTGACCCCGGTGGGCCGGGAGCGCGAGTGGCTGGCGGTCGCCGTCGCCGAGGCGCGGGCCGGGCTGGCCGAGGGTGGGGTGCCGATCGGCGCCGCGTTGTACGGGGCGGACGGGGCGTTGCTGGGGCGGGGGCACAACCGTCGCGTCCAGGACGGTGATCCGTCGCTGCACGCCGAGACGGCCGCCTTCCGGGCGGCGGGCCGGCAGCGTTCGTACCGTGGCACGACGATGGTGACGACGCTCTCGCCGTGCTGGTACTGCAGCGGGCTGGTCCGGCAGTTCGGGATCTCCCGGGTGGTCGTCGGCGAGGCGGAGACCTTCCACGGGGGCCATGACTGGCTGGCGGCGCACGGTGTGGAGATCGTCCTGCTCGACGATCCGGAGTGTGCGGCCCTGATGCGGGCGTTCATCGCGGACCGTCCCGAGCTGTGGCACGAGGACATCGGCGTGGAGTGAGCCGCCCGGGAGAAGAGACGGAGAGGCGCCCCTCGCCTGTGCGGGGGGCGCCTCTCGTATCCGTACGTACGTGGTGGTCAGACGCCCGCGTACGAGTGCTTGCCGCTGACGAAGATATTGACACCGTAGTAGTTGAACAGCCAGCAGCCGAAGGCGATCAGCACCAGATAGGCGGCCTTGCGGCCCTTCCAGCCGGCGGTGGCGCGGGCGTGCAGGTAGCAGGCGTAGGCGACCCAGGTGATGAAGGACCAGACCTCCTTGGGGTCCCAGTTCCAGTAGCGGCCCCAGGCGTCGCCCGCCCAGATCGCGCCCGCGATGATCGTGAAGGTCCAGAGCGGGAAGACGGCGGCGTTGACGCGGTACGCGAACTTGTCGAGGCTGGAGGAGGCGGGCAGCCGCTCCAGGACCGAGACGGCGAACGCGCCCGGCTTCAGCCCGGCGGCCAGCTTGGACTCGTACCGCTCGCGGAAGAGGTAGAGCAGCGTCGCGATCGCGCCGACGTAGAAGACCGCTCCGCAGAAGATCGCGGTGGAGACGTGGATCCACAGCCAGTACGAGTGCAGGGCCGGGACGAGCTGGTCGCTCGCGGTGTAGAGGACCGTGACGGCCAGGCCGAGGTCGAGCAGGACCGTGGTCATCAGCGGCAGTCCGAGCCAGCGGATGTTCTTCTTCATCACCAGGAGCGTCAGATAGACGCCGACGACCACCGTGGAGAAGGTGATGTTGAACTCGTACATGTTGCCCCACGGCGCCCGCTGCACGGACAGCGCGCGGGCGACCACGCCCGCCGCCTCGATGGCCCAGCCGAGGACGGTGAGGGAGATGGCCATACGGCCGTACAAATCGCCCTGTTGGTCACCGGCGGCGGCGCCGGGGCCGTCCGGGATGTCGCGGGCACCGGAGGCGGAGCGGGTGATGATCTTCGGCCGCTCCAGGACGGCGGTGGAGCCGCCCTGCTGCGCGGCTCCCTCCTCGGCCCGGGAAGCCTTCGCCTTGGACTTCCCCTTCGCCGTATCCGCCGTGGCGCCCCGGGAGTCGCCGGTCAGCGCGGCGGCGGTACGGGCGACCTTGCTGCGGCTGCCGAACAGCCACTCTGCGATGTGCGCGAAGAAAGCCAGCATGTACACGGCCATGGCCGAGTAGATCAGCACATTGCTGGTGGACGCCAGGCTCTCATTGGTTGTTGCGGCGGCGAGATTCACTTCTCGGCCCCTCCGGCATTCTCTTCTGCTGTTGCGGAATCTGCTGGATCTGCTTGCGTGACGGAGCGGTCCGGGCCGTCCGGCGCGGTGGGGGCCCGTTCGTTGAGGACGTGGGCCAGATCGCCCAGTTCCTCGGGGAGCTTCGCGGACTCGCTGCGGCCGAGCCCCGCCATCTCGACGACGGTGACCCCGTCCGTACCCCGTACCGCGCGGACCCAGACCCGGCGGCGCTGGATGAAGAGCGAGCCCGTCAGCCCCACGATGGCGGCGACGGCGCCGGTCAGGGCCCAGGCGTCACCGGGCTGTTGCGAGATCTGGAAGCTCGCCCACTCCTTGACGCCCTTCTCGAAGGTGATCGATCCCGCGCCGTCCGGCAGGGTGAGCTTGTCGCCCGGCAGCAGGGTCTTCTTCAGGAGCTCGCCCTTGGAGTCCTTGAACGGCTTCATCTTGCGGGTGTTGAGCTGGTACACGTTCTGCGGCAGCCCCGCGTCGACCCCGAGATCGCCGTGGTACGCGCCCACGTTGAGCACCGGGAAGTCGAGCGCCGGGAACCGGGAGAACATCTGCCCGGAGCCCTTGCCGCCGTACGTCGGCACGAAGAAGGCGGCGAAGCCCAGCTGGTCCTTCTTGCCGTTCTTGTCGCGGTAGCCGTCCATCACCTTGATGGCGCCCGTGGACGAGACGTTGGTGTCGATGGGCAGCAACGGGACGGCGCCGGTGAAGACCGTCTTCCCCCTGCCGTCCCTGACCGTGACGACGGGCGCGTACCCGTGGGCGATCAGATAGACCTTCGAGCCGTCGACCTCCAGCGGCTCGTTGACCTTGATGACGGCCTCGCGCTCCTCGCCACCGGATCCCTCGCCGTAGCGGACCTTCGCCTCGAAGGTCCGCGGGGTGCCCAGCTGGGGTCCGCTGCGCTCGTACGTACCGGTGAACTTGTCCAGGGTGAAGTGGAACGGCGCGAGGTCGTCCGTGTCGAACAGGGAGCCCGACCGGAAGTCGTCGTACTGGATGAGGGTGTTGGCGAAGCCGTCGCCCTCGACGATCAGCTTGCCGCCCTCGGACTTGAAGAGCTGCCCGGTGGCGAAGGAGACCAGCATCACGATCAGCGCGATGTGGAAGACCAGGTTGCCCGCCTCGCGCAGATACCCCTTCTCGGCGGCGACCGCGTCACCGACGGCATGGGCCCGGAAGCGGCGCTTCCCGAGCATCGTGAGCGCCGCCCCGCGGACGGCCTCGGGCTCGGCGGTGGTACGCCAGGTGGTGTACGCGGGCAGCCGGTCGAGCCGCTTGGGCGCGCCCGGCGGCCGGGCGCGGAGCTGGCCGACGAACTGCCAGGCGCGCGGGACGATACAGCCGATGAGCGAGACGAACAGCAGGATGTAGATCGCGGAGAACCACACCGAGCTGTAGACGTCGAAGAGCTGGAGCTTCTCGTAGATCGGCGAGAGCGTCCGGTACGCCTCCTTGAAGTCCTGGACCTTCAGCTCGTCCACGTTGTTCTGCGGGATCAGCGAGCCCGGGATGGAGCCGAGGGAGAGCAGGAAGAGCAGGATCAGCGCGACGCGCATGGAGGTCAGCTGGCGCCAGAACCAGCGGCCCCAGCCGATGATCCCGAGCCGGGGACCGCCGATGACGGTGTCCTCGCGCTCCTCGCGGGGAGCGGTGGAGAGCCGCTCGCCCGCGGCGCCGAGCTCCCGGGTGTCGCGCGCGTCGGACTCGGCCCGCGCGCTGTCCGTAGCAGTACCGCTGTCCGTGGAAGTGCCGCTGTCGGCGGACGTGCCGCTGTCCGTGGAAGCGCCGCTGTCGGTGGACGTGCCGCTGTTCGTGGAAGTGCCGCTCATGGAACTAGATCCCTACCGTGAAGCCATTGGTCCAGACCTGCATCTCCTGCACGATGCTGTCCCACACACCTGTGAGCATCAGCAGACCGGTCGCGATCATCAGTCCGCCGCCGGCCCGCATGACCCAGACGTAATGCCGCTTGATCCGGGCGAACGCGCCGAGCGCCTTGCGGAACGCGACCGCGGCGAGCACGAAGGGGACGCCGAGACCGAGGCAGTACGCGACGGTCAGTATCGCCCCGCGGCCCGCGTTCGCCTGGCTGAACGCGAGGGCGTTCACGGCGGAGAGGATCGGCCCGAGACAAGGTGTCCAGCCGACCCCGAAGAGCACACCGATCAGCGGGGCGCCCATCAGACCGGTCACCGGGCGCTTGTGGATGCGGAACTCGCGCTGGGTGATCCAGGGGAACAGCCCCATGAAGAACGCGCCCATGAGGATCATCAGCCCCCCGAGCACCTTCGACAGGATGTCCTGGTACCCGATGAGGGTGGAGCCGAAGTAGCCGAAGAGCGTCCCGCCCGAGACGAAGACCGCCGAGAAACCGAGGACGAACAGCGAGGCCCCGGCGACCATCCGGCCGCGCCGGGCCTCGGCGAGATCGGCGCCGCTGATGCCGGTGACGTACGAGAGGTAGCCGGGGATGAGCGGCAGGACGCACGGCGAGAAGAAGGAGACCAGACCGCCGAGCACCGCGATCGGGAACGCGAGCAGCAGCGCTCCGCTGGAGATCGTCTCGGTCATGCCGGACGCCGCGCGGCCGGTACGGACAGCGGGGCCGGTACGGAGAGAGCGGCCGGTACCGAGAGAGCGACCGGTACGGACAGCGCAGCCGGTACCGAGAGAGCGGCCGGAGTCGGCGTGGCGGCCGACCGGCGGGGGCGCGTGGGCGGCCTCATCACTTCTCCGCGATCAGCGGGTCGATCATCTTGCGCAGCTGCTCCTCGGTGAGCGCCATCAGCGCGCGGGCCGCGATCTTTCCGTTCCGGTCCAGCACGATCGTGGACGGAATGCCCTGCGGGTTGAGCGTTCCCTTGGGGAAGCCGCTGACGATCAGCTTGCTCGTGGGGTCGTACAGACTCGGGTAGGGGACGCCGTAGTCCTTCTCGAAGGCGAGCGCCGGGCCCTTGTTGGGGTCCCGGGCGTTGATCCCGACGAAGCTCACGCCCTTCGCCTCGGTCTCCTTGGCGAGCTTCACCAGGTGCGGCGCCTCGGCGCGGCAGGGGGCGCACCAGGATCCCCAGACGTTCAGCACGACGATCCTGCCCTTGAGATCGGCGACGTCGAGCTTCTTGCCTTCGAGGGTCTCGCCCGCGATCGTGTTGACGGCCTTGCGGTCGGCCGCCGGGACGGTGTCGATGCCACCGGTGTTCGTGACGAAGTTGGTGTCACCGCCGCCGCCGGCCTTGCCACCGCTGCCGCACGCCGAGAGCGTCAACGCCGCCGTGACGACCGCGACCGGTACCAGAGCGGTACGGAGACGACGGCCGGAACGGCGGCGGGGAACGTGCCCTGAGTTCATGTGAAAAGTTTCGCATGGGCGTTTGGGGGATCTTGGGCACCCCCCTGATGCCGCGTGACGGCCGCTGCCGGGCGGCCATCAGAGCTGTCCTGACCGCTCGCCGGAGCTGTCCGGCGCTGTGGCCGGACAGGTTCACCGGCGGCAAACCTTTCCGGTCACAGCACTACTGGGCGGCGGCCTTGAGGTAGGACTTCCAGCCGCCGACCGGGGCCTGTCCGACGCCCAGACCGCGGAGCCTGGCGAGTACGGCGGGGTCCTGGACGTCGAGCCAGTCGGTGAACTGGCGGAACGACACCAGCCGTACGTCCTTCTTGCCCGCCATGTGCGTCAGCGCCTCCTCGACGGAGTCCATGTAGATCCCGCCGTTCCACTGCTCGAAGTGGTTCCCGATGAAGAACGGCGCGCGATTCGATTCGTACGCCCGCTGGAAACCGGAGATGTACGCCTGGGCGGACTGCTTGCGCCATTCCGCATAGCGGGAGGTCATGCCGTTGGTGGAGTTCTTCGACTGGTTGGCGAGCATGTTGTAGTCCATGGAGAGGACTTCGAAACTGTGACCGGGGAAGGGAATCGCCTGGAGCGGGAAATTCCATATGCCCCCTATTTTGTCCGGCCAGGTCTGCGTGCCGCCGGGTGAGCTGGCGTCGTAACGCCAGCCCAGTTTCTCCGCGGTGGGGAGCAGATTCTCCTGGCCGAGCAGGCAGGGCGTACGGGCGCCGATCATTTCCTTGCGGTAGTCGAAGGGCAGCGGGTCGAGATCGGTCCAGCCGGTATTCGTACGCCATTCGGTGACAAAGGAAACGGCCTGGTCGATTTCGCTCCGCCATTGCGCGGGGGTCCATTTGCCGACCGATCCGGATCCGCCGCAGAAGTGCCCGTTGAAATGGGTGCCGATCTCATGGCCGTCCAGCCATGCCTGGCGGACGTTGGTGAGCGTGTCCTTCACATGGGCGTCCGTGAGGTAGCCGATGTCGGACGCGCCGATGGGGTTGTTCGGCGGGCGGTAGAGCGTCTTCTTCGACTCCGGGAGCAGATAGAGGCCGGAGAGGAAGAAGGTCATCGACGCGTCGTGCTTCTTGGCCAGCTCCAGGAAGCGCGGGAAGAGGCCGTTGCCGACCTCGCCCGCGCCGTCCCAGGAGAAGATCACGAACTGCGGTGGGGTCTGCCCGGGTTCGAGCGGTACGGGCTTGGCGGGCTGGTGCGGCTGCTTGCCTGTGTCGGAGGTGGAGCCGTCGCCTATGAGGCGGGCCGGTTTCCCCGTCGGCTTGCCCTTGTCGATCGGGCCGCCCGTCGCGCCGTCACTGCCCCCCTTGCCCGCTTCCGCCTGCGGTGACGTGCTCCCGCCGGTGGAGCAGCCGGCGATCCCGATCGCTGCGGCGGCCCCAATTCCCGCTCCGAGCAGACCCCTTCGGCTGATGTCGCGCATATAGTTCCCATCCGCGTTCGTCCCTGAGTACGCCACTCGTACAGCTTCCCGCGCCGCTCATAGGTAAGTCTTACAAGCGGCAACAGCTGAGATGACGTATCGAACGCGGAGGTTCCATAACTTGTCATATTTTTACTTATGTAACGAAAACCGTGGCCCAAGAGATCACTCGTGCACCACGGCTCTTCGGATTCACCGGCGCCTTCGCGGATGTACCGGTGTCATCCGGCCCTGTCGGGTCTGTCGGCTTATCGCCCTCAGGCCCCGAACGCCTTCGTCCCGCCCTTCACCGGCCGCGCCCCCGCCAGGAGATGCGCCGGTACGAGATCGCGGGCCGGCTCCGAATAGCCCACGGAGACGATCTTGTCGCCCTGATAGGTGAAGCTGGTCAGGGAGGCGAGCGTGCACTGCCGGCGGCGGGGGTCGTGCCACAGCCGACGGCGCTCCACGAAGCTCCGTACGATCCAGATCGGCAGCTGGTGGCTGACGCACACCGCCTCATGGCCACGGGCCGCGTCGCGGGCGGAGTTCAGGGCGCCCATCATCCGTACGACCTGGTCGATGTACGGCTCGCCCCAGGACGGCCGGAACGGGTTGGTGAGGTGCCTCCAGTTGCCGGGCCGACGCAGCGCGCCGTCACCGACGCCGAAGGTCTTGCCCTCGAAGACGTTCGCGGCCTCGATCAGCCGGTCGTCGGTGTCGAGGGTCAGCCCGTGGGACTTGGCGACCGGGGCCGCCGTCTCCTGGGCGCGCTCCAGCGGGGAGGCGACGACATGGGTGATGTCGCGGGTCGCGAGATGCTCGGCGACCCGGTCGGCCATGCGCAGGCCCAGCTCGGAGAGGTGGTAGCCGGGGCGTCTGCCGTACAGGACGCCGTCGGGGTTGTGCACCTCGCCGTGGCGCACGAGGTGGACGACGGTCAGTTCGTTCTTGTCGCTCATGCGTCGGTCTCCGGTTCGGCGGACTCGGTGGACGTGGCGGGCGCGGTGGCCTGCGCGGCGGCGCGGGCGGCGGCCGGGAGCGCGGCGGCGATCCGCTCGATCGCACGCTCGTCGTGGCTGGTGGAGACGAACCAGGACTCGAAGGACGACGGCGGCAGATAGACCCCGTCCGCCAGCATCGAGTGGAAGAAGGGGGTGAAGCGGAACGATTCCTGCTTCTTGGCGTCGTCGTAGTTCCGTACCTCGTCCGCCGTGAAGAAGACGGAGAACATGTTGCTCGCCGTCTGCACCCGGTGCGCGACGCCCTCCTTGGTGAGCGCCTCGGTCACCAGCCCCTGGATCTCGCTCGACACCGCGTCGATCTTCGCGTACGCCGCGTCGTCGAGCAGCCGCAGCTGCGCGAGCCCGGCGGCCGTCGCGACCGGGTTCCCGGAGAGCGTGCCGGCCTGGTAGACGGGGCCCACCGGGGCGAGGCGGCCCATGATGTCGGCGCGACCGCCGAACGCGGCGGCGGGGAAGCCGCCGCCCATGACCTTGCCGAAGGTCATCAGGTCGGGCTCGACGCCGTCGACGCCGTACCAGCCCGCCTTCGACGTACGGAACCCGGTCATCACCTCGTCGGAGATGTACAGCGCGCCATCGGCGGCGCAGAGCGCCTTGAGCCCGGCGTTGAAACCCTCCCCCGGCGGTACGACGCCCATGTTGCCCGGCGACGCCTCGGTGATCACGCACGCGATCTCCCCGGGGTGCGCGGCGAAGGCCCGCCGTACCGCTTCGAGGTCGTTGTACGGCAGGACGATGGTGTCGCCCGCCTGCGCGCCGGTCACGCCGGGGGTGTCCGGCAGCCCGAAGGTCGCGACGCCGGAGCCCGCGGCGGCGAGCAGCGCGTCGACGTGCCCGTGGTAGCACCCGGCGAACTTCACGATCTTCGCCCGCCCGGTGAAGCCACGGGCCAGCCGGATCGCGGACATGGTCGCCTCGGTGCCGGACGACACGAGCCGTACCCGCTCCAGGGGCGCGATCCGCGCCACCATCTCCTCGGCGAGCGCGACCTCGCCCTCGCCCGGTGTACCGAAGGAGGTGCCGCGGGCGACCGCCGCCTGGACCGCCGCGATCACTTCCGGGTGGGAATGACCGAGAATCATCGGCCCCCAGGAACATACGAGGTCGACATATTCGCGACCGTCCGCATCGATGAGGTATGGACCGTTACCGGACACCATGAACCGGGGCGTACCACCCACCGCGTTGAAAGCACGGACGGGAGAGTTCACGCCGCCGGGCGTCACAAGGGCCGCACGGTCAAAGAGTGTCTGCGAAACTGGGGCGTCATAGGGGAAGCTCACGCAATCCATGGTGTCAGAGGCTCGGACGTATCCACGGACCGGTGTTTCACCGGATGACCGTGGGGGAGGTCACTGTCACGATGATCGGGTTGCGCGGCCGGGGCTGCGAGTGGTCGGGTGGAGATATGCATCGCGGTGGCGGAGTGGGCGAGGGGACCGACGACCTGGGTCCGGAGCCTGCCCGGGGGAAGCACCGGCGGGGAGAGCGCCGTGAGCGCGAGGCACACGAGGCGCCGGAAACGCGCGAGCGTGACGAGCGGACTCCCGAGATCAGGAGCGGTGGCCGGGTGGGGGTGACCTACAAGTACTTCGGCGCCCCCGACGGCGCCACGGCGGCCCGCGTCCCGGTCTCGATGCGCCCCGCCGAACTGGGCGGCGACGAGCTGGGCATGGGCGGCATGTTCTCCAAGATCAAGCCGGAGACCATAGCCGCGATGGTCCTGACGGGCATACAGGGCCTCCCCCTGCACCAGGTCCCCCCGCTCGAACTGGTCGTACTGCACCCGGATTACGCGGTGGTCAAGCTCCCGATGACGGTGGTGGACCCCCTGCGCGACATCGGCGAGGAGTCCGTCGGCGCGGCGGCCTTCATCTGGTCCACGGTCCCGGACCGGGGCGGCCCGAGGGACGCGTTCACCGTCTACCAACTGCTGCACGAGTGGCAGGACTTCTCGCACCGGCTGCACGAGGCGGGGCATCAGCCGTACTGCTTGGTGTGGCCGTAGCCTGCCTGCTTGGTGTGGCCGTAGCCTGCGCGGAGCGCGCGCCGGCCCCGCCGCCGCGCGGAGCGCGCGCCGGCCCCGCCGCGTCCGGATGCGCCGGGCGCGGCGGGCCGGGCATGACCGTGGATCAGATACCCATGGACGCGAGTTCGATCGCGGACCGGTAGTTCGCCGCCGTTACGTTGACGCAGGCGCGGTAGGTACGGTCCTGGCTGACGACGAGGAAGTAGTCGCGGAGGTTCTTCCAGTAGCTCACCAGATATCCCAGGCCCGGGATGAACCCCGCCGGCCTGGGGACCAGGGCGAAGGCCGCCGAACAGCGGAGGATCTCGCCGGTGGCGGTGGAGAGGATGTCGGCGACGTCGCTGTTCATGTCCCAGCCCGCCGCCAGGCTGTCGTTCCAGATCGCGCCCGCGACCGCCCGGAGCTTCTCCTGCTCCTCCGGGGTGGGTGCGGCGGCCAGGACGGCGACGCTCCGGGGCGCCGAGGGCTGGGAGGGGGGCGCCGCTCCCGCCGTACCGGCCGTGGCGACGACCAGGGCCGCTCCGGCCACGGACAGGGCCACCGCCGATCTCCAACGGGACAACGCACGCTGCTGCCTCATGAGTTACGCCTTCCGGGTCCGGTGGAATGCCAGAGCCCAGAGTCAGGGATCGCGCACCCTCCGTCAATGGGGCGTGGGCGTCGGGGCCTCGTCCGTCAAGGAGTGCGCAGCGGTACGGAGTCGGCGGCGCCCGGCGCCATGTCGTAACCCCGCAGGGCCAGTTGGCCGAGCGCGAGCGCGGGTCGAGCGCCGGGTCGTACGGCACGGTCCAGAAGCACTCGCCCCGGCGCGGGCACGTTGCCGTATCCCGACACCGGGGCCGGTCCCCCGCTGTTCCCCCGTGCTTCCCCCGTTGCGCTGCGACCATTCTGCCTTTAGGCGGCCCTTACGCGCATTGCCGGAACCCGGCAGCCTTTAACGCGTTCTTAATGCCGGACAGCAACGCAACCGCTGCCGGGGATCACCCGCCCGGGACGGAAAGACGGTGGGTCGCCGCAGCGCCGGAAAGGCACTGCGTCGACCCACCGCGGAAGAGAGGCAAGTCAGAGCCGTTCGATGATCCACTCGCACAGCTCGGCGGTGATCTTCGTGTGGCGCTCGTTGTCCGAGGCGCACAGGAAGTCGTCCAGCGCGCTCCGCTCCGGCGGGAGCGAGCCGATGTCGGTGGTGAGCAGCTCGGTGGTGTCCAGGTCGCAGACGTCGACGGCGCTGACCGAGGGCACGAAACAGATCTCGGGGACCGGGGCCTCGGCGCCGCCGAAGGGGAGGCCGTTGAGGGTGTTGGCGGCGATCTCGAAGGAGTTGAGCGTGCCGCCGGGGGCGCCGTCGATCGCCGGGAGCCCGTCGGTGGTCACGGTCTCGTCCTGCCCGAAGTTCGCCTTCAACTCGGCGACCAGCGCGTCGTCGCCCTCGGCCTGGGCATAGAGGGTGGTGCCGGGGAAGAGCAGCCCGGTGGACCGGAACGCGACCCCGCCGGGCTCGATGCCGGTCCCCAGACCGTCGCCCCTGCCGTTGGCGACGCCGATCTTCCTCGGCCGCATCGGCCAGTTGCCGACGCTCTCCAGCGCGGCGAGGAAGTCACCGCGCGCCTTGTCCTCCCCGGGGATGTCACCGACCGCCTCGATGTGCCGCCACAGCAACTGCCGGGAGGCGGTGCTGTTGATCTGGTCGGAGAGCGCGCCGTTGGCCGGATTGCCCCGCTTGAGGTAGTGCGCGAACGCCTGGAGGCCGATCGGGACCCAGGCGCCCCGGTGCGGACTGTCGTACGAGAAGTAGAGCGCGGTCTGGTGGTCGATGCTCTCCGTCTCCATGCCGGCGAGCGCGTACCGGGCGACCAGTCCGCCCATGCTGAAGCCGCCGACCACCAGCGGCTCGTCGCCCCGGCGCTCGGCGATCAGCTTCATGATCGCCTCGGTCATGTACGCGGCGTTGTCCAGGATCGAGGCGGTGCGGTCGCCGAACCCGAAGATCACCGCGTCCCGGCCGCGCCCGCGCAACTCGCTGATGAGCGGATACTCACCGTTCTCGAACCCGTCGTACAGCTCGTCCAGCTTGCTGGGCCCGGAATTGAACCCGTCGGCCAGCAGCACCGGCCGGACCAGGCCGTGGCGGCTGTTGCTGAAATACACCCAGGCGGTGGCGTCGTAGACCGGCACATAGTCCGCCTGGCCCTGCTCCTCCGGGTTGAGATGCCTCCCGAAGTGCCAGACCGCGTCCGGCACCGGAGCCGGCGGCGGCTCCGGCCGATCCAGCGTCTCCACCAGCCCGAGCGGCCCGACGTACTGCTCCTCGGCCGACTGTCCCTCGCTCATTACTGCCCCTCCCCTTGCGCCCTTGCGCATTGCGCATTGCGCATTGCGCCTTCACGGCTTTGCGCAGACCGGCCCGCACGGGCCGGGTGCTTGATGACGGCTCCATCCTCGGCAGGTGAAAGGTGGGCTAACTGAGACTCATACGATGATCACTCTCTTGAGTGATGTAACGCTCCAAAGAGTTTGAAACCCTCCAGGACGGCAGACGCCGACACACTTACCCCCTGCCCACCCCGCCGCCCGGCCGCGTCGGGAGCGACCACTCCGCCCACACCACCTTCCCGGGCCCGCCACGCTCCCCGACCCCCCACCGGTCCGCGAGCGCGTCCAATGGTGTCGACCGGCAGTCCGCCCGGCGCTGGATGACCGGCAAGCGCTGTCCCACTTACTGGCTTCCGTACCTCGCGGATGTTCTCGGCCTTGAGCTGACGCGCACAGACCCGGAGGATTCCCGGGCGCCTGACGGAACGGTCCTCGATACCGTGGCATCAGTCATCCAGTGGGGAGGAATGACGTGCGACGCCGGAACTTCCTGGCCGCCACCAGTGGATACGCCCTCAGCGCCCTCGCTCTGCCCGACCCGGAGAGCATCACCCGTCGTACCGCCGCGGCTCCGCCCGGCGCGGTACGCGTCGGTACGGGGGAAGTCGCCGCCGTCACGCACATGGTCACGGCGCTCGGCGACGCGGCGGCGGAGCTGGGCGGTGGGCACGCCCGGCACCTTGCCGTCCGCTACCTCACCGAAGACGTGGCGCCCTGGCTGAACGGCAGGTACACCGAGGCCACCGGCCGCGAACTGTTCGCCGCTACGAGCCAACTCGTCCACCTGGCGGGCTGGATGGCCCAGGACGAGGGCGACACCCCCGAGAACCGGGGGCGCGCCCAGCAGTATTACGCACACGCCTACCGGCTCGCCGCCGAAGCCGGTGACCCCGAACTGTCGGCGACCGCCCTGCGCGGCATGGCCGTACAGGCCATCGACCTCGGGCACCGCGCCGAAGCCGTACAGCTCGGCGAGGCATGCGTCCGCCACGGCCGTCACCTGGAGAACCCGAGAGCCGTGGCCTACTACGAGGCCACCCTCGCCAACGCCGCCGCACAGGACGGCGACCGGCGGGCCGCCACCCGGCATCTCGCGCTCTCGGAATCCGCCATCGGCCGACCGTCGGCCCACCCGGGGGATTCCTGGGCGGCCCACTATTCGCCGGGGCGCTGGGCCCATGAGTCCGGCATGATCCTGACCCGGCTCGGGGATCTCTGCGCCGCCGAGGAGCATCTGCGACTGGCTCTGGACATCCATGGGCTGGACCGGCGCCGCACCCGCGCGATCGTTCTCGCCGATCTCGGCGGTATCCGGCTGCGACAGGGCGACGCGGACGGGGCGCTGGCCGCCTGGGGCGAGTTCGTCACCTGTGCTGACGGCATCCGTTCCGTGAAGGTCCGTACCGCGATCGATGACATACGGACCCGGCTCAACCGCCTCGAAGGCCGCGCCGAAGCAGACGAGTTGAGGGCCAGGGCCGCCGGCCTCGCCGCCGCTCCCCGGCCCTGAGCGCCGAGGCGGGTGGATAGCGTTGCCGTCATGCACCCACCGACCGGTACCACCACCGACCAGGCGCCCGCCGATCCGTACGCCACCGACGACATGCTGGCCGCACAGCCCATCGGGTACTGGAGCGGGCTCGCCCACGCGGCCGTCACCCGGCAACTGCGGGACGCCATGGCCAGGCTCGATGTCACGCAGCCGCAGTACTGGGTGCTGAACCGCGTCAGCGGCGGGCCCGGCGCGCCGAGCCGGGAGGAGGTCGTCCGCGACCTCACGCCCCTCGCGGACGGGCCACACGAAATCGCGCGCGTCGTCGACCAGTTGTCGCATCGAGGCTGGCTGCGGGCAGACGCGGAGGACCGGCTGCATCCGACCGCCGCCGGAACAGCCGCCCGGGTGCGGGTGCGCGCGCTGGTGACCGAGTTGCGCACCGTGGTCCACGAGGGCGTCAGCGACGAGGAGTACGTGGCCGCGCTCACGGTGCTCCGCAGGATGATCGCCAACGTCGAGGGCAACAGCGGTTCCTCGCCGGGGCCGCGCTGAGACCATCCCCGGCGAGGGCCGAGAGTGCGGTAGCGCGAACACTCCGAGCACCGCCGCGTGCGGCTACAGCAGGTGGTCGGCCTTGCCCGCCTTGATGTCACGGATGAGGGTGGCGAGCGCTTCGCGGGTGTCGGTGAGGTACGTGTCCTCCTGGCCCGCGATGCTGATGTAGGCGTTGCCGGTGGCGTCGGTGCCGATGCGGAAGCAGTTGTTGCCTTCTCCGCAGAAGGGGGCTTCCCAGGTGATCTCGGTCATGGTGTTCTCCTCACAGGTCACGGACAAGGTGGTGGATGAAGTCGCGTGAGGCGCTTGCAGACAAGCATTCCCTCTCCATCCACTCCAAGTGGGCTCGGTATTTGGCGAGATGTGGCTCGGTGTGCAGGAAATCCGGACCGTGCGCCGAATCCACCTGTGCGGTGTCGAGTTGCGGCACAGCTCCCTGCGCGTAGAGCAGGGCATGTCCCGCCCCCGGGAAACTGCCACGTTCGAACGGCACTATGCGGATGGTGATGTTGTCCTTCTCGGACGCCGTGATCAGCGCGCCGAGCTGGCTCCGGGTTGTTTCGCGACCGCCGAAGCGCATACGTAGCGCCGCCTCGTGTACGTAACCCACGAAGCCGGGAGGCTGTTCCCGGGCCAGCACCTGCTGCCGTTCCATGCGGTGGGCCACGCGAAGTTCGACATCGAGGCGCGAGAGCGCAGGGAGGACTGCCGCGAAGATGCTGCGGGCGTAGTCCTCGGTCTGGAGCAGCCCAGGTACATGGGCGGTCTGGGTTGTATGGATACCGACCGAGTGCCACTCCAGTTCCGCGATGTCCAGCAAGCCGGGTGACAGCTTGCCCCGGTACTCGTCCCACCAGTTCCGCCGGGCGGGTACGGCGAGTTCCAGGAGTGCGGTCGCGTAAGCCTCGTCCGTGCACTCGCAGTAGCTGATCAGGGTCTGGAGCCGGTCGGGGCTGATGTTGCGGATGCCTGACTCGATGTTCGAGATCTTGCCGCGATCCACACCGAGCAGCCCGGCCGCGAACTCGGCGGACATGTCCACGCCGGTGCGCAACTTGCGGACCTCGACGCCGAGTCGCCTCTGTCGCTGCGTGGGTGTTGTCCGTGAGGCCATGCGAATCCCCTCTTCGGCAGTCTTCAGTGCGCCGGGCGCCACGACACCCTCCCCGTGGAGGCTAATTTTCCAATCCTGAGTGGCGAAATACCCATCCAGCGCCCTACCTTCGGTGATGCGACGCTCACGTACAGCAAAGCAGAAGCGCATCGTGCGAGCCTGCCCGCCTTCTCCTGCCCTGGGAGGGGCGTGCTCGCGCCAGGGAGACATGCCACTGCCTTGCCGTATCACCGCAGGCGTCCGTTCACGCGACAACCAGCGCATCGGCAAGTGGAGTTGGCATGCTCGGAAACGAATCCACGCCTGTACCGGTACCGGTTACCGGCGTCCCCGTCCCGCACCCGCCGTACGGCATGTACGGGCCCTCGGGGGCCAGGTCCCGGGGGTGTCCGCCGGCGCGGTTCGACATGGCGGAGCCGGGGGCGGGGAATCTCGCGTACGGGCTCACACTGCCCTCGGCCGTCGCCACGCCCGGGATCGCGTTCTGGGCCACGGAGTCCATCTTCGGGGCGCACGGTGTGGCCGAGGAGCTGATCGAGCCGTACCTGCTGCTCGTACACGAACTCGCCGCCTACGCCTGCCTGTTCACCGGAGCCGGGGAACAGATCCAGCTCACCCTGTGCCGACCGGAGGGCACGGATCCGGTGCAGGTCATGGTGTACGACACCCATCCGCCCCACCGCCACCGCCTCCTGGCCGGGCTGTGCGACGAACGTCGCCGTACCACGCTCACCGGCGTCCCCGACCTCGTCGAGACCCACCGCGGAACCTGGGGCTTCGGGCCCGCGCACCACCCCGCCGCCGGGACCTGCACCTGGGCCACCCTCGCCCAGGCCGCGCCGACGGTCACCACCTGACGAACGGCATCAGCAGGTCGGTCGCACGGCGAAGTTTCTCTTGGGCGAGGCGACTTGGGACCATCAACTGGTCGTACATCCGGTGGGCATGGGCACCGCACAAGCTTGACGCCTACCTCAACACCGGCCCACCCCCGACCCGCGCGGGGAGCACAAGATCGGCACGGCGGGCCCGTATCGGCCGATCTTCGTGGCACTCACACCCAAGGGCAACCTGGCGCCCCAGGTCACCACGCACTCACTGCGGGCAGGCCCGTACACCGACATGGTCCAAGCGAACGTGCCCTCGGCCGAGCGGAAGCGGCGCGGCCGGTGGGCGTCCGGCTCCACCACAGCGGACACCGTGTACAACCGCCCGACCAACGCGGGAAAGGCCGACCCGATGTCGAAGGTACCGGTCGGCGGCCACCCGGAGGAGTAGGAAGTCACCAGCGTTCGAGGGGCCCGCAGGGGCTCCTCGAAACGCTGCCGCACTTACCGGCCTGCTTCTGCGGCCAGCCCAGGGGCGAGCCGTGTGCACCGAGCGGCGTACTCACGAAGGTGACGGACCTCGAACTGCGTCGCGTCCCAGTCGTCTTCACGGACATCGCTGTCTGGCCACACGTAGGCGAGACCGCGCTCACCAGAGGCCAGCTCGACTTCGCGAAGGTCGTACCGATCGTCCTCGAACGCGTCGAGGATCGCCCACTCCCTTCGGCTGAGGTCGGTGAGCAACAGGCCGGGCGCCGCCGCGGTGTCAGCCGCTACGAGCCCTGGATAGACGCGACCCTCCAAGGCCGCCGCGCGCCATCCGGGTGCGTTGGCCCGCACGCGCTGCGGTATCCGGCCAAGCAAGGCTTCGAGCACCGCATCGAATTGGAGCGTCCCGTACGCGAACAGGACCGTGGGATCTTGCGGGAGTCGGTCCCGGCGACTCGAAGCCGTCGGGACCGAATCGGGCTGGGTGATTGCTTGGTACATAGTCGTTCCGGTCATCACGGGCTGGGCAGGAACATGGCGTCGTAGATCGGTGATTCCGGGGCGTGCTTGATCTGCCCCATCACCGTGTACCCCCAATGTAGGTAAGCATCGTGGGCTGGCTGATTATCAACGATGCAGGTCAAAGCGGTGACCTGCTCCACACGCCCCGTGATCACGGTGTCGTGGATCTTCCTTCCCAGCCCCTGATTCTGCACCTCGGGGAGGACCATCAGTTCTCGAAGCCAGAAGACCTGTCCGGCATCGGCCAGCTCCCGCAGCCCCGTCGGCCTCCTGTCGCCGAGCGAGATCCACCATGGCTTGTCCGCGGGAAGTGTGGCGCCGTGCACGTAGCCGACGATCCGACCTTCCTGGCGCGCGGTCACCGTCTCGAACCCCTCATTACCGAAGGCGGCTTCCAGCCGCTCCCGGAACGAGACGACGGAGAAGAAGGGGTCGCCGACGTACAGAGGCGTGTCGTACACCCGCCCGTACACATCCACCAGCTCATCAGCGATGGCCTTGACCGACGCCCCGTCGTACCGCTGGTACTCCGCATCCACTGGTTGCATCTCTCCTTCACTGCATCACGCGACTACCGCGCGAATCTCTTCAAGCAGGTCCCCCACGCCGCGAGCACGGTGGTGAAGGGCCAGTCCGTCGTGGACGATCTTCAACTGCTCGACCGCCCGAGTGGAAGACATGCCCGTCCTGATCAGCTCAATGGCCTTCGTCGTGGAGTCGATGCTGTGCTCGATATCCCCTGCGCCGATGGCCGCGACGGAGAGCCGGCCGAGGCACATGCCGCGGTTCCGCGAGTGCGCCACGTCTTGAAGCTGCTCGGACTCTGTCAGAAGCTTCTGGGCCCGCGCTGTCTGGCCGAGGTCGAGACGGCACATGCCCTCCAGGCACATCAGCTCGGCCAGGTTGAGGAACATCGTCCAATCCGGGTCACGGTCGTCGGTGCCGCGCTCCCACTCCTTCCAGGCCCTCTTGATCGCACCCTCGCAGCTGAAGGCGTCACCGACCCGGGCGTGTCCCTGCGCCTCACGGATCGCCAGGAGCGCCGTCACCCGTGTTGGCGCGCTCCACAGACCGGAGTGAAACTGCGCGATCCGTGCGAAGCGAACAGCTTCTCGCCCCTTGTTCAAGTCCACGGCCTGACGAGCCATGTTGCTCAAGGTCCGGCTGGCGAGCACATCGTCGCCGGTCAGCATTGCGGCGTTCAGAGCTTCGGAGAAGTACTGACGGGCCTGGGCGTGCAGCCCCGCATCATAGCTGAACCAACCGAGGCTGGTGGTGAACTTCCCTGCTAGCGCATGGAGTTGTTTCCCCAGAGGCTCATCGTAGATACCTCGGTCGATCATGTGGTGCACCCAGAGCAAGTGGGCGCGGGTAGGCCGCCAGAGGCGGTTGCCGCCGAACTGCTGATCCTGAGCGTCCATGTCATCCGCGGCCTCACGCAGAAGATCGACCTCGTCCTCGGCGATCCTCCAGTCTGTCGCGGTGGCCGCGTCAGACGTCGTCCGGGCCAGCCACGGCAGCGGGTCTTGGTCACCCCCGCCACCGGGGAGGCGGGGAATCGCGGCGGCCGACTGCTCGATGAGAGGGACTGGCGTGACGACGGGTACGGAGGGTGACTCGAAAGCGCCTTCCCCGGTGGGCCCAGGCCGGAGTCCCAGTTCCTCCACCGACCGGTGGAAGTACGCCTCCAGGACCACCCGCGTCTCCGGGTGCGGGTAGGGACGCGGCTGTGTCTCGCTCTCCCACTTCGACATCTGGCGCACCGTGAAGGTGGGGCGCTTGGCGACGCGCCGCTCAGCGGCGAGCCGTTCCGCCAGGACGTTGAGTTCGGAGACCGCCAACGCCTGGGTCCGGTTACGGCTCTCGCGTAATTCCCTCATCGGGCTGCGGCTCACCGGATACCCCCTGCCAACTGGCGTCAGCTCACCGTAGCGGTCAACCAATGCGTCGCGTGAGGCGTCGCCGGTGAAATTGCAGGCGGGGCTGAAAGGACGGGCCAAAGGGCGGGTGGAGGGCGGCCAAGGTTCCGGCGAAAAGACCTGTTCACGATCCCCCCCTCCGCTGCACTAGGTGACAGCGGGCGCACAGTGCGTGCCGAAGTTGATACAGACCCGGGAGGGCTCATGGAGACCCACACGGTGACCGGCGAGCACGAACGCCTGTCCACGTGGTTCGCCACAGCGGCTCCCGCGCCGACGGACGCCCTGGCCACCTGGCGACTCACCCCGCACTATCCGCGGCGCCTCTCGACCGACATCACCTTTGATGTCGTACTGGCGGACCACTCGCTGGTGGAGCTGTCGTACAAGATCCTTCACCGCTACGAGCAGAACCTCAAGCCGACCAGACCGCCGCCCGGCGGCTTGGAGTTACGCGCCCAGGTCGTCGGGCGGTTCCAGCACAGGGCCAATCCCTGTCCATCAGCCGTCCTCCGGCTCTCCGCTGACCTGGAGAAATGATGCTCACTGCACCCACATATCGCACCATCGAAGGCG
The DNA here is from genome assembly GCF_044752945.1 of Streptomyces sp. NPDC088554. Lineage (NCBI taxonomy): Bacteria > Bacillati > Actinomycetota > Actinomycetes > Kitasatosporales > Streptomycetaceae > Streptomyces > Streptomyces sp. NPDC088554. The sequence goes on along the minus strand of NZ_JBIVMF010000005.1, from coordinate 42,863 downwards.
CCTATCTCGACCTGCTGCGACTGGCCTGCGAAGGGCCTGAACACCGCATCGCGGCCCGAGGCAACGACGCTCGCGAGGTCGTCGGAGTCAGCTTCCGACTGCCGGACCCACGCCAGCGGCTGCCCTACATCGCCGCGCGGAAGGCCAACCCGGTCTTCCAATTCGCCGAAGCCCTCTGGTATCTGGCCGGCCGCCGGGACCTGGAAATGATCGGCTACTACGCGCAGTCGATGCGCTCCAGCTCCGCCGACGGCATCACGCTCGGCGGATCTGCCTACGGCCACACCCTGTTCAATCCGGCCGATGGAGACACCGAGTCCCCCTTCGCTCGAGTGCTGGAACTGCTGCGCACCGAGACCGACAGCAAGCGCGGGTATCTCCCGGTGTTCTCGGCCGCCGAACTGGCCATCGACCACAACCCCGATATGGCGTGCCTGGCGGGCCTCCACCTCCTTGCTCGCGACGGGCGCCTGCACATGGTGTGCAACATGCGGGCCAACGACCTCGACTGTGGACTCCTGTCCGACGTGTTCTCGTTCACGATGCTTCAGGAGTACGCCGCGATCCAACTCGGTCTCGAACTGGGCCACTACACCCACACGATCGGTTCGGCGCACGTCAACGAGCGTAACGTCGAACGGGTCAAACGGGTTCTCAACGAGGCGGAGCTGCGCCGCACACCGCCCGCGTTCCCCTTTCCCGCGATGTCCGTGGAGACGGGCCCCGACACCATCAAGCAGCTTCTGGAGCACGAAGAGCTGCTGCGCACCAACACGGTGAAGTACTCCGCCGATGAGATCGCCTGTCTGAACGTAGACGCCTATTGGCAGCAGGTGGTGCTGCTGTTCGAGGCATACCGGCAGCTCCAGCACGACGAGACCGACACGGTCAGCCGTGACGTGCTCAATGCGCTGCACCCCGGCCTGCGGTGGCTCCTCGGCCACAAGTGGACGTCCTGCGCAACCACGGAGGGCCCCCGATGAACCGCAAACCGCCGTCCGGTGCTGTGGTCGAGGGCATCGACTTCGGCTGCTGGGCCGTCGTCCTGTGCAAGCCCGACGCGGTGGAGCGCGGCCTGGTCGATGCAGTCCTCGAACGGATCGCCGCCGAGGGCGCCACGATCACGAACCGACGTGAGATCACCGTGCAGCCGTGGCAGGTCCACGTGCACTACTGGGACCTCCTGGTGGACCGTGACTGGTTCCCCGACCGGGACATTCCGGCGTGCCTGGACGAGGCGTACGCGGGACGCACGGTCACCGTCGCGCTGGCCCACGGCGAGCCTGGTGTGCACACCAGGCTGCGCGGCCTGCTCGGGCACTACGACCCCACCAAGGCTGCCGCCGGCACGATCCGCGGCGACCTCGGTGACGACAGCCTGATCGCCGCGCTCGCCGAGAAACGCCTCGTGCACAACCTCGTCCACACCAGCGACGACCCCGACGCGGCCCGACGCGACTTCGGCACCTGGTACGGAGCCGGCCGTCGTGACCTCCTCACCCCGGATCTTCCGGTGCAGAGCACGCCCGCTGACGCCTGACCTACCCCCTGGAGCCCTTATGAGCATCCCCATGCTGGGCGCCCGCCGCGCCTTACCGATCCTCTCTCCGGACAAGATCGGTGGCCTGAAGCGGGAACTCGCTGAGGTGATCGAGTACCGCAAGTCGGGACTCTCGCTGAACTGGATCATCGGCTGCCCGCTGGAGTGCGGGTACTGCATCCGTCACACCTTCGAGAACTTCGAGATGAAGGTCCCGCGGCGTCTGATGAGCGACGAGGAAGCCGTCCGCCAACTGATCGGCCACCCCTACTTCCGGGCGCACAAGACACCGATCCAGCTCCTGAACCGGGCCACCGACCCGATGCTGCCCGTCGTCAAGCCGCACCTGTTCAACGTCCTGCGTCAGCTCGATGATCAGGGCCTGACGAACCACGTCCTGGTCATCACCAGGTGGCGCGTCGATCCGGAGGACTGCGCCGTCCTCAACAGCTTCAAGAACCTGCGTCTCACCGTGCTGGTGACGCACTCCAACATCCAGGATGAGCGGATCGAGCCCGTGGACAGCAACATCGCTGCCGCGAGCCTGCGCACCCTGTTCGAGCACGCCGAGCGTTACCGCACCGTCCTGTACTGGCGGCCCATCGTCCCCGGCCTCAACGACTCCGACACCGACATCGCTCGCGCCCGCGAGCTGTCCCAGCACACGCACGCCACGGTCTTCACCGGCCTGTTCTTCCGCAAGGAGATCGCCGAGTACTACGAGGCGCACGGCCTGAAGATGCCGTACGAGGACACGGCTCGGCGGAAGATCATGCCCGAGGCCGCCGAGCAGCGCCTACTCGACGCCTTCGAGCACGACTCGTCCTGGGGGGCGCTGTTCCGCAAGACCTCCTGTGGTGTCGCGTACGCGCACGGAGAGGCTGATTACAACGGTCACTACGGCATCCGGGAGCTGTGCGACATCTGCCCGCCCACGCAGATCGCGAAGTGTCAGGCCGCCTGGGTCAAGCCGGAGTTGACGGCCGTGACCCAAGAGGCGCGCGGACTCGGGGCAACCGGTTCGGTCGAGGTCAACGAGCGTGCCATCGTCGTGGAGGGACTGGACGAACCGCCGCGCTACTACCTTCAGCACGGCTTCGGCTACCAGTGCCACGACCGAGCCAAGCCCCACCACTACCGCCGGCACGGCCGAGCTGGCATCGGCTGGGAGGCGGGGGACGGAACACCAGTCGCATGAACTTCTCCTCCTGGCCCACGCTCCTCGTTGTCGATGTCGAGGGCAACGGGTGCAACCCGCCCGACCTGGTCGAGGTGGCCGCGCTCCCCGTACGCGACGGGCAGCCCGACAAGAGCACCGCCGGCGCCTGGCTGACCAAGCCGAACCACCCCGTCACGCCCTTCGCTGCCCGGGTGCACGGCCTGACCAACCAGGTGCTCGACGACAAGCCGGGGTGGGAGGAGATCAAGGACGAGGTCCACGCATGCCTCGGCACCGCGTGGATCGCCGCCCACAACGCGCACGTGGACTACCGCGTTCTGTCCGCGCACCTTCCGCGGTGGCAGCCGGCCGGAGTCATCGACACGCTCCGGCTGGCCAAGGCCGCCTACCGGGATCTGCCCAAGTACAGCCTCGACGCGCTGATCGAGCATGTGGCGCCGGACCTGAGCCAAGCCCCGGCACAACGTCACCGCGCGACGTTCGACGCGTACGCGACCGCCCAGATCCTCATCGCCATGGCCAGCCACTGCGAGAGCTGGGAACAGCTCGTGGCCGCCGCTGTCCCGCCCGGTCTGCCCGGAGCCCCCGAACCAGAACAGGAGCCCACCCTGTGGTGACATCACCGAACCTCATCCGCATAGGCGTGATGGGAGCCCACTCCACCGGTAAGAGTCTGCTGATGCGCCGCATCGAGATGGAGCTGCGCGGACGGGACATCCCCGTCGAGCGCACCGGCCAACTCGGGCGCCGCGCTGCCAGTGCTGGGTTGCCCAAGATGCAGCACCACACGGTGGACTCCACCAAGTGGGTCATCGCGACTGGCATCGCTGACGAGATCGCCGCCGGGGCCCGTCTGGACGACGCCCCGGTGCGGGTCGTCCTCGCGGACCGGGCCGGCTGGGACGCACTCGCCTACTTCCGTGCCGCCCAGGAGTGGCACGGAAGGACCGCCCCCCGCACTGACCGCGAAGCCCTGCACCGGCTCGCCGCCGCACACACCCCCTACGACCTCCTCTTCGCGACCGTCCTCGACCCGGACATCCCCGTCGAACGCAAGCACGACTACGACGCCCGCTACCGGACCCTGGTCGATCGCCACACCCACATGCTCCTGCACGAGGAGAACCTTCCGTACGTACGTGTCACCAGCGACCCGTCCAGTCAGGAACTGGCGATCGAGCACGCTCTTCAGCGCTGCCAGACGAAGGCTCCGGTATGACCGGCATCCCGCCCGGCGGCACCATCGAGATCGCCGGAAAGACCGTCTCTCGCCTCGGCTTCGGCACTATGCGGCTGACCGGCCCCGGGACCTGGGGAGACCCCGACGACCGCGCCCAGGCCCTCACCGTGCTGCGCCATGCCGTGCACACCCACGGCATCACCCACATCGACACCGCCGATGCCTACGGTCCCCACACCGTCGAGCACCTGATCAAGGACGCCCTCCACCCCTACCCGGACGACCTCCTCATCGCGTCCAAGGTAGGACTCGCGCGCCCGGCCCCGAACGTGTGGGCACCGCACGGCCACCCCGTGTACCTGCGGTCCTGTGTCGAGGCGAGCCTGCGTCGCCTGGGCGTTGAACGGCTGGAGCTGTGCTACCTGCACCGCATCGACCCCGAGGTGCCGATCGCGGACCAGCTCGGCACGCTGGCCGCACTGCGCGACGAGGGCAAGATCGGGCACATCGGCGTCTCCAAGGTCACCGTGGAGAGCTTCGAGTTGGCACGGAAGGAGGTCTCTGTCGCCGCCGTGCAGAACGTCCTCAACGTCAACGACCGGTACGACCCCGTCATGGAGCGGTGCCGCGACGAGGAGATCCCGTACGTCCCCTACCGTCCCCTCGACGCCGGCGCAGCGGCGCCGGGCGGGAACGTGACCGCTGCCCTTTCCTGGCTGCTCGCCCGCGGCCCGCACATTGCCCCCATCCCGGGGACCGGCAACCCACAGCACCTCAACGACTTCGTGCAGGCAGTGGACGGAGGCGGCTGGACATGACGCCGGTCGCGACGCCACCGGCCCCAGCACCCCAGAAACGGGCGCCGTACGAGAACTGGCGCCCCCCGATCATCGGCGTCAGCGTCCTGCCCCCGTCGGTGTCACCAGCCTGGTCCTCCCCTGTCTTCCCGGCGACGCCTTGGTGTTGCCCACGGGAACGGTCGAGGAAGGGCAGAGCCCCGAAGAAGCAGCACGAGCGGTACTCACCGGTCTGCTCGACGGCCTGCCGGTACGGCGACGAGTCGCCGTGGACCAGGTGCAGATGAGGCGCCGGAAGGTCATCACGCACATCGTCGTCACGGCACCGCTCACCGTGCGCGAGGCGAGTGCCCTCACCTATCGTGATCCGCGCGCGGCCGTAAAGGTTCTGCCCACCGCACAGGCGCTGGCAGCCCTTCCGGAGAGAGCGCGGATGCGGGCGCTCCTGGGCCTCCAAGCTCTCGCGATCCGAGCGATGGTCCACATGCGAGACGGAGAAATTCAGCGGCTCGAATCGGTGCAGGCCGCGTAGGTCGGCATTCCGCCTGGTGGCCCGGCACCTTTGTGACGCCGAGGCCACCAGGTGTAACGCCTGGCGACGTAACTGCGTCCATAGAGCGAGGCCAGCCGTTGATGGTCAGCCACGATCTGATGTAACGCCTCGGCGGACGAGCCGGAGCTGAGCCTCGCGCACGTCTGGATCGTCGCAGCCGAGATCAAGGCCGAGGAACACGTCGCCAAGGGTCGCTGACGGTTCACCCCCGCTCGCGCGGGGAGCGGCACTCAGACCTGCACCACGTGCACGTCCCGCGCGTTCAGCGCCCTCAGGTAGGCGTCGAGGTCCGCCGGATCGCTGGTGAAGACCACAGCACTGCCGTGCCGGGCCGCTGTCAGTGCCACAAGGGCGTCCACCGCGTCGGGACGCTTCTTCGGGGGCAGATCCGCCGTACCGAGAGCGGTGCCGACGCGCTGCCACTCGATGATGTCAGGACCGGTCGCACACACGATGCACGCCGTCTGCCCCGCGCTGGTAGGGCGCATGGCCGGCATCGCGCTACGGGCTTGCGGCACGGTGCAGTCCTTCATCACCTTCGCCAGCGCGTGCACGGAAGCCGGGGCGGGCCGCCAAACCTGGGCCAGTACCGGACCGAGCACCACCGCTCGGTGAGGAGTGTTCCCGATCCCCTCGTGCAGGGCCACGGCCTTCGCCTTGCGGGCCGCCAGCGCGATCAGCATTCCGGTGTCGTACACCGGAACACGGACCGTCACGCGGCACTGCCCGGATGAGCGGCCGGGCCGTGCACGCCATCCGCACCGTCCCTGCCATGGACGAGGTCCATGGCCGCCCGCACCTCGTGCCGCTCCTCCTCGGTGAGATCACCGTCGGCGGACTCCGGCAACGGCGGGAGAGCCGACGCTTCCTCCTCAGCCGCGGCGATCAGGGCGTCGAGCGGCGCGAACTGCGCTTCGGCGACCTCCACCTCGGCCATCTGCCGAGTCGCGGCGTTGACAAGGTAGGCCGAGACATCCATGCCCGCGCGTTCCGCATGGGCGCGAATCCTCTCGGCGTGCTCGCTCTCCAGGCTGATGCTGATCCTCGTCTTGGACATACCTGAAGTGTAAGACGCGTATTACGACTCGCCAAGCACTCCCTCCGGACGGGCCCGGCACCGCCCGCCCGAGCTGGCCGACTGCGGTTCACCCCCGCCCGCGCGGGGAGCACTCTTTCTGGCCAGATAACCCGCGCGCTCCGCTGAAGTGGAGAGTGGCGCCGCCGGAGACGTAGGCGCCGATGCCACGCCGCTGGATCACACCGCCGGGGATGGCCTTCGCGGTCGACGGCAGCTCGGGGACTTTCCGCTTGGCCCGCTGTGTCTGGTCACCGCCGATGAGGTGCCGGTTGCCGAGCAGGGCCTCGCAGTCCTGATCGGCAACGTCCTCGTACGGCCGCCGGCATGACCGGCAGCACACCTCAAGAGCGTCAACGCGCGTGCCCTGCACGGTCGTGAACGAGCCGCGAAAGTCGGCGAGCTTCGCCACCCGGTCCTCGACCTTGATCTCTGCCGCGACGATCCAGACGTGCGCGAAGGACTCTTCCGGCTCCTCAACGACGGCGGCCGGCTCGGCGGTTTCCTGCGGCAGGGCGAAGAGATCAGCGAAGGGTTCGAATTCCAGTTGATCGCGAACTACTGGAGTCGAGGTCGGCACAGTGCGGGTCCTCCCGGCGGCGATACATCAGATCGTGGCCGAGCGTCAACGCCTGACCTGCCATGTAGACGTAGTCACGGCGCCAGGCGTTACACCGTGCAGCCGACCTATGTCCCGCTCTCCGTGTGGAGGATCGCTGTCCTGGCTGCCCAGGCCAAGACGCTCTGGCTTCGCATGGACAAGCCGAGCCGGTTCCAGTGGAAGATCACGTGGTAGCTGAGCACCTGTCTCAACCCGCGCTCCAGCGTAGCGGTTTGAACGGCACGGCGGAGTTCCCGTCCTGTGCTGCGGAAGGCGTCGGCCCACTCGGCGACGGGCTCCAGCAGCCCGCCGGGGCGCAGCAGTACGTCGCTGTCGGCAAAGAGCAGGGGCCGGATCTCCTGGGCGCGCGCGTCGAGCCGGTCTTGGGGGACATCGCTGACGGCCGAGCGGTGCTCTTCCGTGATGACGCGGTGCCAGACGTCCCCCTGCTCGTACCACTCCAGGCCTGCGGCGCGCATCATGATCGTGCAGAGGAGAACGGACAGCTCTCGCGGTCCCACGGGCACGTCCCGGCGCTGCATCAGTTGCGGCGCCTCTCGGCTGTCGGTGACGAACAGAGCGTGCGCGCCCGTCATGCTGGCCGGGCCCCCGAACGCTGCGGTTTCCGGCTCGTAGATCCCGGGCCACCAACGTTGCAGGTGTCCCTCGGAGACGAGGCGGTCGAAGCTGTCGCCGAGGGCGAGCTTGGTTCCGGGCTCGGGATGCAGACGAAGGCGCATGCGCCAGCACGGGTGCTTACGGGTGTACCACCAGCCACCAATGGTCCCCGCGGCCTCTGCCTCCCGGAGCACGGGGAGCACGTGCGCGGTGAAGGTGGCGTCGGTGTCCCCCCAGTCGGCGAACTGGAGGTACGCCTGCCACCAGTCGGTGGTGGCGGCGTGGCGGGCCAGGGCCTCCCGGCCGGCCTGGTCGTAGACCGCCACGGCGTCGGACAGGACCGTTGGTTCCATCCCGTACTGCCCTGCGACCTCGGGGATCGGCAGGCCGGTGAGGGCAGCGGTGACCGCGCGCTGGACGGGGGTCGGTTCCGTCGAGATCAGTTGATCAGGAGACATGCGTCCCATCCGTTGATCGGGGCTTGCTGTGAGACATAGGTGGTGAGGGCGAGCGCGGTGCCGGCGTCACCGTTGATCAGGCCGGGGTCGGGAAGACCGGCGCGGGCGTTCGCTGCGAAGGTGTCGCCGAGGCCCTTCTGAAGGGTCTGGAGGCGGGGGTCGAGGGCATCGGCGGCGGCGCGGGTGGCGGTCTGGTAGATACCTGCCCAGCCGTGGCACAGGCCGGAGTCGGTGACGTGTGCGAGCTGTTCGGGGTCGGTCAGGGCGCAGTACAGGGCGTCTTCGTAGAACGCCTGGACGTCGGGGGCGCGCAGGGCGAGCCCGGCGAGTTGCCCGGCTCGCGCGATGCCCGTGGTTCCGTAGCACCAGCTCGGCCGGGTGGGAGCCTGGTGGTGCGGGCGCCCGAGGCCGAGGTCGCGGCGCGAGATCTGCTCGGGCCACCAGGGACCGGAGGGGCTGAGCTGGCACCAGGCGTCGAGGTGTTCGCAGATACTCCAGATGGCTTCTCGGTGGCCGCTGACGGTGATGCCTCGGCGCATGGCCTGGGCCAGCAGGAGGAGCGGACCGGTGATGCCGTGGGCAGCGCCGAAGTTGCCGTGGCCGCCGGGGAAGTGGGGGGACTCACCGCGGACCGGGTCGTGGCGGACCCACCAACCCGGCAGGCCGCGGCCGTCGGCGGCCAGGGGGCGGGTCAGGGCGACGAGGTACTTCAGGACTCGTTCCAGGAGCAGCCCTTCGGGGTCGGTCCGCAGGAAGTACGCCCCGAGGCCGGTGAGTCCGTAGAACAGGTCGTACTCGGCGAACGTGGGCAGGTCGCCCTTGCGGATGCGGGTGAGCGCGGCATCCACGCGGCGGTGGGTCAGGTCGATGATGTGCTGGTGCAGGGTCCGGCGCGCCGGTTCGTACAGGTGCTGGAAGCACGGCGGGACGGTGGTGAGGACGAAGCCGAGGGCCGGGGCGCCGAGGAACAGCCCCGCGGTGTCGGCCGCGCTGATGTGCCCGGCCGCTGCGGCGGTGATCCACCGGTGGGCGGGGCGCCAGGAGCCGCCGTGACGGCTGGCCATCTCGATGTGCAGCAGGCTGATCCCGGCGGCGCCGTCGGCGAGGGACTGCACCGCCCAAGGTTCGTCGGGAGGCGGCGGAGCGGGTTGTGCGAGGTGGGCGGTGTACTGCTCCAGGGTCGCCGCAGTGGTGACGGCCGGCGCGGTCATCGGGTCGCCATCCGGTGCTGAAGGGCCGCGGTCCGTACGAGCCGGATCGTGGTCTCCTCGGCGCGCGGGTCGACGCCCAGGGCCCGGACGTGGTGCTGGTGCAGCAACGACCGGGCGACGTCGAGCGGATCACGCCGGCCGGTCAAGGCCGTCCGGTAGGTGTCCACGGCGGCGGCGCGGGCCCGCCATGCTTCGGCGACCGTAGGGCCTCCGGGGAGGGTCGCGAGCACGGAGGCGCCGTTCGGCGCGGCGAGTTCGAGCACCTGGGTACTCAGGGCCCGATCCAGTCGCCCCGTGCTCTGGGGGAGGTTGCGCACCAACCACTCCTCGGCCGCCGCGATGTCCGGCGCGAGGGGGGTGACGAGATGCAGGGCGCTGGCGGCGGCGAGGGCCTGCGGGGCGAGCGCGTCGGTGCGCTCGGTGAGTTGGATCTGCGCGAGGGCGGCGGCGGAGTCCGCTGCGAACACCTGGTGCGCGGCGTCCATGGCCGCCGCGCCGCCGAAGCGCCCGGTCTGCGGCTGGTAGGGAGCCAGGACGAGCCCGGCCGCCAGACCGGTCCCGTGCAGGTCGTCCGCCCACCTGCGGACGTGTCGGGCGGCGGTCCCGTATGAGTCCGGCTGCAGGTGCAGCGTGAGGTCGAGGTGCTGGTCGGCGTCCGGGCGGGCCATCTCCCGGTGCCGGGTGAACCACCAGAGTGGCGGGGTGTCGCCGAACGCGGCGAAGAGGCTGGGCAGGTGGCGGCTCAGGATCTCGTCGTAGCGGCGTGGGTGGGCGTGGAGCTTGGCGAGGAGGACGTCACCAGCGCCCGGAAGGTGTCGCCCGGGGGCCGGCGGGGCGGCGGGGCGGGGGCGGGGCACATCGGCGGTGTCCGGCTGCAACCGGCCCAGAGAGAGCCAGATCTCGTGTGCCCGTCCGATCCAGCCATGGGCGTCTGCGTCCGGGACCTCGCGCAGCTCCAGGCGCCGGGCGTTGTCGAGGTGGGCGCGCAGCACCCGGCGGTGGACCGGGTGGGACAGGTCGAGGGGGAGGCGTTGGTCGTACTCGATGATGGCGACCTGCAACGGGACCCGCAGCCGGTCCCGCCAGGCGGTGAAGGCGTTCTCCCACTCCTCGGTTGACGCTTTGCGGCCGGGCAGGTCGGCGGCCATCAGCAGCCATCGGGCCTGTGTGAGGATGGTGCGGCGGTAGCGCACGCGGGGGAGGAACGGGAGCCGGGAGCCGGCGCCGAAGTCGAACGGCTTGTAGGCGGCGAACCGCCCGTTGGCCACTTCGGCGAGGAACCGGGCCAGTGGCGGGGTCTGCGTCCCGCCTTCCAGCGCGTGCAGGACCCGCACGTCGATGCGTCGGCCGGTGGAGAGCTGCACGAGGTGGAAGCTGCGCGGGTCCGCGGTGACGGCGATATCGGCGAGCGGGATCGTCGTCTCGTCCGTCTCCTGATGGCCGGACAGCTCGATGACGTGTGGCAGCAGTCGCGGCGTGCGGGTGACGTTCTCGTTGCGGTGGCGGCGCGGCGGGAACACGAGCTGGGCCGTGAGGCCGTCCGGCGCCCCGTGGTACGTGGCGGCGAGCGCGTCCTGGTGCTCGGGCGGCAGGACGTGGGCGAACCGGCCCGCCATGCTGCTGCCGGGGCGGGGGACCGCGGTGAGCAGGATGTTGAAGGTGCCGCTGGACAGCGCCCGGGTGCTGGGTGAGTGAACCTCAAAGGCGGCCTCCACCCGGGGCACGAACAGCCGCTCGTCCGTCCCGGCGGCCTTCTCCAGGGCGTCGACCATGTCGTCCGTCAGCCGCAGCTCACGGCCGCCGTCCAGGAGGACTTGCTGTACCAGGGCGAGCAGCAGTTCGTCGCGGCCGGTGCGCACCTTCAGGGCGGCGCCGCGTTCGGAGCCGACGTATCCGGCGGGCAGGCCGAGGCCGCTGTCGGCGACCAGGTCCATAACCGGCACCAGGGCGCCGACGCCGTACCGGGCCCGGAAGCGACGGTGGTAATCGCGCCAGTGCTGGTAGCCGTAGGGCTGCGGGGTGGTCCGGTAGAGAGCCGACACGGCTGCTTGCGCTTCCGCGATCACGGCCTGCGGGAGCTGGGTCTCGCAGTCGAGGGCGGTGTCGATGAGCAGCGGTGTCGGGGTGACGGTGGTGAGGTCGAGCATCCGCGCGGCGACGGCGCTCACGCTGGTGTCGGAGAGCGTCGGCTGGTGCGCGGACACGTCGTCGCGTAGCGCGTACAGCGCGTGGACCAGGTCCCGCACCTCGGGGACGTTGTCCGCCTGGTGCCGGTCCAGTTCGCGGCACAGGTGCTGGAAGGCGTCCACGGTGGTCATGGGCGCCCAGAGGCTGGTGATGAGGAACTGCTGCTCGACCAGGCTGGTGAGAAGGGCGTCGATCTTCTCCGGCGTGGCCTGCGGGAAGCAGTCGCGCAGGTGGCCGTGGAGGTCGCCGTAGGGGATGGGGGTGCGGGCCGCGTCCAGGGCGGTGGCCACCGGCCGGGCGTTGCGGACTGATATCTCGACCGGGGCCAGGAGGACGGAGTGGCCGTCGGAGGGCGGGCCCGGCGCCACGAGCCGGTCACCGCGGGCACGGGCGGCGTTGTTGGCGACGAGCGGTAACCGTTTCAGCAACGCGGGGGTGCGCTGGAGCCGGAGAACCATGTCGGTGACCCATTCGGCGTCCGGCCGGATCATCGCGCGGTGTTTGTCGCGCCACCGCGCGCTCGCCCGGGGCCCGACGGACACCGGGGCGACCCCGGCGAACAGGCCGAGCGGGGTCGGCCGGTGTTGCCACCGCAGGAGGTAGGAGACGGTCGACAGCGCGGTGCGGCGAACGTGACGGGGCTCGCTCTGCCGGCCCCGGACGACGGCCCCGATGGCGTCGGACAGGACGGGGGTGGCCAGCTCCAGCGCGCTGCGGAAGTCCTCGCGCTGCCAGATGCGGTTCAGCCATCCGCGGGTGACGGCCACATTGTCCAGGTCGAGGGTACGGGGGATGTCTGCCGGCCCGGGGCTGGTAGTGGCGCGCAGCATCGCAACGCCCTGCCACAGGTATCCGGCGGCTGCTCGGGAAGCCATGAGGCCCTTCCATGAGGCGGCGCGGGGAGGTGAGGGGCCTGTGGGCCGGGCGAAGCGCTTCGCCCGGCCCACAGGCGAGGGGTCGGCCTGGATCAGGCCGGGTCCTCGGTGAAGGAACCGCAGGCGGAGGCACCGGTCGCGCAGGTGGTGCCGCAGCCGTCGCCCGTGGAGCACATGAGGTGGCCGTACGAGTGCTCGGCGATGACGACCTTCACGTCCAGGGGCGCGAAGTCGTCGTCCAGGTCCGCCGACGGGGTGACCGGGGGCGGGGCGAGAGTGGCGCTCGTCATGCTGTGCCCTTCTTCTTGTTGGGGTGGTGCGGGATGACCTGGCTCCCGGGGTTACGCCGAGGGCCAGGAGAGCGAGATCCTGCTGTGCACCTTGTCGATGACCCGGTCGGCCGGGATCTGGTCATCGGGGGTGCTGGCCGGATAGACCCGGATGACCGGGCTGGGGCCGCCGCGCCGGTTGGCCTCCCAGTCGCGGAGCACGTCGGCGATCCTGTCGGCGAACTGCTCCGCGTGCGGGCCGAGGGCGTGCACTCCGTACTCCAGGTGCTTGTTGTCCTCGGTGCGGCGGGTAACGAGGTAGGCGAAGGTGTCGTCCTCGACGGCCGCGAGGGCGAACCGCTTGTTCACGGGGTCGACCAGGCCCGTGTCCGAGTTCTCATCGACGGCCATCGTGCAGAAGCCCGGCAGGCTGATCGCCATCGCCATCTGGAGGGTGTCGATGAGTTCCTGGATGCGGACGGTGACGCCGGTCCACAGTTCGTGGCGCGGGAACGTGACGGCGTTGTCGAGGCGGTGGGGGTCGGCCGGCAGGCCGTCATCGAACTTGAGCCCGATCTCCGGGGTGCCGTTGACGAGGAGGAGTTCTTCCCGGTGGGCGTTCGAGCCCTGCATCGGGACGAAGCCGCAGATCCGCGCCGACTCGCTCTCCAGGTAGGGGCCGTGCCCGCCCGCGGCCTGGGTGAAGGCGACCGACCGGGTCAGGCCGCGCATCCGCAGCGGGACGACGAGCCGGCCGCCCTGCTTGAGCTGCGTGGTCCAGGCCGGGGAGATGTCCCAGGCTCCGGCGGTCACCATCACGATGTCGACCTCTCCGAGGTCCGGGATAGGCTCGGCGGCGTCAGCGGTGACGACGTGCACCCGGCCGTAGCCGTGCTCGTTCAGGAGTCGGCGCGCGCGGTCGGTGACGACGGGGTCGATGTCCACGGTGACGACTTCACCGTCCTCGCCGACGAGTTCGGCGAGGTAGACCGCGTTCAGCCCGCCCGAGCCGATCTCCAGGACTCGCATGCCGGGCTTCACCCGGGCCTGCTCCAGCATCATGGCCTGGATCTGCGGGGCGGAGACAGAGCTGAGCTGCACGCCGCGCTCGTCCGTCTTGGTGATCACGGCGGCATACGTGTCGTACGCCTTGTCCAGCGGCGTGTCGGCGGGGGTGAACTCGTGCCGGGGCACCTTGCGCATCACCGCTTCGATCTCCGGGGAGGAGATGTTGCCGTCCGCGCAGAGCTCGTCCACCACCTTGTTCCGCAGGCGGGTCGCCTCGTCGGGCTCGACGGTCGTGTTCGTCATGAACTTCCTTCGGTCGTACGTGTTCGGGGGAGAGGCCGGCATGAGCGTGCCGGTGGGCCGGGAGGCTATCGGCGGACGTTCTCCGTTCTCGTCGGCTCGCACAGGGTCGGCGGTGTCGTGATGGACGCGCGCGAGGAGTTCGCGGGCTGGTAGAGCGCCGTCCTGCGGGCCGATCAGCGATCAAGACCGCAGAACGGCCGTCTAGGCGGCGGGCACATAGGCGGCGGGCACAAGATCGTCCAAATTGACGACCGCGTACTCTCGCAGTTCGCTTACGAGTTGGTTGGCCAGAAACCAGCCCAATTGGGGGTGCTGGTACGAGACTGGGGCGTCGTCGTCCTCTGCGGGGAGCGGTTCAAGGCCGGTTGCTGTGAGGCGGTACCGGGAGCCGATGACGCCCCAGATCGATGTCGCCCGCGCAAGGAAGGCGATGTGCCCTTCCGTAGGTGCTTACACAGTTCTGCTGAGGGGCGCGCGTGCTTCAGACACACCGGTGGCTGGGCCGTTCTCGCCGGCTCCCCGGCACGGTGAGACGCATCTTCCGCTGCTCCGGCGAGAAAGAGGTATCCGCCGGGCGTCTCGGCCGCGCACAAGTTGATCTGGCACCGAAGCTGCTGCATCGCCTCTCGCTGCCGGTTGGGGTTGACCAGGCGCCACTGCGGATCGAAGCCCGCTACATCAAGGGGGGCCGAGTTGATCTCGGCCCAGGTGACCTTGCCCCAGCGGTTCCTGTTGTAGCCCCACCGAGAACTCAGCGCGTCGACCAGGCGCAGGCCCCTGCCGGATTCGGCGTCGTCCGTAGCCGTCTTGACGCACGGGACGACCCTCGACCTGTCGGAAACCCCGATACGGACGGAGCAGTCGACCCGGCGCCCGATGACCACCTTCGTCAGGGGTGTCGTGGTGTGGTCGACGACGTTCGTCAGCAGCTCGGAACCGATGACCTCTCCGCAGCCGGCCAGGTCGTCGTCCAGGCCCCAGACAGCCATAGCGCTGGAGACGAGGGCGCGGGCGACGGACTCGGGAACACCCGGCAGCTCAGCGGTGTATCCGGGGGCTCCGGTCGCTTTCGGTGTTGCAGCGGTCGTAGTCACAAGGTCAGTCCCTCCGGCGTGGGGTGCCCGGCCCTGACGGGGGAAGCAGGGCCGGGCTCTCCTCCAAGCCACCGTGCCGAAATCGATCCGGCGGCTGATAGCCAGTCAACGAGCCACGGACAGAGGGGAACAGGAAGAGTTCCGGTTTCGTGCATCGCCACCAACCGGAAGTCTTTACGTTCGCATTACCCGAGATCTGGGCAACAGAGTGACGGTGACACTACGTTCAGTGCATGGGAGCGAACTTCACCCTTCAGAGCCGCATGGATCAACTCGGCCTCACACAAGAGGAGTTGGCTGCCCAGCTCAACATCGCGCTACAGGAGATCACCGGCCGGCCCGGGGAGATTTCGTCTCGGTCTGTCCGCAACCTGCTCAACGGGTCAAGCCGACGTCCGATCAGCCGCACTTGCGCCGCTCTGGAGCGTGTGTTCGGCTGCCCCGTGGCGGATTTAGGGTTCAGCGCACCCAGCTCCATGCAACACCCCCCGGAGGGCCCCGTGCGGCGTCGCGATTTCATGCTTTCCACCACTGGAACGGCAGCCGCCGCTGTCCCCATCGTCAAACAGCAGCGCCGGTCAGTAGGGATGACTGACGTAGTCCGTGCCACGGCCGGCATGAACAAGCTCGTCGAGGCAGACGACCGTCAAGGCGGCCACAAGTCCCTCGCAGCCGCGGCCCTCGAAGGACGCGACGAGGTTCTGGAACTCCAGCAGCGGAACGCCAGCGAGCGCGTGCGCCGCGCCCTGTACGCACTCGCGGCCGAGTACACCACCATCGCGGCGTGGTCGTGCATCGACCTGCGCGACCTGGACACGGCCCAGAGATACCTTCACGAGTCGACGACATTCGCCGGGCTCTCACAGGACCCGCCCACAGGCATGCGCGTGTTGATCAACATGGCCATGCTCGCCTACCAGCGGCAGAACTGGCCGGAGCAACTCGCAGCGGCGCAGGCGGCCAACGCATCTCAAGCGGCACGCAGGGACCCGTTCTTCGGCTCCATGGGCCGCGTCCGGCTCGCCCTGGCCCACTCGTCGCTGGGAGACCCACGAGCCGCCAAGAGGGCCCTTGGCACGGCACAGGAAACCCTCCGGAAGGCGGTCGAGGACGAGCGTCCCCGGTGGACGGCGTTCTACGGACCGGCCGAGCTGAATCACCTCGCGGCCATCATCCTCAACCGCAACGGGCAGTCCGCCGAAGCTGAGGCGATGGCCCACCGCGCCCTGGCCAAGATCCCGGCGGAGTTCCAACGCAACCGCGCCTTGGCCACATGTCAGCTAGCGCTCGCGCAGCTCCGGCAGGGAGAGCCCGAGCAGGCCACGACCACAGCCGCCTCCGTTTTCACGATCATGGATGGCGCACCACTACCTGGACGAATGCGCACCCTGATCGGGGACTTCCACCGAGACCTGCTCCGGCGGGCGCCGTCCACGACGTACGCCCGCAACTGGGCAGACCGTATGCGAGATGAATGGAGTCGAGCGTGACCAGGGTGATCGACCTGCGGCACTACGGCCAGGGAAGCCTTCCAGAGGACTTCAAGCAGATGCTGATCGACGTGCACGCCGACGCCTACGCCGAGGCCATGGACGACGAGTTCAACCAGCGGTTCCCATGGTTCGTCGACCACTGGTCGGGCATGGACGGCTTCACCTGCGTCGTCGCCTTCGACGGGGAGGAGCCGACCGGCTTCGCGTACGGGGCTCCGCTTCAGGCGGGTCGCGAATGGTGGCGCTCCACCGAGTTCGAACCGAACAACGGCTACACCGCGACCTACGCCGTCTCCGAAGTGATGGTTCGCCCGCAGTGGCGGAAGCAGGGCATCTCTGATCGTCTCCACGGAGCACTTCTGAAGGAGCGGAAAGAGGATCTTGCCGTGCTCCTGGTCGACGTGACCCACCCGAAGGTCCAGGGGCTATATGAGACCTGGGGCTACGAGAAGGTGGGCGAGCAGCGACCGTTCGCCGACTCCCCGGTGTATGCGGTCATGGTGAAGAAGCTGCACCCCTGAACGAGCCCGCCCCCGCGGCGGACACGCGGGGGCGCTGGTCACGCGGTCTCGGGCAACCCTGCGGCGCGAGCCTCCGCGACCGCCGCTCGCGCAGGGCCGCCGAACTGCGGGACCTTGTCGAGCGGGTCGCTTGTCCCGACACCGTGGCGCCGGTCGTAGACCGTGTCCGCGGTGTGGGAGCCGTCCGCCCACCGGCCGGCCCGGTTGCGCTCGGCGAGCGGAACGCCCTTCTCGGCCATGTCGGTGTTCGCGCCGGCCCGCCACGAGTGGGAGGTGGCCTTCTTGCCGTCGATGTACGGCACGCCCGCCTGCTCGGCGAGGAGCTGGAGCCGTTCGTTGAGCGAGCCCGGCCGCATCCTGGTACCGCGCTTGCGGTTCGCCGGGGACGACCGGAGACCGCCTTTCACCGTCAGGGCCCGGAAAGTCGGCTGGTCGGGGCCGTCCGCGCCGAGCTCGCGCAGCACGGCGAACCAGGCGCGGGCGCGGTGTACGAGCTGGAGGTCGGCACGGTCGTTGATGTAGCGGCCGGACCCCCTGCCCGCCCGGTCCGTCTTGGACATGGCGGTGGTGACGTGGATGCCCGTGTCGTAGATCCGCAGCCGCTTGTTGAGCTGGTCGGCCAGCTCGGGCTCCCGGTGCAGGTTGGCCTAAGCGAGCACCACGAGGAACGCGTCCCGCTTGCCGATGTTCGTGCTCTCGTCGATCGAGTCGAGAATCCGGACGGTGTACTCGATCGTGGCCGCTGCCGCGCATTCGACCTCGCCGCCGGCCTTCACCCACTCCTTCTTCCGGGCGCGCAGGCGCCCCTTGAAGCGGCTGGGGTCGGGCCGCAGGTCCATCGGCTGCCAGTTCCAGATCCGGGACATGTACTGACCGACGCTGTCCGGCTTGAACTCCCCGGCCTTGCCTCGGCGGATCAGGTGCAGGCCGTACGAGGTGTACGTCGCTGTCGTGCAGGGCTGAGCCAGCCGCGGCGGGTCCTGCGCCGCGCACCGCTCCTCGAAGGCGCGGATCGTGGACGGTTCACCCCGCGCGCGGGGAGCACTCGGACGGTGCTCCCCGGTCGGGGTCGACCGTGGGTTCACCCCCGCCCACGCAGGGAGCACGCTTGCACGTTGTCCCCGAGTTCGAGCGTCACCGGTTCACCCCCGCCCACGCGGGGAGCACTCGGGCACGGGCGTCGGGCAGGCGGACCGGGTCGGCCCACCCCCGCCCGCGCGGGGAGCACCCTTCCTGACCTGGGGCTTCGGAGGCGCTTTGCCATTCCTTGACCGGCGCTTCCTTCCGTCCCCCCTTCGCGTCAGCCCCGGGACGGGGAGGGGTCCGCCTGCGGCCCCTCCCCGTCCCGCGCGAGCTCAGCCGTCCTCGCCCTCCAGCTCGCCTTCCGTCTCCAGGAACACCTTCCGCAGCGCGTCCAGCACCGCCGGGTCCGGCTTCTCCCACATGCCGCGGGACTCGGCCTCCAGCAGGCGTTCCGCGATGCCGTGCAGGGCCCAGGGGTTGGCCTCCTGGAGGAAGGCGCGGTTCTCGGGGTCGAGGACGTAGGTCTCGGTGAGCTTGTCGTACATCCAGTCCGCGATGACGCCGGTCGTGGCGTCGTACCCGAAGAGGTAGTCGACGGTCGCGGCCAGTTCGAAGGCGCCCTTGTAGCCGTGGCGGCGCATCGCCTCGATCCAGCGGGGGTTGACGACGCGGGCGCGGAAGACGCGGGAGGTCTCCTCGACCAGGGTGCGGGTGCGGACGGTCTCCGGGCGGGTGGAGTCGCCGATGTACGCCTCGGGGGCGGTGCCCTTGAGTGCGCGTACGGTCGCGACCATGCCGCCGTGGTACTGGAAGTAGTCGTCGGAGTCCGCGATGTCGTGCTCGCGGGTGTCGGTGTTCTTCGCGGCGACGGCGATGCGCTTGTACGCGGTCTCCATCTCGCCCCTGGCCGGGCGGCCGTCGAGTTCGCGGCCGTACGCGTAGCCGCCCCAGACCGTGTAGACCTCGGCGAGGTCCGCGTCGGTGCGCCAGTCGCGGCTGTCGATGAGCTGGAGGATGCCCGCTCCGTACGTACCGGGCCGGGAGCCGAAGATACGGGTGGTGGCGCGGCGTTCGTCGCCGTGTTCGGCCAGGTCGGCCTGGGTGTGGGCGCGGACGTGGTTGTCCTCGGCGGGCTCGTCCAGGGAGGCGGCGAGCCGTACCGCGTCGTCCAGCAGGCCGATGGCGTGCGGGAACGCGTCGCGGAAGAAGCCGCTGATGCGCAGGGTGACATCGATACGGGGGCGGCCCAGCTCCGCCATGGGGATGGCCTCGATGCCGGTGACCCGGCGCGAGGCGTCGTCCCAGACCGGGCGGACGCCCAGCAGCGCGAGGGCCTCGGCGATGTCGTCGCCGGAGGTGCGCATCGCGCTCGTACCCCACAGGGAGAGTCCGACCGAGGTCGGCCACGCCCCGTTGTCGCTGCGGTAGCGCTCCAGGAGGGAGTCCGCGAGGGCCTGGCCGGTCTCCCAGGCGAGGCGGCTGGGGACGGCCTTGGGGTCGACGGAGTAGAAGTTGCGGCCGGTCGGCAGGACGTTGACCAGGCCGCGCAGCGGGGAGCCCGACGGGCCCGCCTGGACGAAGCCGCCGTTGAGCGCGTGGACGACGCTGTCGATCTCGTCGCCGGTGGCGTCGAGGCGCGGGACGACCTCCTCGGCGGCGAAGGTCAGGATCGCGGCGACCCCCTCGGGGTGGCCCTCGGCGACCGCGGCGACCGCCTCCGGCTCCCATCCGGCGTCCTCCATCGCCTGGACGAGCGCGCGGGCCCGCTCCTCGACGGCGTCGGCGTCGCCGCGGGTGGGCGCGGACTCGTCCAGGCCGAGCGCCTCGCGCAGGCCGGGCAGCGAAGCCGTACCGCCCCAGATCTGCCGGGCGCGCAGGATCGCCAGCACCAGGTTGACGCGGGCGGCGCCTTCCGGTGCGGCGCCCAGGACGTGCAGTCCGTCGCGGATCTGCGCGTCCTTGACCTCGCAGAGCCAGCCGTCGACGTGCAGCAGGAAGTCGTCGAACCCGTCGTCGTCGGGCCGGTCCTCCAGCCCGAGGTCGTGGTCGAGCTTGGCGGCCTGGATGAGCGTCCAGATCTGGGCGCGGATCGCGGGCAGCTTGGCCGGGTCCATCGCGGAGATCGCCGCGTACTCGTCGAGGAGCTGCTCCAGCCGCGCGATGTCGCCGTACGACTCGGCGCGTGCCATCGGCGGTACGAGATGGTCCACCAGCGTGGCGTGCACCCGCCGCTTGGCCTGGGTGCCCTCGCCCGGGTCGTTGACCAGGAACGGGTAGATGAGCGGCAGATCGCCGAGCGCGGCGTCCGGCGCGCAGGACGCGGAGAGGCCCGCGTTCTTGCCGGGCAGCCACTCCAGGTTGCCGTGCTTGCCCAGGTGGATCATGGCGTCGGCGCCGAAGCCGCCGTCCTCGCGGGCGGCCTGGATCCAGCGGTAGGCGGCCAGGTAGTGGTGCGAGGGCGGCAGATCGGGGTCGTGGTAGATCGCGATCGGGTTCTCGCCGAAGCCGCGCGGCGGCTGGATGAGGATCAGCAGATTCCCGAAGCGCAGGGCGGCGAGCACGATGTCACCGTCCGGGTCGCCGCCCGAGGCGACCCGGCTGCGGTCGAGGAACATCTCACCGGGCGCCGGGCCCCAGTGCCGCTCCACCGATTCCCGCAGGTCGGCGGGGAGTTCCGCGTACCAGCGGCGGTAGTCGGCGGCCGGGATGCGGACCGGGTTGCGGGCGAGCTGCTCCTCGGTGAGCCAGTCCTGGTCGTGGCCGCCCGCCTCGATCAGCGCGTAGATCAGCTCGTCGCCGTCGCCGGACTCCAGCCCCGGTACGTCCGTGTCCGCGCCCATCTCGCCGAAGTCGTAGCCCTGCCCGCGCAGTTCGCGCAGCAGCTCGACGGCGCTGGCGGGGGTGTCGAGGCCCACGGCGTTGCCGATGCGGGAGTGCTTGGTGGGGTAGGCGGAGAGGACGAGCGCGATGCGCTTGTCGGCGTTCAGGAGGTACGAGAGCCTGGCGTGGCGTACGGCGATCCCGGCGACCCGCGCGGCCCGCTCGGGGTCGGCGACATAGACCGGCAGCCCCTCGGGGTCCAGCTCCTTGAAGGAGAACGGGACGGTGATCAGCCGGCCGTCGAACTCCGGCACCGCCACCTGCGACGCGGCGTCCAGCGGGGACAGCCCCTCGTCGCTCGCCTCCCAGGTGGCGCGGGAGCTGGTCAGGCAGAGCGCCTGGAGAATCGGTACGTCCAACGCGGCCAGCGCGCCCGCGTCCCACGCCTCGTCGTCCCCGCCGGCCGACGCCTCGGCGGGCTTCGTACCCCCGGCGGCGAGCACGGTCGTGACGATCGCGTCGACCTCGCCGAGGGCGGCCAGCAGCTCCGGCTCGGGGGCGCGCAGCGACGATACGTAGAGGGGGACGGCGCGGCCGTCCGCCGCCTCGATCGCGTCGCACAGGACGTCCACGAAGGCGGTGTTGCCGCTGAGGTGGTGGGCGCGGTAGTAGAGCACCGCGACGAGCGGCCGCTCCGCACCGTCCCGGCCCGCCTCCGCCTCCACCGGCTCGCGGTCGATCCGGCCCCAGGTCGGCGAGGCGGCGGGCGGCTCGAAGCCGTGGCCGGTCAGCACGACGGTGTCGGAGAGGAACCGCGCGAGCTGCTGGAGGTTGGCCGGGCCGCCGTGCGCGAGATAGCCGTGCGCCTCGGCGGCGATCCCGATGGGGACGGTGGACGCCTCCATCAGCTGGGCGTCGGGCGCCTGTTCGCCGGTGAGCACCACCACGGGACGGTCGCCCGCCAGCAGCAGGTCGATCCCGTCCTGCCAGGCGCGCAGCCCGCCGAGGAGCCGTACGACGACCAGGTCGACGCCCTCCAGCAGCGCGGGCAGTTCATCGAGCGCGAGCCGGGCGGGGTTGGCGTACCGGTACGGGACCGGGCCTCCCGCCGCGCGGGCGCTGAGCAGATCGGTGTCGGACGTCGACAGGAGCAGAAGCATGCGGCGTCTGGCCTTCCTCGGGGTCCGCGCCCCGGGCGGGATGAGTGGACGGCGGGAGTTCCTGGCTCGCCCGGCTCGCGTTGCCGCTTGGCCGGGCTCACAGTGGCGGGACCGCGCCGGGCTCGCACCGGGCTTCCTCCCCATGACGCCGTCGTGGCGTTGTGACGGGTCCGGTGACCCGCCGTCTGCATAGTAAGTGCTGAGGTCACGGCCCGGGAGGCCGCCCGGACGGACCGGTGGGGAGCACGGCCCGGCTCGGTATGCTCGCCGCCATGCCGCCCACCACTCCAACACCCGTGAACCGGGACGAAGCCCCCTCCCGGCCCCCCGTCCGGGAGCGCGGCGACGCCTGCCCGGGTGCGCTGCGGCTGCACAGCGCCGACGACGGACGGCTGGCGCGGCTGCGACTGCCCGCCGGGATCCTGACGCACCGTCAGGCGCAGGTGCTGGCGGAGGCCGCGGAGCGCCTCGGCGACGGGCATCTGGACATCACCTCCCGGGGCAACATTCAGCTCAGGGGGCTGGCCGCGAGCTGCGGCGATGAGCTGGGCGCGCTGCTGGACGAGGCGGGTCTGCTGCCCTCGCCGGAGCACGAGCGGGTACGGAACATCGTGGCCTCCCCGCTCTGCGGGCTGGACGGATCCGCCGCCGGGGACGCCCAGTCGTGGGCCCGCGAGCTGGACGCGCTGCTGTGCGCGAGCCCGGCGGCGACGGCCCTTTCGGGGCGTTTCCTGTTCGCGCTGGACGACGGCCGCGGCGATGTCGCGGCCCTCGGCGCGGATGTGACGTTGCTCGCACGGGGGGACGGCGCGGTCACCGTACATACCGGGGCGAACCGCTCCGGGGTGCGGGTGGCCGCGGCCGACGCCCCGCGCGCCGCGCTGCTGGCGGCGGAGACCTTCCTCACGCTGGCGGCGGCGAGCGGCTCGGGCGCCTGGCGGGTACGGGAACTGCCGCCGGGCCCGGGGCGGGAGCTGGACGGCGCGGTGGCGCGGGCACTGGCACGGGCGGGGATCGGGGCGCCGGGGGACGGCGGTTCCGGGGGGTTCGGGGACGGGACTTCCGCGGACGGTACGCCGGGGGACGGCGGTTCCGGGGGGTTCGGGGACGAGGCTTCCGCGGACGGTGCGCCGGGGGACGGGACTTCCGCGGACGGTGGGCCGGGGGACGGCGGTTCCGGAGGGTTCGGCGACGAGGCTTCCGCGGACGGTGGGACGGGGGACGGTGCTTCTGCGGACGGTGGGACGGGGGACGGCGGTTCCGGAGGGTTCGGCGACGAGGCTTCCGCGGACGGTGCGCCGGGGGGCGGGACTTCCGCGGACGGGGCGCCGGGGGACGGGACTTCCGCGGACGGGCCCGCCTGGCCTCGCTCCGGGCCGCCCGCGCCCGGTCCGACGCGGTCCCCCGACGGGACCGTCGCCCTCTCCGTGTACGCCCCGCTGGGACGCCTCAGCGCCGGCCAGTGGCGGCTGCTGCTGTCCGCGGGCGCGGGCGGCGTACGCGTGACCCCCTGGCGCGGCGTGGTCGTACCCGCCCTGGACCCGGCCGCCGCCGACGCGCTGCTGGACCGTCTCCGTACCGCGGGACTGATCACCGACGCCGGCTCGCCCTGGCACGGCGTCGGCGCGTGCACCGGCCGGCCGGGGTGCGCGAAGGCGCTGGCGGACGTACGGGCGGACGCGGCCGGAGCCCTGCCGGCGCCGGGCGGACGCGACGCGCTGCCGGTCTACTGGTCGGGGTGCGAACGGCGCTGCGGCCACCCGGGGGGCGCGTGGGTGGACGTGGTCGCGACCGCCGAAGGCGCGTACACCGTCTCCGTGCACGACGTGCGCGAGGTACATGGCCCCACACCTGTGGCCGCCCAGCGAGAACTGGCCGAAACGATCAGAACAGCCCGAAAAACAACAACGACAGCGACGACAGCAGTGACGAAATGAGCGAGCCCAGCGTGTCCACAGCGTTCGACTACGAGAAGGACGGCGCGGCGATCTACCGCCAGTCCTTCGCCACGATCCGCGCCGAGGCGGACCTCTCCGGGCTGCCCGCCGATGTCTCCCGGGTCGCGGTGCGGATGATCCATGCCTGCGGCATGGTCGACCTGGTGCGCGATCTGGCCTTCACGCCCACCGTGGTGGCCCGTGCCCGGGAGGCGCTGCTCGCGGGCGCGCCGATCCTGTGCGATGTCTCGATGGTCGCCAGCGGCGTGACCCGCAAGCGGCTGCCCGCCGGCAACGACGTCGTCTGCACCCTCTCCGACCCGTCCGTGCCCGCGCTCGCCGCCGAGCTGGGGACGACCCGCAGCGCCGCCGCCATGGAGCTGTGGCGGGACCGGCTCGACGGGGCGGTCGTGGCCGTCGGCAACGCCCCGACCTCGCTCTTCCGGCTGCTGGAGATGATCGAGGACGGCGCCCCGCGCCCGGCCGCCGTGATCGGCGTACCGGTCGGCTTCATCGGCGCGGCCGAGTCCAAGGACGCGCTCGCCGGGCACCCGGCCGGACTGGAACACCTGGTCGTACGGGGACGGCGCGGCGGCAGCGCCATCGCGGCGGCGGCCATCAACGCGATCGCGAGCGAGGAAGAGTGACCGAGAACAGCACCCCCACCGGTACCCGTGGCGAACCCGGTACCCGTGGCGAACCCGGCAGGCTGTACGGGGTCGGCCTCGGCCCCGGCGATCCGTCGCTGATGACCGTACGCGCCGTCCAGGTCATCGCCGGGGCGGACGTGATCGCGTACCACAGCGCCGGGCACGGCCGTTCGATCGCGCGCTCGATCGCCGCCGAGCATCTGCGCCCCGACCACATCGAGGAACCGCTGGTCTATCCGGTCACCACCGGCACCACCGACCACCCCGGCGGCTACCGGGGCGCGATGGAGGACTTCTACGCCGAGTCCGCCGCCCGGCTCGCCGTCCATCTGGACGCCGGGCGCACGGTGGCGGTGCTCGCCGAGGGCGACCCGCTCTTCTACGGCTCGTACATGCACATGCACAAGCGGCTGGCCGACCGCTACCCGACCGAGGTCATACCGGGCGTCACCTCCGTGAGCGCGGCGGCGGCCCGGCTCGGGGCGCCGCTCGTCGAGGGCGAGGAGGTGCTGACGGTCCTGCCGGGCACGCTGCCCGAGGAGGAGCTGACGGCCCGGCTGGCGTCCGCGGACTCGGCGGTCGTGATGAAGCTCGGGCGGACCTTCCCGGCCGTACGGCGGGCGATCGAGCGGGCGGGGCGGCTGGACGACGCGCGGTACGTCGAGCGCGCCACGATGAGCGGGGAGCGTACGGGCGCGCTGGCCGACATCGATCCGGACTCCGTGCCGTACTTCGCGGTGGCGGTGCTCCCGAGCCGGGTGGACGCCGCGCCCCGGGAGACCGGGCCGGACGCCGGTGAGGTCGTGGTGGTCGGTACGGGTCCGGCGGGGCCCCTGTGGCTGACCCCGGAGACCCGTGGCGCGCTGGCCGATGCCCAGGATCTGGTCGGCTACACCACCTATCTGGACCGTGTTCCGGTCCGGCCGGGGCAGCGGCGGCACGGTTCCGACAACAAGGTGGAGTCCGAGCGCGCCGAGTTCGCCCTCGATCTGGCGCGCCGGGGACGCCGGGTGGCCGTCGTCTCGGGCGGCGATCCGGGGGTCTTCGCGATGGCCACGGCCGTACTGGAAGTGGCGGCGGCGGACCCGTACAAGGACGTGCCCGTACGGGTGCTGCCGGGGCTGACCGCCGCCAACGCGGCCGCCGCCCGGGTCGGCGCGCCGCTCGGCCACGACTACGCGGTGCTCTCGCTCTCCGACCGCCTCAAGCCGTGGGAGGTCATCGCCGAGCGGCTGCACGCGGCGGCGGCGGCCGATCTGGTCCTGGCGCTCTACAACCCCGGCTCGCGCAGCCGCACCTGGCAGGTCGGCAAGGCCCGCGAACTCCTCCTGGAGCACCGTGCCCCGGACACCCCCGTCGTCCTCGCCCGCGATGTCGGCGGCGCGGAGGAGCGGGTACGGATCGTACGGCTGGCGGACCTCGACCCGGCCCAGGTCGACATGCGGACGATCCTGCTGGTGGGTTCGTCGCAGACGGTGACGGTACGGCGGGGGCCCGGCCGGGAGGAAGTGGTCTGGACGCCGCGCCGCTACCCGGAGCCTTCCGCGGAAGCGTCTCCGGGGAGCTGACGCGCCACCCGGTCCGCCGCCCAGTCCGCCGCCTCGCCGGGGGTCGCCACCACCGGCACCCCCGCCGGGACGGCGGGCCGGCGCACCACGATCACCGGGATCCCGGCCTCGCGCGCGGCGGTGAGCTTGGGCGCGGTGGCCGCGCCGCCGCTGTCCTTCGTCACCAGGACGTCGATACGGTGGCGGCGCAGGATCTCCCGCTCACCGTCGAGCGTGAACGGCCCCCGGTCCAGGAGGGTTTCCGTACGGGCGGGGTACGGCGGCTCCGGGGCGTCCACCGACCGTACGAGGAACCACGCCTCGTCGAGCGCGGCGAACGCGGCCAGCCCCATCCGCCCGGTCGTCAGGAACACCCGGGGCCGCCCGCCCAGCGCGGCCAGCGCCCCGGCCGCCTCCGCCAGCGAACCGACCGGACGCCAGTCGTCCCCGGGACCGGGTACCCAGGAGGGGCGACGCAGCGCGAGCAGGGGAACATGGGCGGTGGCGGCGGCCCGCGCCGCATGGAAACTGATGGTCCCGGCGAAAGGATGGGTGGCGTCGATGAGCGCGTCGACCCGGTGCTCGGTCAGCCAGCGCCCGAGCCCCTCCACGCCGCCGAACCCGCCGATCCGCACCTCGCCGGGCGGCAGCGAGGGCCGCGCGACGCGCCCGGCGAGGGAGGACGTCACGCACAGGCCCTCCTCGGTGGACAGCAGCTCGGCCAGCCGACGGGCCTCGGTGGTCCCGCCGAGGATCAGCAGCCGCGCCTTCTCGTTCCGTGCCACGTCCGCGCATCCTCCGGGGTCCGTTCATGAGTGAGCAGGTCACGCCGGTCACCGGTGGTACGGAAGCCACCGGTGGCCGCGGCGCCCAACTCAAGCACACCGGTCTGCGCCCCGGCTGGACGACCGGTGCCTGTGCGACGGCGGCGACGACCGCCGCGTACACCGCGCTGCTGACCGGCGACTTCCCCGACCCGGTGACGATCACGCTCCCCAAGGGCCAGACGCCGTCCTTCGCGCTGGCACGGGAGCTGCTGACGCCGGGGGCGGCGGGGTCATCTGGACCTATGGGGTCGGCGGGGTCGGCGGGACCTGCGGGGTCATCGGGACCTGTGGGGTCGGCGGGGGCGGCGGGGGCGGCGGGGCCACCGGAACCGCCCTCCGCGATGGCGGCGATCGTCAAGGACGCGGGCGACGACCCGGACGTCACCCACGGCGCCCTGATCCGCGTGACGGTACGCCCGGCCGAGCCCGGTGCGGGCGTCGTCTTCCGCGCGGGCCCCGGCGTCGGCACGGTGACCCGCCCCGGCCTGCCCCTGGAAGTGGGCGAACCGGCGATCAACCCCGTACCCCGTCAGTTGATGCGCGACCACGTCGCGGAGGTCGCCGCCCGCCACGGCGGCACGGGCGATGTGGAGATCACCGTCTCCGTGGACCACGGCGAGGAGATCGCCCGCTCCACCTGGAACCCGCGCCTGGGCATCCTCGGCGGCCTGTCCATTCTCGGTACGACGGGGATCGTGGTCCCGTACTCCTGCTCCGCCTGGATCGACTCGATCCGCCGGGGCGTGGACGTGGCGCGCGCGGCGGGACGTACCCATGTCGCGGGCTGTACGGGCTCCACCTCCGAGAAGACCGTCCGGACCGTCCACGGCCTCCCCGAGGACGCGCTCCTCGACATGGGCGACTTCGCGGGCGCGGTCCTCAAATACATCCGCCGCCACCCGGTCGACCGCCTCACCCTCTGCGGCGGCTTCGCCAAACTCTCCAAACTCGCGGCAGGCCACCTGGATCTCCACTCGGCCCGCTCCCAGGTCGACAAAACGTTCCTGGCCGACCTGGCGACCGCCGCGGGCGCCCCTCCCGCCCTGGCCACCCGCATCACCACGGCCAACACCGGCCTGGAAGCCCTCCGCCTCTGCGAAGCCGCCGGCATCCCCCTGGGCAACGCGGTGGCCGCCCGCGCCCGCGACGAGGCCCTGGCGGTACTGCGGGGAGCGCCGGTCGCGGTGGACGTCATCTGCATCGACCGGGCGGGGGCGGTGGTGGGGCGGGGGTAAGCGGGCGGGGTGGGCGAGTTGTGGCGCGGATCAGTGGAACCAGACCAGGACCGGGATCCGGATCTCACGGATGTCCCGTAGCACCACGTACTCGAAGACGACGGGCTCGCCGTCGATCTGCACGCTGTACCGCACCCCGAGATCATCCATCGGGTCACCCAGCGACTGCTCGCCGTCATCGATAGCGGTGCCGACTCCACGGGCCAGCGCCACGAGGAAATCCGTCGTTGATCTTCGCCAGCTCGGGAGCCATGTCCAGCATGGTCTCCGCCGGGTTCTGCTCGGTGAAGACCGCCCAGCCACGGCGCGGTGGTAAACCGGTCACTGTCCGGTTCCTCCGACCCGCGCGGCAAGCTCACCCACGGGGACAAGGTTGCGGCCCGCGGAAACATTGGCCCGACTGCGCTCGGCGCCGGGAGCGCGGTTGAGCATCGCGGTCTTCCACCAGCGGCGCATGACCGCCGGAACGACACCCTCCTCGGCAGCCGGCACCTCGGTGTAGAAGCGCGCGCGGTCAGCACCGCCCAGCGCGTCCCCGACGGCGTTGATGGTGTGCGGGATCTACGGAATCGCGGTGCTCCGGTCCCCCGCCGAGTGCCCCGGCTGAACAGTCAAGGCTCTCCCTCCTCATCCCTGAAGCCCCCCGACCAACGACCCCACCGACAACAGGCGGCAGCCGTCCCTGCCGGACCACCCCCGCACACGCGGGGAGCGATCCGTGCGGGCTGTACGGCCCGGACTTTACAGGGAGAAGCCCCGCGGACGCGGGGAGCAGATGAAGGTGGTGGGGATGGCGGGATCCACGTCGGGACCATCCCCGCGTAGGCGGGGAGCAGCCGTCGGCCGATGCCCGGTGGTGTCACCTGTGGGGACCATCCCCGCGCACGCAGGGAGCAGCGCCTTGACCATCGATGCCTGCTCACTGGTCAGGGACCATCCCCGCGCACGCGGGGAGCACACTGCCCGACCTGCGAGTCTACGAGCCCGCCCCGCCCGCTCCGTCCAGTTTCACCGAATCCGGCATTCGCCCCACCTGCACACAAACCTCAGCACACATGCTCATCGTCCCGCCCCCGCTCCCGCCCCGTCGAGTACAGGTGGCTGTCCCTGAACTGCTCCGCGCCCAGGGTGCGGCCCACCAGGATGACCGCCGTGCGGACCACGCCCGCGGCTTTGACCTGGGGGGCGATGTCGTCGAGGGTGCCGCGGAGGACCAGTTCGTCCGGGCGGCTGGCCATCGCGACCACCGCGGCGGGGCAGTCGGCCCCGTAGTGCGGGAGCAGTTCCGCCACCACCCGGTCGACGTAGCGCGCGGCCAGGTGCAGGACCAGCAGGGCGCCGCTGCGGCCGAGGGTGGCGAGGTCCTCGCCCTCGGGCATCGGGGTGGCGCGCTGGGCGATGCGCGTCAGGATGACCGTCTGGCCGACCGTCGGCACCGTCAGCTCGCGCTTCAGGGCCGCCGCCGCCGCCGCGAACGCGGGCACGCCGGGGACCATCTCGTACGGCACGCCCGCCGCGTCCAGCCGCCGCATCTGCTCGGCGACGGCGCTGAAGACCGACGGGTCGCCGGAGTGCAGCCGGGCCACGTCGTGGCCCTCCTCATGCGCGCGGACCAGTTCGGCCGTGATCCCGTCCAGATCCATCCGCGCGGTGTCGATCAGCCGTGCGCCCGGCGGGCATTCGGCCAGCAGTTCGCGCGGGACGAGGCTGCCCGCGTACAGGCAGACGTCGCACGCGGCGAGCCGGCGCGCGCCGCGCACCGTGATCAGGTCGGCGGCGCCGGGGCCGGCGCCGATGAAGTACACCGTCATCGTTCTTCTCCCACTGAGATCCCACTGAGACTGAAAGGGCGCGCATCACACGAAGGGCGCGCATCACACGGTCGTTCGTCACCGCGCCTTCGTCACCGCGCCTTCGTCACCGACCACTGCGTGACCGGCATGGCCTGCCGCCACCCGGTGAATCCTCCGACCGGTACGGCGTGCGCCACCGCCAGCCGTACCAGCTCCCCGCCGAAGCGGCGGTACCGGTCGGCGAGCAGCGCCTCGGACTCCAGCGTCACCGTGTTCGCGACCAGCCTGCCGCCCGCCGGCAGCGCCTCCCAGCAGGCGTCCAGCAGCCCCGGCACGGTCAGCCCGCCGCCGACGAACACCGCGTCCGGCACCGGCAGGCCCGCCAGCGCGGCGGGCGCCGCACCCGTGACGATCCGCAGCCCCGGGACGCCGAGCGCCCGCGCGTTGCGGCCGATGCGCTCGGCGCGCGCCGGATCGCGTTCGACGGACACCGCCCGGCATGAGGGGTGCGTACGCATCCACTCCACGCCGATCGAACCGGACCCGCCTCCCACGTCCCAGAGCAGTTCCCCGGGCGCCGGTGCCAGCGCGCCCAGCGTGGCGGCGCGCACATGGCGCTTGGTGAGCTGGCCGTCGTGTTCGTACGAGCTGTCCGGCAGCCCCGGTACGGCGCCGAGGCGCGGCGCGTCCTGCGCCCGGCGGCACTCGACCGCCACGACGTTCAGCGGGTCGCCCTCGGGCAGGTCCCAGTCCTGGGCGGAGCCCTCGACGTACCGTTCCTGCTCCGATCCGAGCCGCTCGAACACCCGCAGCCGGCTCGGCCCGTACCCCCGCGCCCGCAGCAGCGCCGCCACCTCGGCCGGGGTTGCCGCGCCCGCGCTGAGCACCAGGACCCGGCGGCCGTCGTACAACGCGGCGGCCAGTCGTTCGGTGGGGCGTCCGACGAGCGTGACGACCTCCGTGTCCTCCACCGGCCAGCCGAGCCGCCCGCAGGCGTACGACACCGACGAGGGGTGCGGCAGCACCCGCAGCGCCCCAGCCCCGGCCACCTCGGCCAGCGCCCGCCCGATCCCGTAGAACATCGGATCCCCGCTGGCCAGCACGCATATCCGGCGCCCGGCATGAGCCGCGAGCAGTACGGGAACGGCGGGCCGCAGCGGCGAGGGCCACGCCACCCGCTCGCCCACGCACTCGCCGGGAAGCAGGTCCAACTGGCGGTCGCCGCCGATCAGCACCTCCGCCCGGAGCAGCGCCTCCCGCGCCCCGCCGGACAGCCCGGACCACCCGTCGGCGCCGATCCCGACCACGGTCACGGCGGAAGGCGGTACGGGGTCCACCACAGGCGGGATGCTCACTGCCGTACACCTCTGAGCTGGAAGAAGTCGAAAGGAAATCGAAGAAGACCGGACAGGACAGGCTCGACGGGACAGAACCAGACCGGAAAGGACCGGAAAAAGACCGACCCCGAACTCTACTGTCCGCCCGATCCCGGCAGGGCGATGCCCTCCGGCAGCGCCCGCACCGCCTCCCGCGCGAAGCCCGCCGCGTCTCCGGGACGCAGTACGCCCTCCGGCGGCTCCGGCGGCTCCGGCTGCTCCGGCGGCTCCAGCGGCTCCAGCACGAAGACGAGTTCCAGGAAGGCCCGGTGGAAGCACGCGCCGATACGGGCCACCTCCTCCAGATGGTCCGCCACCGCGCCCGCACCGGCCGACCCGCCCCTCCAGCGCGGCCAGCACGGCCAGCCCGTCCGTGAAGCGTGGCGCGCGTTCGCGCAGGACGCCGACGAAGATCTACTCCTTGGTCTCCTCCTTGGTCTCCTTCTTGTCGCGGAAGTGCTTGTAGAGCGCGGCCTCCGAGCAGCCCACCGCCCGCGCGATCTCCTTCGTCGTCGTACGCGTCAGGCCCACCGTGGTCATCAGCGACGCCGCCGCGTCGAGGATGCGCGCACGCGTCAGGGCTCCCCCGGTCAGGAGAGGCGCCGGGGGCGGCGACGGGGGTGTCGGAGCGGCTTCTCGGTCCATTGCCCGGACGACCACGGTGGCAGGTGAGTGAACACTCACCTACTACGGGATCCGCTCGTCACTGGACTGGCACTGGACTGGAGGGGTCGTGGAACTCAGGGAGCTGTACACCGGCCTGGAGGAGAGGGAACGGATCCTGCGGGCCGGTGATCTGGAGCGGACCTCCGTACGACCGCCCCGGCTGACGAACGGAGCGGGCAGAGGCACCTACCGCCACGCCGTCGAAGCGGGCCCGCCCGGCTCCGCCATCGCCCGCGCCGATGTCGCCCGCGCCATGCTGGACTTCGTCCCGGTGGAAACGACCGTCCGCCACGCGGTCGGCGTCAGCGACTGAGGCGTCACTCCTACGGGTGAGGTAGGGGAAAGTCGGCGGGCCTCGCCCCGGCGGGAAGAAATGATCGGGTGTCGGCGCGCCGAAGTCGCGCCGGGGCACTCGATGCCTCAACACATCGATACAAGGGCTGGGACCGATGGCAACAGGCACCGTGAAGTGGTTCAACTCGGAGAAGGGGTACGGCTTCCTCAGCCAGGACTCCGGCGGCCCGGATGTGTTCGTACACTTCTCGGCCATCCAGAGCAACGGCTACCGGACCCTGGAAGAGGACCAGAAGGTCGAGTTCGAGGTCACCCAGGGGCCGAAGGGACCGCAGGCGGAGACGGTCCGCGCGCTCTCCTAAGCGTGTCGCGAACGTACCGCCTGCCCGTTCGGCCTTCAGCCCGTTCTCATCCGCCGCGCGCTGTCCCTCGGACCGCCTCTGTTGGACGACCCGTGGGACAGTGCGCGGTTCCGGAGGGTGTCAGACACACCGACCCGGCAGGATGCCGCCTTTCGACCGGGGCCTAGGACGGGACTACGGACGGCGCCTCGGACGGCGCCTGTGACGACGCCTCGGATGCCGTCCCGCTCGGCTCCGCGCCCGGCTTCCCCTGCTGGAGCAGCCGCTCGGCCAGCACCCCGAAGATCACCCCGAACGCCGTCCACAGCACTGCCTGTACGGCGATCGACGCCAGCCTGAACTCCCAGAGCAGCGCCGCCGGGAACGACTCCGGGACGGCATCGGTGTTGGACGGCAGTACGAGGCAGGCAAGGGCGATGACGACGACATAACCGGCGCCCGCGACGAGCGACGCGTTCCAGTTGCCGATCCGCGGCGCGAGTCGCTTCCCCGCGATGACCGCGATCAGCGCCACCAACACGCTGAGCAGGATCATCAGGAAGTAGAGCGCGGTACGCCTGCCGATGGTGTCCGGACTGCCCACCGCGGGCGGGGCCGCCGGATACTTCAGGAACGGCACCAGGAACACCGTGACGAAGGCCGCCCCGGCGATCATCGTGGCGGTCGCCCTCGGGCCGAACCGGCCGATCCTGCCCAGGCCGACGGCGAAGACCAGCGAGGCGATCCCGCCCACGGCCACCCCGTACACCAGGACACCGGTGGCCAGTCCGAACGTCGACTGGACCGGCCTGCTGACCAGTTCCTCCTCTTCCTCCTCGTCGCCGTGCGCGTGCGCGGCGGACGATTCCTGTCCCTCGGACACTTCCTGGTGCGCGGGAGCGGACCGCGCCTCCTCCTGGGCGATGGACGCCCGTACGGAGGGCTCACCCGCCAAGTAGGCCAGCGCGAACGCGAAGAGCCCGGCCAGCAGCCCCGCGACCATGCCCCGGACCAGGAGATTTCTGACGGTGGATCCATGCATGTGCGTGATCTCCGTCAGTGGCAGGGAAAACCGAGCAGATGACGGCCGTCGTGCACCCACTCATGCACCCCCGCACCGGAGAACACCGATGTCGCGCCCTGTTCGGCGCCGACGAAATAGAGCAGCACCAGCATCAGGGTGCCCACGAACACGGCCCACGGCAGAACCGCGCCCAGGGGAAGCGGAGTTACCGGGGTGCTGACGGGGGAAAGGACCGGGGTCGCTATGGACTGAGCCATGGCACAACCTCCTTGGGGAACTCGCGTCCCATTGAATGGAGCTCGAACGACGGCCATCGGGTCTGACTCACCGGACCCCTTCACGCCGTACGCGCGACGAACCCCCGGTATTACAGTGGCGCGACCGTGCCGGATTCCCACCGGACTTCCGTCTCGCCGTCGTGATTATCGACGTGAAGGTACCGCGAACCGGCAAACAGGCCAAGAGGCACTTCCGGGAACCGCCCAGGCCATGGAGCCGAAGAGCCCCCCGACTCCGAGCCTCCCGCTCACCCCTGGCGCTTATCCTCGGCCCTTCACCCGGTCCAGCGCGGCGACCCCCGCCGCCGCCAGACCGACCTGGATTATCAGCTCGATCCAGTCGAACCCCTTGGTATCGGCCACCCCGAAGCCCGCCGCGACAGCCGTACCGATCAGTGCCGCGACAACGCCGACCGCGATGGTCCACAGCACACCGATGCGCTGACATCCGGGTACCACGAGCCGCCCCAGCACGCCGATGACGACGCCGATCACGATGGCCGTGACAATGCCGGAAATCTCCATGTCCCGTCCCCTCCTCCTCACACACCCGCTACGGACAGTGGTGCATGACCAGACGTCTGCCCGTCGAGAACCCGTTCAGTCCCGAAGTGCGATAGTTCGCCAGTTCGGTTTGGTGGGCCGGGAACAGGGAATCTCGCGGGCGCTTTCACCGCGCGAACGGCTCGGCGTCGCGCTACGGACGGCTCCAGCCCGGGTCCCGCCCGGTCAGCGCCAGCAGCGCGTCGAACGGCTCCGCGTCCTCCGCCACCGGCACGGGCTCCCCGAACACCCCCGTCTTGCGCGCCGTCGGCGCCAGCGTCCGGAACTCCGCCCCGACCGCCCCGACCAGCGTCGCGTCCGGCTCGTACGGCTGCCCGCGGCCCGCGCCAGATCCCACCCGTTCCCACCCGTACACGATCAGCGCGCACGGAGTAGGCGCGGTGGGCTGGTCGTCGGTGACGCCCCTGACAACGGTGACGGTACGTTCGGCCGCCACCCCCAACAGCGTGCCGATCTTGGCGTTCATAGTTCCGACCCCAGGCACCCGCAGCCCGAGCGTTACGCAGCCGTCGTAGGGGTGGCGGTGCGGCAGCCGAGGGCCGAACGCCTTATGCCACGCTGGCAACCATGGTCGTACTGCGCTCCGTCGTTCTCTTCGCCCTCGCCGCCGTTCTCGAAATCGGCGGCGCCTGGCTCGTCTGGCAGGGAGTACGCGGCGACGGCACCGGCGGCGGGGGGCGCGGCTGGATCTGGATCGGGGCCGGGATCATCGCCCTCGGCGCGTACGGCTTCGTCGCCACGCTCCAGCCGGACGGCGAGTTCGGCCGGATCCTCGCCGCGTACGGCGGGGTGTTCGTCGCGGGGTCGATCCTCT
The DNA here is from genome assembly GCF_044752945.1 of Streptomyces sp. NPDC088554. NCBI lineage: Bacteria > Bacillati > Actinomycetota > Actinomycetes > Kitasatosporales > Streptomycetaceae > Streptomyces > Streptomyces sp. NPDC088554. The sequence continues at coordinate 7,551 of NZ_JBIVMF010000005.1, read as the reverse complement.
GGGGCATGGCCGCCGACGGCTACCGCCCGGATCGCTGGGACATCACGGGAGCGCTGATCTGTCTGGCGGGCATGGCAGTGATCATGTACGCGCCCCGGGACCACTGAGGCGGCCACCGGCCACGGACCCACCGGGCCGTCCGGCCGCCCCGGAAGCCCCCCGGAGGAAGACCACCCGGAAGCCCACCATCCGGTCGGCGCGCCCGCCGCCGTCCGCACCCCGCCTATCCTGGCCGGACAGATCAGCCGATCATATGCGCGAGGAGTACGAAATGACCGCCGCCGGGACCCCCATCGCCGTCATCACCGGAGCGAGCAGCGGCATCGGCGCCGCCACCGCGCGGACACTCGCCGCCGCCGGCTATCACGTCGTCGTCACCGCCCGCCGCGAGGACCGCATCGAGGCGCTCGCCGCGAAGCTCACCGTCGAGGGCCACCGCGCCACCGCGTACGCCCTCGACGTCACCGACCGCGCCGCCGTCGACGCCTTCGCCGGCGCCCTGGACACCCTCGCCGCCGAGACGGCCGAGACGCCCGAGACCGCCGAGACGCCCGGCACGCCCGGCGGCGTGCTCCAGGTGCTCGTCAACAACGCGGGCGGCGCCCTCGGCGCCGACCCGGTCGCCACCGGGAACCCCGAGGACTGGCGCCGGATGTACGAGACGAACGTCCTCGGCACCCTCAACCTCACCCAGGCCCTGCTGCCCGCCCTCACCGCCAGCGGCGACGGCACGGTCGTCGTCCTCTCCTCCACCGCGGGCCACGGCACCTACGAGGGCGGCGCCGGCTACGTGGCCGCCAAGCACGGCGCCCATGTCCTCGCGGAGACGCTCCGCCTGGAGATCGTCGGCACCCCGGTCCGCGTGATCGAGATCGCCCCCGGCATGGTCAAGACCGACGAGTTCGCCACCACCCGATTCAACGGCGACACCGAGAAGGCCGCCAGTGTCTACGCGGGCGTCGCCGAGCCGCTCACCGCCGACGACATCGCCGACACCATCACCTGGGCCGTCACCCGCCCCAGCCACGTCAACATCGATCTCATGGTGGTCCGCCCCCGCGCCCAGGCATCCAACACCAAGGTCCACCGCGAGCTGTGACTCCGCGCAGGCGTCGGCGGGAACGCAGGGCAGCGCGCGTTGGCAGGAGCAGGCCCTGTTCTCCCGAAGCTACGGCGAAGTGACAAGTAGCTCTCTGTAGCGGATCCGGGGTGTGCTTGTCAGCGTTCTGGACCTTCTGGGCTCACCGGGGGGCCTGCTCGGCGAGGTTGGTCCGGTCATAACGACCGGAGGGAGCCTGGGGTGCGGCAGGAGTGGGAGCCGGAGGACCTGATTGAGGTCTGGACGCTGCTGGAGGAGGACCAGGAGCGGCTGCGGAACAAGTCGGGGGCGAACCGGTTGGGGTTCGCGCTGTTGCTGAAGTTCTTCGAGGTAGAGGCCCGGTTCCCGGAGGACGCCGGGGAGATCCCGGTGCCGGCGGTGTCGTACGTCGCCCAGCAGGTGAGGGCGCCCGCGGAGGAGTGGGTCGCGTACGACTGGTCGGGGCGGGCGATCAAGCGGCACCGGATGGAGATCCGGGGCGCGTTCGGCTTCCGTGAGTGCACCGAGGAGGACCAGGCCCAGCTCGCCGAGTGGCTGGCGGTCGAGCTGTGCGGGGTGGAGCTGAACCGGGAGCGGCTGGCGGAGGCGGTGGTGGCCCGCTGCCGGAAGGACCGGCTGGAGCCACCTGCCCCGGGACAGATCGCCCGGCTGGTGGGCAAAGCGGTCAGCACCTTCGAGGAGCGGTTCTGCGCGGCCACGGTGGCCCGGCTGTCGGCGGCGACCCGGTCCCGGCTGGACGACCTGATCGCCGAGGACGCCTGCACGGACGCGGAGAGCGCGGGCGGCGGGGGCACGTTCTTCACCGAGCTGAAGGCGGACCCCGGGGCGCTGGGGCTGGACAGCCTGCTGGCAGAGGTGAACAAGCTCCAGTGAGTGCGCGGGCTCCAGTTGCCGCCGGAGCTGTTCGCGGACGTGTCGGAGAAGCTGGTGGCGGCCTGGCGGGCCCGGGCGGCCAAGGAGTACCCATCGGACCTGCGGGCGGCGGCCGGACCGGTGCGGTACACGCTGCTGTCGACGCTGTGCCATGTGCGGGAGACGGAGATCACCGACTCGCTGGTGGAGCTGTTCATCCAGCTCGTACAGAAGATCAACACGCGGGCGGAGAAGAAGGTCGAGGGCGAGTTCAACAAGGAGCTCAAGCGGGTCCGCGGCAAGGAGGGCATCCTGCTGCGGCTGGCGGAGGCGGCGGTCGCGGAGCCGGGAGGCACGGTCCGCAAGGTGATCTATCCGGTGGCCGGGGAGTCCACGCTGAAGGCGCTGGCGGCGGAGGCCGCGGCGAATGAGGCACGCTACCGGGCCCGGGTGCGGACGGTGCTGCGCTCGTCGTACTCCAACCACTGGCGGCGGATGCTCTCACCCCTGCTCAACGCGCTGGAGCTGAAGTGCAACAACACCGCCTACCGGCCGGTGATGGACGCGATCGACCTGCTCAAGCGGTACCTGGACCAGCCCATCGCGAAGGAGGGGGCGTTCTTCGACGAGGCGGAGAAGATCCCGCTGGCCGGGGTGGTGCGCGAGGAGTGGCGCAAGGCTGTGGTGGATGAGCGCGGTCGGGTCGAGCGCATCCCGTACGAGCTGTGCGTGCTCGTGGCCCTGCGGGACGCGCTGCGGCGGCGGGAGATCTGGGTGCCGGGCGCGAACCGGTGGCAGAACCCGGAGGACGACCTGCCACCGGACTTCGAGGACAACCGCGATGTGCACTACGACGCGATCCGCCAGCCGCAGGACCCGGAGAAGTTCATCGAGGCCCTGGAGAAAAGGCTGCGCGAGGCCCTGACCCGCTTCGACACGGCGCTGGAGCTGGGCACCACGGGCGGGGTGGACATCGTCAAGAAGCACGGCGAGCCGTGGATCAAGGTCTCGCCGCTGGGCAAGCAGGAGGAGCCGGAGAACCTCGTCGCGCTGAAGGCGGAGATCGAACGCCGCTGGGGCACCATCGACCTGATCGACATCCTCAAGGAGGCCGAGTTCGCCACCGGCTTCACCGGCGAGTTCACCTCGGTCGCCACCAGGGAGGCGGTCCCGAAGGCGGTGCTGCGGCGCCGGCTGCTGCTGGTGCTGTTTTGTGCACGCTTGGTCACTGTTCATGTACCTTGCGTGCGTGATCGAGACGGGATGGCGGGTGTACTTCACTCGCAGAGACCTTCCGTGCCCGGCCTCGCCGCTGCCGTTCCTGCTGTCGCCGACGTACGCGTACGACGTCGCTCTCAACTCGTTCTTCCGTCGTCCGCAGATGGTCGCGGCCCCGCAGAACACGCGGACGGGGTACGCCAGGGACATCGCGAAGTTCCTGAACTTCCTGTGGGCTTCGCGCGGCGGTACATCGTGGCGGGACGCATCCGAGGACGACCATGTGGCGTATCTGGTGTGGCGCCGTCAGGACACGGCGGGGCCGCGGGTGGCCGGGTCGACGTGGAACCGCGAGGTGTCGCTGGTCAACCAGTTCTATCTATGGGCGGTACAGCGCGGGCACGTGGTCGCGCATCCGATCGTCCAACGCTCCCGCCGTCTGGTGCCGGTGGAGGCGGGCCGCATGCCGGTCCGCGGGCAGGAGCCGGGGACCACGCCGGCGACGTACGCGCACGATGCGGAGAAGGACAAGGTCGAGTGGCTGCCTCCGGCCGCCTACCGCCGTTGGCGGGACGTGGGCGTACGCGGCTACCGCCTGGACGGGCTGCCGGATGAGAGGTTCCGGGGCCGGTGGGCGGCCCGCAACGCGTGCTTCACGGACCTGATGGTCCGCACCGGGCTGCGGCTGGCCGAGCAGTCCGCGCTGAGCGTCTTCGAACTGCCGCTACTGCACGGTGCGGGCGGCTATCAGCGGTTCTGGCTCCCGGGGGCGATCGCGAAGAACTTCTCGGCCCGCTGGGTCTACACGCCCGAATCGCTGATCGGTGAACTCGCCGCCTACGCGCGGTTCGACCGGGTCGAGGTGATCGAGCGGGCCCGGGCGGCGGGCCGCTACGCCAGGATCCGTCGGCCGCTGGTAGTGGAGGACCCCGGCAAGCCGGTGGCCGTGCAGAGCGGCGGCGGGCGGAGCCGGGTGAAGGTGTCCCAGCTCGATCCGACTGAGCGGTATCGGCTGCTCGTGGACACCCCGGACGGGCTGGAGCCTGGCATGTTCTGGCTCGGCGAGGAGGGCCTGCCGCTGGCGGTCTCAACATGGAAGAGCATGTTCGCCGACGCCAACGAACGGTGCCGTCGGCACGGCCTTGGCGTCACTGCTCACGCCCATGCTCTGCGTCACACCTTCGCCGTGGTGACCTTGGAACAGCTCCAGCGCGGACACATCGCGGCACTCGCGTCGATGACCGCGGACCAGCGCGGCCACTACACCCGGATCTTCGGCGACCCGTTGGACTGGGTCCGCCGCAGACTCGGCCACCGGTCGGTCCTGACCACGACCATTTATCTTCACGCCCTGGCCGAGTTGGAGATGGAGACCCGCATGGCCCTGGTCCCCGACTTCTGGGAGGACCCCAGGGACATGCCCCTCGCACTGGTTGCCGGGGACGTGTCATGACGGCGGCGAAGACCGGCCGGGGCAGCACCCGCACCGGCCGCCCGGCCGTGCTGCCGGGCCCCGCCTACGTTCCGCCGCCCCGGCTGCGGTCCGAGGACGGCTCACTGACCGTGGACTTTCACGGTGAGGATGGCCGTCGGCGGCAGTTCGTCCTCTCCGCGCTACCACTTGGGAGCTGGCACGCGCCCCTGGCCGAGGCGCTTGAGCGGCGGATCGGGCCCAGCGGGACGGTCCGCACACTGGCGTCGGCCCGCAGTTGTTGGGAGCCGGTCCAGAGGTTCATGAGGTTCCTCGCCCAGCTGCCGAACCCTCCGGCACATCCGGGCGAGCTGACAGCCGCTCAGATGGAGGCGTTCTACCGGCACCGGTGCGAGACAAACCAGCAGGTGCTTGCCTGGCACGAGGTCCGCAAGGTCGGACAGTTCCTGGAACTGCCACCCTTGCGCGACGTGGTGGCTTCGGAGGTCCTCGACTTCGTCGCCCGCCGCTACGAGCGGCACCGCTCCGCGGGCAAGCCCGGGTACTCCGACGGTGAGCTCAGCCGTCTGGTCGCGGCTGCACGCCGGGACGCGGCTCGCATCCGGGACCGGATCGACGCCGCCGAGGCCATGCTGGAGCAGTTTCGCACCGCACCCGACACGCTGAGCGGCGCCGATCGGGCACGCGCCACAGCTCTCGATGAAATGGCCGCCACCGGCGAGGTTCCGCGACTGCCCGGTCGCGGTCGCACGGAATGGACCGAACGGTCCGCACGGGCAGCCGAGTTGTTCCTGACGCCCGCCGACCTGGCACCGCTCATGGTTCTGCTGGTCGCACTCACCGGCCGCAACATCGAGACCGTGAAGGAACTGCCCGCCGAGCACCGCGTTCTGGAAGGCCGCGCGGTCGAACTGCGGCCGGTCAAGCGCCGACGCGGTCCTCACCGCTGGTTCGACACGGTGACCTGGGAGATCGGCCCGCCGGGCCGGGAGCTGCACACACCCGGTGGGCTCTATCTGTTGGTACACCGACTCGCTGCCCGCAGCCGCGGCTTCAGCGGAGCCAAGAGCCTCTGGTCAGTCTGGCGCAACGGGAACCGCGCCGGAGTCACCGGCCGGGACGAGCACCACGATCCGTTCGCCACCGCCCTCTACCACTCGTCCGGTCAACGCCAGTGGGCCCTTCAGCGGGGTCTGCTGGCCGACGCCCCTTCCGCGGACGCGGAGGCGCCGCCGCTGGTGATCGAGTTCAACCGGCTCAAGACCAGCATCGACGTCCGCCGCACCCGGCAGGTCGGCGGACACCTGCCGTCTGCTGTCCGCACCAACACCATCCCCGTCCTGTTCCGGCACTACCTGCGCGGCGACCCGACGACGATCGCCTGGGCCCACGAGGTCGTCGGCGAAGCCTTCGCCGACGCCGAGCAGGCGGCCCTGGCCGCCCATCAGCGGACCCTGCGCTCCGCCGGCGGCGCCCTGCGTGTCATCCCGGGTTCCGCCTGCGGCGACAACCCCGAAGACGGCGGCCTGGACGCCGATCTTGCCCACCGCGCGGAGCACGGACAGCTGGACACCGCCTGGTCGGCCTGCACCGATCCGGAACGGCACCCGGTCACGGACAGCCGCTGCGAAGCATCCTTCCTCGACTGCTTCCACTGCGGAAACTGCCTGATCACCACCGCCCACCTGCCCCGTCTGCTGGGCCTGCTCGATGCCCTTGCCGAGCGCCGCCAGCAGATGAGCGAACCGGACTGGTGGCACCGCTACGGACCCGCCTGGGCCGCGATCCGCCACGACGTACTCACCCGGTTCGGCCCTGAGGAGGTCACCGCCGCCGAGCAGAACAAGCCGACCGACGCACTGCTGCATCTGATCGAGAACCCCTGGGAACAACCATGACCACCGCGCTCACCCGGCTGCCGGCCTCGGCTGAGACAGGACCGCTGGTTCTGCACGGCCGCCGCCTGCGTCCCGGCGCCTCCTTGGAGGCCACCTCCAGGTTCACCGACGGAGTCTGGAGGCTGGAGGACGCCCTCCTCCAGCGGCATGCGCAGTCCCTGATGCTGGACTTCGCTGCCCTGCCCGCCCGTTACCGGCAGACCGTCAAGCACCTGTGCTACGCGATGCTTTCCGGGCCCCTGCCGCCCGGGGAACGCCGGGCCAGCGTCAACACGGTGCACCGCACCTTCGGGGAGCTGAAGCGGTTTCTCAGCTGGGCAGACGCCTATGTTCCAGGGCCGGGACGGCCGGCCGGGGTGGTGCTGGCGGGCCTGCAAGCCCGAGACCTGGAGCAGTACCAGCTACATCTGCTCGCCACGGTGACCAGCCCGGGCGTCCGATACTCGGCCCGGCGAGCCGTCCGATTCCTCTGGCGCTATCGCCACGGCCTGCCCGACGACGGGCTCACCCTCGACCCCCGCCACGTCGAGGGCTGGGGCGAGCCCTCCCGGCCCAAGACGGCCGAGAACGCCACCGACCGGATCCCCGAAGCCGTTCTCGGACCGCTCATCGCCTGGTCTCTGCGGTTCATCGACGACTTCGGCCCCGACATCCTCGCCACTGAGGAACACCGTCGTCAGCTCTACGACCGTCGCAGCGAAGGCCGCACGAGCTACAGAACCGGTGCCAGCGACGCACTGCGCGAACTCCTCGCGCGGCACTTGAAGGAGAGCCGCCCGCTGCCCGGTCACCGAGGCCGCCCGAACATGCACTTCCTCGGCCTGCTCCTTGGCTGCCACGTCAAGACACTGGAGGCGCTACGGCCACAGATCGACGCCACCGCCGCGAAGGTCGGCCTGGACGCCTACAGCTGGTTCGAGCTGCCGATCACTGGACAGCTGGACGGACAGCCGTGGCTTGACGGCGGTCTCCGTAAGCTCCCCGTGTGCGGCCAAATACCGCGCAATTTATGGCCACGGGTTTCCCCGCGTACGGCCAGATCTTCTCCCCGC